>CALSAF010000114.1:0-15291 GCA_943372805.1 Rhizobium sp. Q54
GGGTTAGGGCGGAAATTTGCTGTCATTTAACTATGCTGCATAACGATCGTTTTTTATTGCAATCACCCTTTTGTGACTGTTGTTTCATCGCGAGAGGGGCTGTTCGGCGGATGTTTTGGGGGCCGGGCAGGGATTAAACTGCCTCCTTCGCAGCCCTCGTGCAGAGGCATGTGCCAATTTTTTCTGCATTTTTGTTCTTGACCTTGCCGTCACACGAGGACATAAGAATTGCGAACCGTACCGTACGGTACCAGGAGGCGCGCATGTCCAGCGACAACCAGACCTCGGAATTCACGCCACGCCAGAACGCCGTTCTGGCAGAGGCACTGCGTCTGCTCGTGGAAGGTGGCGACAAGGCCGTGACAACGGCTGGCCTGGCGCGTGCCGCCAATTGCTCGAAGGAAAGCCTCTACAAGTGGTTCGGAGATCGCAATGGCCTGCTCTCGGCCATGATCTCCTATCAGGCGAGCAAGGTGCGCACCTTCGAGCGGCCGGGCGAACGATTGACGGTCGCGAGCCTTACGGAGCATCTCGAGATCTTCGCGCGCGACCTGCTGGATGTTCTCGCCGGCGACGTGTCGCTGGCTCTCAATCGGCTTGCCATCGGCCAGTCCAGCCGCGACGGGTCAAAACTCGGGACGTTGCTGCTCGAGCGTGGTCGTCGGCAGATCGATCGTCGGGCCAGGGCGCTCCTCGACGCCGGCCAGCGCGATGGCCTGTTGCGATTCGGCGACGGCGAAGAAGCCTATCGCATCCTTTACGGCCTAATCGTCAGCGATCTGCATGTGCGCATGCTGCTCGGTGAAGCGCCGCAGTCCCACAAGTTCGGTGCCCGGGCGGCAAAGGCGGTTGCTGCCTTCCTCGCCCTCTACGGCACTGACCGCGTATTGGCGGGCCTCGACGGGGCATCCCGTTCCGGCTCGCCGACCAACAACATCCACCACAACTGACAAGCATAGGGAAGGACACTACAATGCGCGTCTATTACGATCGTGATGCTGACTTGAACCTGATCAAGTCGAAGAAGGTTGCCATCATCGGCTACGGCTCCCAGGGCCGCGCGCATGCGCTGAACCTGAAGGATTCGGGTGCCCAGAACCTCGTCATCGCGCTGAAGGCCGGTTCGCCGACCATCAAGAAGGCTGAAGCCGATGGCCTGAAGGTCATGACGGTTGCCGAAGCAGCTGCCTGGGCCGACCTGATGATGATGGCGACCCCGGACGAACTGCAGGCCGACATCTACAAGGCCGACATCGCTCCGAACATCCGCGACGGCGCTGCCATTGCCTTCGCCCACGGCCTGAACGTGCATTTCGGCCTGATCGAGCCGAAGTCGACCGTCGACGTCGTCATGATCGCGCCGAAGGGCCCGGGCCACACGGTTCGCGGCGAATACCAGAAGGGCGGCGGCGTTCCCTGCCTCGTGGCCATCCATCACAACGCTTCGGGCAACGCCCTTGAGCTCGCTCTCTCCTACGCCTGTGGCGTTGGTGGCGGCCGTTCGGGCATCATCGAAACCTCGTTCAAGGAAGAGTGCGAAACCGACCTCTTCGGCGAACAGGTCGTTCTCTGCGGCGGTCTGGTCGAACTGATCCGCGCCGGATTCGAGACACTGGTCGAAGGCGGCTATGCCCCGGAAATGGCCTATTTCGAGTGCCTGCACGAAGTGAAGCTGATCGTCGACCTGATCTATGAAGGCGGCATCGCCAACATGAACTACTCGATCTCGAACACCGCCGAGTGGGGCGAATACGTCACCGGTCCGCGCATCATCACGGCTGAAACCAAGGCTGAAATGAAGCGCGTCCTGCACGACATCCAGACCGGCAAGTTCACCTCGGACTGGATGCAGGAATACCGCGCCGGTGCAGCCCGCTTCAAGGGTATCCGCCGCATGAATGATGCGCACCAGATCGAAGAAGTCGGCGCCAAGCTGCGTGGCATGATGCCCTGGATCGCCAAGAACCAGCTGGTCGACAAGGCCCGCAACTGATTTCGTCCTCTGGGATGAATATGGCCGGGAGGGGGAGCCTTCCCGGCCATTTTTTATTGCCTTTGGCCGGTCTTTCCTGCCGCCCTTCAGGCGGTGCCAGCAAGACGTTCTGGTGCATCGGCATCGAAGACGCGGTTCCGGCCGGCGGTCTTGGCATTGTAGAGGCCGCGATCGGCGCGGGCGACGATGGAGCGCTCATCATCGGCTGGACCGGCCACTGCAACACCGATGCTGACGGTCAGGCTCGCCGAGCCGCCATCGCCTGTCTGCAGAAGCAGTTGCGCCACTCTGGTCCGCAGATCTTCCGCGAAGATTTGCGGTTGTAGTGCGTGTTCACCCTGAATGATGACGGCAAACTCTTCGCCACCATAACGGGCTGCCACGCTGTCGACATTCCGGGTGCGGGACGCCAGCAACTCCGCCAGGACCTGAAGACACTCGTCTCCCGCCTGGTGCCCATGGGTGTCGTTGAAGCTCTTGAAGTGATCGACATCAATCAGGAGCAGGGCGATTGGGCGCCCCGTTTCGCGCATCAGGCCCATGCGGCGGCGCAACTCATCGTCAAAGGCCCGCCTGTTGTCGAGCCCGGTCAGCGCGTCTGTTCTGGCATGGCGGCGAAGTTGCTCGTTGGCACGTGTAAGCTTCTCATTGCTGTCGGCCAGAGCCTCCACCAGGACGCGGCTCTTCCTTTCAGCGGCAATCCGCTTTTCGTCCATGGCGATGAGGCGAACCATGTAGGTCGCCAGAAAACCGACATAGGCCAGGCAGATCGGGACCATGATCCAGTTGCCCTCGCGAATGGCGGCGACATTTATGAAGGCCATCACGAGGAGAATCACCAACAGTGTCGACCGAGGCGCGAGATAAGCGCGGGCGGCGCTCGACTGGAGGATGCCACAGCCAATGGCGAGAACGATCACCTGTGTATCCGGGCTGCTGCCGGTATAGAGGATCGCCAGTGCACCTCCCCAGGCGATCCCGGACAGCAGCGAGACGGCCGTGAAGCGGATGAGCCAGAGTTGCAGGGGATCGGTGGGTGACCGACGACGAAAGCGGTAGTCGCCTATGGCGCGCATTACGACCTGCAGGGCAACGATCGTCAGGGCTGCAGCAACTTTCGTCACCTCACCGGCGAGATAGGGCAGTATGGATGCGCAAAGGATCGCCAAGGCCGCAATCAGATGCGGTAGGACATTGAAGAGCACCGAGAGATGTTCCCAGGGCGGGTCTGCTTCGTCATTGGCCCCGATCATCGGTAGGGCAAGCTTTCGCATCAGCAAGTCGCGGATCCTTTAGATTTACCCTCCAACTATATGGGAGTTCCTTTTAAATTTTAGCGGAATCGCAGAAGCCAGTTCGCTATGGTTTCCCGAGGGTAAACGGGTTGAAACGCGAAAAAGGCGATAGGTCAGTATTATTGACCTATCGCCTTTTTCGTGATCTCCTGCCGTTATAACGAAATGCCGAGGAAACCCCCGATGCTCAACTGGGATCACGTCTTTGCCACCCGTTCGTCGCGCATGCGCGCCTCGGAAATCCGTGAACTGCTGAAACTGCTCGATAAGCCGGAGATCATCTCCTTCGCCGGCGGCATCCCCGATCCTGCACTTTTTCCGCAGGCGGAATTCAGCCGTGCCTATGCTGACCTGTTTTCCGATGGCCGGGCGAGTGCAGCCCTGCAGTATTCTGTATCCGAAGGCTATCTGCCGTTGCGTGTCTGGCTGAAGGAGGAGATGGATCGACTGGGGATTGCCTGCGAAGTCGACAACATCTTCATCACCTCTGGTTCCCAGCAGGCGCTCGATTATCTCGGAAAGCTCTTCCTGTCCCCCGGCGACACAGCACTCTTGACCTGGCCCACCTATCTCGGTGCGCTGCAGGCCTTCAACGCATACGAGCCCCAATATGACCAGCTTGGGACCGGCAATCGGACGCCAGCGAGCTACCGGGCGAATGCGCATGCCACTGGCGGGGCTGTGAAATTCGCCTATCTGTCCACCGACTTCGCCAATCCGACGGGGCAGACGGTCAGCCTGGAGGAGCGGCAGCGCATTCTCTCCCTGGCTGAAGATCTCGACATTCCCGTCATCGAGGATGCGGCCTACCAGCATCTGCGCTACGATGGGGAGGCCATCCCGCCGATCCTCTCGCTCGACATCGCCCGCAACGGCGGCATCGACGCCTGCCGGACGATCTATTGCGGCAGCTTTTCCAAGACACTCGCACCGGGTCTCCGCGTCGGTTATGTCGTGGCGGCCAGACCCGTGATCCGCAAGCTCGTGCTGATGAAGCAGGCGGCCGATCTGCATTCGTCCACGATCAACCAGATGGTCGTGGCTGAGGTGGCCGAGAGGCATTTTCCCGCACAGATCGAGAAAATCAGGACTGCCTATGTCGCTCGGCGCGATGCGATGCTCGCGGCGCTCGAGAAATACATGCCCGCTGGCGTAGAGTGGACCCGCCCGCAAGGCGGGATGTTTGTCTGGGTAACGCTTCCGGAGGGCATGGACGGGGCTGATCTGCTGGCGCGTTCGGTTGAAACGGAGAAGGTGGCCTTCGTCCCCGGGCAGGCCTTCTTTGCCGATCGCTCCGGCGCAAACACGATCCGGCTCTCCTATTCATGCGCCAATGAGACGACGATCGAGGTAGGCATCCGGCGTCTGGGGCGCCTTGTGGGCAGTGCGTTGGAGCGCGTGGCCTGACACGAGAGAGCGGGCTCTAGGCAAGACAGGCTGCCGTGCTTCGGGTTGCGGAGGCGGAGAGAGCGTGATTGAGTGAGCGCCACGCCTCCGCCTCCAGGCTGCTTGTCACGGGTGACCATGTCTATTCGCATCGCGACGTTCAACATCGAGAACCTGATCGCCCGATTTGATTTCACGGGTTATCGCAATCAGCTCAAGTCCGATCGGGTGCTGAAGCTGTTCGACATCAAGTCGGAGGCGGACTACCAGCGGCTTGAGGCCGCTCGCATCGTTTCGTCCACCGATGACACCCGGCAGCTTTCAGCGCTCGCCATCGCCGACACCAACGCCGATATCCTCTGCCTGCAGGAAGTGGACAACATGGAGGCGCTGAAGGCCTTCGAATACGGCTATCTGTTCCGGATGATTGGTTCCGGATATCGGCAGAAATACCTCGTGGAGGGCAATGACAGTCGCGGCATCGACGTTGCTGTCCTGATGCGAGAGGAAACCCGCGACGGGCAGCCGATCGAGTTGCGCGACGTCACCAGCCACGCTGCGCTGACCTACCATGACCTTGGCCTCTATCACCCCGGGCTGGGGCCCAATGTCGGGCCGGACGACCGGATCTTCAAACGCGACTGCCTCGAACTGGACCTGCGGGTCGGCGGACGACCGCTCACGGTGTATGTGGTTCATTTCAAGTCGATGACGAATGGCCGTGACGGTGTCGACGGTCGCACCTCGACCATGCCTGTGCGGGAGGCCGAGGCGAAGGCCGTGCGTCATATCATCGAGAACCGCTTCGGACGCGACCAATCCTCGCGGCGCAACTTCGTCATCTGTGGCGACATGAACGACTACCAGGAACGGGTGGACGTTTCCGGTGATCGCCGCCATGGCTATCACTTTGACCCGAAAGAGGGACTTGCGAGCGCTCTTGATGTCTTCTCGCATGACGGATTCGCCGAGAATGCGATGCTCAGGCGCGATGCCCTCGACCGCTGGACGCTCTACCATGCGCGTGGCCCACAGGAGCAGCATCTTTGTCAGCTCGACTATATCTGGCTCTCAAGGCATCTTGCGGAGGCCAATCCGAATGCCGTGCCCGATGTGATCCGAAACGGCCAGCCATTCCGTACGCCGTTTCCGCCAGGGCAGGAGGTCGAGCGCTATCCCCGCATTGGCTGGGATAGGCCCAAGGCCTCCGACCACTGCCCGGTGGCAATCACGTTGCATCTGCCATGAACGGGCCGCTGATCGATGAGGTTGGCCTGCCTGCAGACGGTAGCCCGCAGAAGGTGTGCAGCCTCGAGCTGCGGGTCTGCCCCGAGCCGCACCCGCTGGACCTGACGCGGGTTGACGAAGTGGCCGAGAACTGGCTGCGGGAGAGTGCTGCCAATCCTGCGCTTTTCAATGGAAAGACCATTCTGCAGCGCGAGATCCGCTATCGGAATGGGCACTTGAGGGCCGAGGGCCATGTGTCGAGCTTTGCGACTTTCCTGTGGTGGCGAAGGCAGCGCGACCTTGCCGGGGCCTGCCACTTGTTCGGCTATCCCGTCATCGTCTCGTCGGACGGGGCCCTGATTGCGGTGGAAATGGCGCCCCATACGGCCAATCCCGGTCAGGTCTATTTCGCCGCTGGTTCGCTTGATCTCTCCGATGTCTCGGACGGTGCCTGTGACATCGAGGGCAACATGCGGCGTGAGGTGCTCGAGGAGACGGGTCTCGATCTCAACGAGGCGGTCGCCGATCCTGTTTTGTATGCCAGCTACCGACCGAAGCGCCTTGCCCTGGTCCGGCTCTTCTCCTTTTCGGAGACAGCGGATGCGCTCGTGGCCCGCATCAATGCCTTCGCCCGGAGCTGTGCCGATCCTGAAATCTCGCGGGCCGTCGTGATCCGCAACGGTGATCTGACCGCTTATCGCTACGGGCTTGCCATGGCGCCGATCCTCACCTGGTTTTTCAGCGATCGCCGGTGAGGGACCCTGACTTGCCTTGCCATGCGGCCTCGGGCAGTGTGGCTGGGAGCGTGACCATCAATGGAGACGGCCCGTGGCGAGAGATTATGCCATCTACGATGTGTTCACCGATCGGAAGCTTGCGGGCAATCCGCTTGCGGTCATCTTCGACGGTTCCGGTCTGTCTGACGAGATGATGCAGACGATTGCCGGCGAGATGAACCTGTCGGAGACCGTCTTCGTTCAGCCTGCAGATCACGCCGCCCATGCTGCACGCATCCGAATCTTCACACCGGGGCGTGAGCTCCCCTTTGCCGAGCATCCGACCGTGGGCACCGCGATTGCGCTTGCTGAACGTGCCTATGGCGGCGGCGGGGCGAGCATCGATCTGGTTTCGGTGCTTGAGGAAGCCATCGGCCCCGTCCGTTGCGCGGTGAGGGTCAGGCCAGGGGAGGCGAGTTTTGCCGAGTTTGACCTGCCGCGCCTATCGAGCCGACATGAACATCTCCTGGACCGCCAGGGGCTTGCCGATGCGCTTGCGGTGAAGGCGACCGCCATCGGCTTCGAAAATCACCTGCCGATGGTTTGGAGTGCCGGTGTCCCCTTCCTCCTGGTGCCTGTTCATGATCTGGCGACAGTCGAGAGCGTTGAATTCGATCCGCAGTTCTGGGAGCGGGTTGCACCTATGAGCGAAGGGCGGCTGACCTCCGCCTACGTCTATTGTCGGGGAGGCGTTCATCACGCCGCGAAGTTCCATGCGCGCATGTTCTCGCCGGACATGGGCATCGCCGAGGACCCGGCGACAGGGGCGGCGGTCGCTGCACTTTCGGGCGCCGTCCATCATTTCGACGCCCTGCCGGACGGCCATCATCCGATGATGATCGAACAGGGCGTCGAAATGGGGCGTCCCTCCTATATCCATCTGCATGTCGACGTGAAAGACGGCGAAGTTTCCCGCGCTCGGATTGGCGGGCAGGCGGTCCGGCTTGCTGTTGGAATGCTGGATCTTTGAAAACAAAGAGAAATTTCTCGTTTTTGAATTTTTTTTGACCAAAGGGCCAAGATTTTTCGCAGCGACGCTGGACAAGGTCGCATATCCTGTTTATACGCCCGGTCACGCCACCGGAAACGGGGCGGACGGCACCGAAAGTGCTGCAGGCGGGTGATTAGCTCAGTTGGTAGAGCAGCTGACTCTTAATCAGCGGGTCGTAGGTTCGAGCCCTACATCACCCACCATTTTCTCTCTTAGATCAATGTTCTAGGTCTTGTGGCGCAGGCGTTGTGCCCCGCCGACCTGCGTCTCGGGTCGCGCTGATCCGCCGCCGCGTGCCGTGCCGGCGGCCGTGTTCATCGAGAGATTTCGCTGGTCGTGGACGCCGGCTTAGCCGGGCAATGAAAATCGTCCTCGCCGATCGATCCTCAACGCCGCAGCCCGGGTGGCAGAGTTCACCCTTTGTTTCGGTTGGCGTCGGCCGTGTTCCTGATTTGTATCGGATTTGCTTGTTGAATTCGCAGTGATGCGCTGTGGATAACTGTGGACAACATCGATAGCCGGCTCAGCGTGTTGCGCTGAGCCGTGCCTGTGGCAGGACATAAGGTATCGCGGCGGTCGGAAGGCGGCCAACCGCACCGGAAATTCCGTAGACATGACCGATCGTCGCGTCATCGATCGTTTCCCTCGGGCTTCCCTCCCGGATCAGGCGTCCGTGATGAAGGATCGCCAGATGGTCGGCGAACTCTGCAGCCAGATTCAGGTCGTGGAGGATCGCCAGCACTGCGCCGCCCCGCCGCGCGAAGTCTCGGGCAAGTTCCAATACCGTAATCTGGTGGCCGATATCGAGGCTTGCGGTTGGCTCGTCGAGGAAGATCGCCCGCGGGCGTCCCTGCATGACGGGGTCGGGCATCTGGGCGAGAACGCGGGCGAGCTGGACGCGCTGCTGTTCCCCGCCCGAGAGCGCGTTATAGCTGCGCCCCTCGAAGCCGGACAGCCCGACGCGGGCGAGCGCCTGGCGGGCCGCCAGATTGGGATCTCGGCTGCCGTGCGCCATGGCCCCCATGCGCACCACCTCCAGCGCGGTAAAGGGAAAGGACAGTGCCGTGGATTGCGGCAGAACGGCCCTCTCACGCGCCAGAGTGGATGGGGCGAGGGAAGTGAGCCGGCGGTCCTGGTAGAAGACGTCGCCTCCATCGGGGCGCATCTCGCCGGAGAGCACCTTGAGGAGGGTCGATTTGCCGGCGCCGTTCGGGCCAATGACGACGGTAAACCTGGAGGGCTCCAGGTTGAGGCTCACATCGTCGAGCAGCATGCGGCCGCCGCGCCGTATGGTGATGTGCCGCGCGCTGATCATCACAATCCCTCCATGGCCTGACGGCCCTGCCTTCCGAGGAGCAGCATCAGGAAGACGGGTGCTCCGAGGATTGCGGTGATGATGCCGATCGGCAGTTCTGCCGGGGCGGCGATCGTTCGGGCAACGGTGTCTGCGAGCAAGAGGAGTGCCGCGCCACCGATGGCTGACGCGGGCAGCAGGAAACGGTGCGACGGACCGATCGCTAGGCGCAGAAGATGCGGCACGACGATCCCGACAAAGCCGATCGAGCCTGCGGCTGCGACGGTTGCGCCACAGGCGGCGGCGACCGCGAGAATGGTCAGGCGCTTCAGTCTTTGCACCGGGACCCCCATGTGAAAGGCCGCCGCGTCGCCCAGGATCAGCGCGTCCAGTCCGCGTGCGACGAAGGGGATGATCGCCATCACGAACAGCACGAAGGGCAGGATGGCGAGGATCTTGGCGGTTGTCGCACCGCTCAACGAGCCCAACGACCAGAAGGTGATGTCGCGCAGGGCGCGGTCGTCCGCGACGAAGATCAGCAGGCCGGTTGCGGCACCCGTCATCGCGGCGATCGCGATCCCCGAAAGGATCAGGGCCGTCGTCGACGTCTGGCCGTTGCGCGTTGCGATCGCGTAAAGCAGGAAGGTATTGCCCAGGCCGCCAAGAAACGCCATCAGCGGCAGGAATTGCTGGCCAAGCAGCGCCTGAAGGGGGAAGAGAAGGGTCGGTCCCAGAACGATTGCAATCACGGCCGCCAGCGCTGCCCCTGAGGTCACGCCGACGATGCCGGGATCAGCCAGCGGATTGCGGAAGAGGCCTTGCATCATGGCGCCGGAGACGCCCAGCGCTGCTCCAATCAGCAGGCCCATTGCGGTGCGCGGCAGCCGCACTGCTTCCAGAATGATCAGGTTTTGCTGATCGAGCTGCGCGTGATTGCCAGTCAGGTAGGCAATAAGATGCGGCATGCCGACGCCGGTTGGGCCCACGACGATCGAGACCAGGACGGCAATCGCGAGAAGTACGGACAACAGCAGCAGCACCGCGACGCCGAGCCCGGAGCGGTCTCCGTCGCGTCTGCGAAGCGTCGACATCAGGGCGAGCGTGTTCACGGCTTGCTGGCCTCCGGATAGAGCATCGCGTTCAGATCTTCAGCAGCGGCAGCAGCGCGCGGGCCAAGGCCGAGAAGATAGAGGCCGTCCATGGTGAGGAAGGCCTTGTTTCGGCCTGCCGGAGTTGCGGCAAGAGCCGGAAGGGCGAATGCCTGCTCGGCCGTCAGGTGTTGGCCGCCGCCGCTCATCACGAGGATGACATCCGGGGCTGCCGCGATGACCGCCTCGTCGGTCAGCGGCTTGAAGCCGGAGACGGTCGATACGGCGTTTTCGCCGCCGGCGAGACGGATCATGGCGTCGGCAGAGCTTTCAGTGCCGGCCGCCATGACACGACCGTTTGCGAGCGACAGCGCGAAGAGGACCTTCTTCTTCGGGCCGGCTGTCGCCTTCACCTTGTCCTCGATCGCCTTGAGGCTCGCCTCGACGGACTTTGCCAGGTCTTCGGCCTTGTCGATGCGACCCACGGCCTGCCCGACAGCGCGGATCTTGCCGGGGATTGCGGCGGTCTCCGGAGGGGACGCGATGCTGACAAACTCAAGGCCACTCGCCTTGAGAATGTTGATCGAATCGACTGGGCCGGCACCGCCTTCCGCGATGATCAGGTCTGGGGTCTGGGAGAGAACACCTTCAGCGGAGACCTGCCGTACGTAGCCGATATTGGGCTTCGAGGTGGCTTCCGCCGGATAGAGGCTTGTCGTGTCGACGGCGACGATCCTGTCGCCTTCGCCCAGCGCATAGATGATCTCCGTCACCGTTCCGCCGATCGATACGATGCGTTTGGCCTCGTCGGCCGATGCATCGAAGGGGGCGGCCAGAGGCAGTCCCAAGGCAAGGACAGAGGCAAGGGAAAGGGCGTGACGACGCGACAAGGCAAGGGACAGCATGGTTTCGTTCGTACCTGTGATACGGGCGTCTGCCGGCCAGTATGCGCTGGCTGCAGGTGGCCGATGATGACATTCCAATGTACGGGGCAGGCCCGACATTTAACTTGACTGTGGTACACAGGTTTAAATAGGAAGGCAACAGAGCGCGGTCGTTCCACCCCTGCGGTTTTCGCGGTAAGCTTGTGAAAGTCGCCGGAGTGCACGGCCTCGACAGACATTCGTTTTCAGAGAGGGATCCAGTCCGATGTACATTGCCATGAACCGTTTTCGCGTCGTCCCCGGCTTCGAGGAAGCCTTCGAGAACCAGTGGAAGGCACGCGAAGCCCGCCTTGCCGAGATGCCGGGCTATGTCGAATTCCACATGCTGAAGGGTGCCAAGGCCGAAGACCACACGCTCTACGCATCCCATACGGTGTGGGAGAGCCATGACGACTTCGTCTCATGGACCAAGTCGGAGCAGTTCCGTGCCGCGCATGCCCGCGCCGGTGAGAGCAAGGTGCAGTATCTTTCCGGTCCGCACTTCGAAGGCTTTGACGTAATCATCCACGAAGACCGTTCGGGCAAGCGCTCGAAGCTCGAAGCTGCGTGAGGCCCTGATGGATACGCTGACGCAGACCGACGCAATTCGCCGTGACCGCGCGATCGCGGCCCTTGCCGAAAAGCCAGACGGCGTCATCGAACAGATTGCCGCCAAGGCGGATGTCACCCCGGCCGAGGTGCTGGGGATCCTGCCAGAAGGTGCTGCCATCGTCGTGCCTGCGGAACGTTGGGAGCCGATCTGGAAGGATCTGTCCTCGTGGGGCGATATCCTGATGATCGTACACACCGATGATATCGTGCTCGAGGTTGAGGGCAGCCTGCCCGAGGGCAGCGAAGGCCATGGCTGGTTCAACATTCATGGTGACAGCCCAATCGGTGGCCATATCCGCAAGGAGCGTTGCGTCTCGATCGCATTCGTCGATCGCGGCTTCCACGGGCGCCGTTCCTGTTCGGTCTGGTTCATGAATGCCGAGGGGCGTGCGATGTTCAAGGTCTTCGTGCGCCGCGACAAGGAGCGGAACCTGATCGAAGACCAGGTTCAGCGTTTCGAGGCCCTTCGCCAGTCCGCAGCCTGATTGTTCCTGTTGCAAAAGGCCGCCGGTCGACATCGATCGGCGGCCTTTTGTTGTTTAAGTCTTTCTTTCTTTTGCCTTTAACAAAATCTATGGTCTCAGGCACTTCATCCACCTACTGGACCCTGCCTTGATCCGATTCGCACAGATCCGCCCGCATTTCGCTGTCGTCCTGATGGCACTTAGTCTGTCGCAGCCCGCCTTGTCTGATCGGGTGTGGGCCCAGGCGCAGTCGACGGAAGGAGGGGCGGGCGCCACCGTCGTGCCTGCCGAGCCGTTGTCCCTGCCGCCCCAGGTGGTTGCGCCTCCACCTGCAACAGTGGCGGTTCCGGCGCCTGCCCGCGACGAGCAGATTGTCGCCGCTGAGGCGCGGATCGAGGCTGCGCGGGTGCAGCTGGCGACACTCAAGACGCAGGTCGAGAAGAACCTGCAGGAAGACAGCGTCCTTGCCGAGCTCAAGGTGAAGACGGATGCGCTCGTTCGCGAGGCGCTGGCGATCTCGGTTGGCCTCCGACCGAAACTCGACAGTGTGCAGGCCAGGCTCGCAGAGCTCGGGGACCCTCCCGCAGAAGGTCAACCGGCGGAGAGCGCCAGCGTTACGGAGGAACGGGCCCGGCTCAATGCATCGCGGGCCGAGGTGAATGCGCTCACCGGGCAGGCAGAGGATCTGTCGATCGAGGCGAAGTCGCTCTCCGATCGGATCTCGAACCTTCGCCGGGGACTGTTCACCAGCCGTCTCTTCGAACATACGCAGATCAATGGACAGGTGCTGGAAGAGGCGATGCAATCCTTTGCCGCCGATGCCGCGCGCGTTCAACGAAGCATTTCAAGCTGGATCGGCTTCGTCATCAAGTTCAAGGCGCTGCCGCTGACGATTGCAATCGTCCTGTCGCTCTCGCTCGCCTCATTGATCCTGTTCGCCGAATACCGGCTGTTCGGCCGTTTCAACCGCCGCGACGTACAGGTGGAGGATCCGTCCTATCTCAGCCGCCTGTCGGTGGCCTTCTGGTCCACCATCCTTCCGTCACTGGCGCTCAGCTTCTTTCTTGCGTCGACCTATTTCCTGCTCGATACCTTCAACGTCCTTCGTCCGGATATCGCGCCGATCATCGCCTCGGTCTTCAGTCTGATCGGGCTTGTCTATTTCGTCAGCGCGATTTCGCGCGCCGTGCTGGCGCCGCAGGCGCCAAACTGGCGGCTGGTGAAGCTGTCCAACAAGGGGGCGCGCGATGTCGGCATCGCGATCTTCCTGATGGCGCTGGTCAATGGCGTCGATTACGTGGCCGCCGTGATCAGCGAGACCTACAGCTCACCCGTGGTGCTTACGGTCATGAAGAGTCTCGGCTCATCGGTGATCGTCGGCCTCCTGATCTTTTCGGTGTCCTTCCTGCGACCGGTGCTGGCCGAAAGCGGTGATCCGGCAGCGCGCGGTCGTTCTTGGCCGCGCGCCGTATCGCTGTCGTTCCGGATTATCGGTGCACTGCTGATCATGGCCGCAGCGATCGGTTATGTCGGTCTTGCTCGATTCCTGGCGACCCAGATCGTGCTGACCGGTGCCGTTCTCGCGACGATGTATATCGGCATTCTCTCCGGCAAGGCGATTTCCGCCCCAAACCAGTTCGGCGAAACACAGGTCGGTCGCTTCGTGGGACGGCGCTTTCACCTCGGTGCCGTCGGCCTGGACCAGAGCGGCATCGCTGCGGGCCTGTTCATCTATGCCTTCGCCCTTGTGACTGGCGTGCCATTGATCCTCATGTCCTGGGGGTTCCAGCCGAGGGATCTTCAGCTGTGGCTCTTCAACCTGTTTACCGAAATCAACATCGGTACGATCCGGATCTCAATCTTCGGCATCCTTGGCGGCGTTCTGCTGTTTGTCGCCGGCCTGTTCGTGACACGCTGGTTCCAGAAATGGCTGGACGGCAATGTCATGGCGCGCAGCCATGTCGATGGCGGTGTGCGCAACTCGGTCAAGACGGGTGTCGGTTATCTCGGCACCGGCATTGCCGGTATCATCGGCATTTCAGCCGCCGGCATCGATCTTTCGAGCCTGGCGCTGGTGGCTGGTGCCCTCTCGCTCGGGATCGGTTTCGGTCTGCAGAACATCGTCTCGAATTTCGTCTCCGGTCTCATTCTGCTTGTCGAACGCCCCTTCAAGGTCGGTGACCATGTCATCACCGGCGCGAACGAGGGTATCGTCAAGCGGATCTCGGTCCGTGCCACGGAAATCGAGACCTTCCGGCGGCAGTCGATCATCGTGCCGAATTCCGAGTTGATCAATTCGCCGCTGGGTAACTGGACGCACCGCAATCGCGTCCAGCGCTCCGAGGTGCCGGTCAGTGTCGCCTATGACGTGGATCCGGAGGAGGTGATCGAGGTTTTGCTGGCGGTCGTCAACGAAAGAGCTGACGTCTTGCGCAATCCGGAGCCGCATGTCGAGTTCCTGCGCTTTGGGGCCTCGTCGCTGGATTTCGAGCTGCGTTTTCACCTGGCGGACATGGGGGAGGGCCTGACCGTGCGCAATCAGGTGCGCATCGAGATCCTCCGCCGGTTCCGGGCCCGAGGGATCGTCATGCCGTATCCGCACCAGGATGTCATGCTGCATCTGCAGGAGCACGACCGTCAGGTCATGGTGCGACGGAGGGGAAAGCCGGGTAACAACCCGCGCCCTGAGCCGGAGGAATTGTCACAGACGCCCGATGATGACAAACTCTTGCCATGAACGTCGCATTCAGCCGCCATTCAGGCTGAATGCGGCACAAGAGGGGCAGGAGCGATCGGATCCGTACCGACCGCAGTTGAGAGGACGGAGCCTTTGGCTCCGCTGTCATCATGAAGCAGTCATACAGGCAACTGGTTTTCGTGATCGGAGGCGTGCTGGTCGCCGGACCGGGGCAGGCTGCATCGATTCACAATGTCGGACCCTCTGCTGTGGTGCTCGTGGTGGTCGAGGACGGTAACAGGACCGAACTGGCTCTGGATGCCGGCGGCTCCGACGTCATCTGCACTTCCGGCTGCTTCCTGACGCTGCCGAATGGCGACCGGATCGGTCTGGCCGGTGGCGAAAGCGTCGAGATTAAGGACGGTACCGCCACCATCAAGTAACGCGCCGGCTCCAGGCGCAAATGCCAATACCGCGATATTCCGAAATGCTTAACTATGGTGATGGCGGGTCTGGTGGCGCAGGCCTGAGTTAACGGTTCCGCAAATGCCTTTTGATAGATGTC
>CALSAF010000115.1:0-15175 GCA_943372805.1 Rhizobium sp. Q54
GGGGGGGGGGGTCATTTCTGGTTTGACGACACGCTGATGGTCACCCCACCCCGGACCTTCGGTCCGACCCTCCCCCTCAAGGGGAGGGTATAGACCCCCGCTGGCCTTCTGCCGGCACCCTACTGAAATTCTGGAGTCCCCATGACCGCAGCCGTCTCCTTCTCGAAGGTCTCGCGCCATTTCGGCAGCGTGAAAGCCGTCGATGCCGTCGACCTGACCGTCGAGCCAGGCGAATTCTTCGCCATGCTAGGCCCCTCGGGCTCCGGCAAGACGACCTGCCTGCGCCTGATTGCCGGCTTCGAGCAGCCAACGGCTGGCCATATCGAGATCTTCGGCGAGACCGCCGAGGGCGTGCCGCCCTATCGCCGCAACGTCAACACGGTCTTCCAGGACTATGCCCTCTTCCCGCACTTGAACATTCTCGACAATGTCGCCTATGGCCTGATGGTCAAGGGCGTGGCGAAGACCGAGCGCCACCGAGAGGCCGAGAAGGCGCTGGAGATGGTCAAACTCCCCGGCTACGGCGCCCGCAAGCCCGGCCAGCTCTCCGGCGGCCAGAGGCAGCGCGTGGCGCTGGCCCGCGCCCTCGTCAACAAGCCGAAGGTGCTCCTCCTTGACGAGCCGCTCGGCGCGCTGGACCTGAAGCTGCGCGAACAGATGCAGGAGGAGCTGAAGAGCCTGCAGCGCTCGCTCGGCATCACCTTCGTCTTCGTCACCCATGACCAGGGCGAAGCGCTTTCCATGGCCGATCGCGTCGCTGTCTTCAACGAAGGCAGGATCGTTCAGGCCGGAACGCCGCACGAGATCTACAACCGCCCGCGTACCCGCTTCGTTGCCGATTTCGTCGGCTCCTCGAATGTGATTGCACCTGAAGCCATGAAGGCGCTGGGCGGAGAAGCCCGCTGGACGAGCCTGCGCCCAGAAGCGATCCGCATCGCCTCGGAAGGCGGTGTCGAGGCAACCGTGCGCTCGACCAGCTTCCTCGGGGCCTCGACCAAGCTCTTCGTCGAGACGGCGGTGGCCGCTCTTACGCTCTCGCTGCCAGCCGGCCAGGCCGCGCCTCAAGCCGGCGAAAGCATCCGCATCACCTGGTCGGCTTCCGACACGCATTACATGGAGGCCGGCTCATGACCGCGATCTCCACATCTGCCATCACCCCTGGCCGTCAGGGCCTGATGGGGCGGCTCTCGGATCTGTTCTGGCGGAGGCCCAACCTGCTGCTGGTTCTGATGCTGGTGCCGCCCCTGCTCTGGCTCGGCATCATCTATGTCGGCTCGCTGGTGGCGCTGCTCCTGCAGAGCTTCTTCTCGATCGACGAGTTCTCCGGCCTGATCAATTACGAGTTCACGCTCGCGACTTATGGCGAACTGCTCCGCCCGGCCAATTTCGACATCATCCTGCGCACGTTGCTGATGTCGGCTGCCGTCACGCTCGCCTCCGCCGTCATCGCCTTCCCGATTGCCTATTACGCCGCGCGTTACGCCAAGGGCCGCTGGAAGGCCGTCTTCTATCTCGGCATCATGCTGCCGCTCTGGTCGAGTTATCTGGTCAAGGTCTATGCCTGGAAACTGATCCTCGCCAAGGAAGGCATCCTCACCTGGATCTTCGCCAAGCTGCATCTGACCTGGCTGCTCGATGGGCTGCTCGCCATCCCGGTGATCGGCGGCAATTCGCTCTCCATCAGCTATCTCGGCACTTTCATCGTCTTCGTCTATGTCTGGCTGCCCTTCATGATCCTGCCGACCCAGGCAGCCCTGGAGCGCGTGCCCGGCAACCTGATCGAAGCGTCAGGCGATCTCGGCGCCGATAGCCGCCAGACCTTCCGCCATGTGTTGTTTCCGCTCGCGCTCCCCGGCATCGTCGCCGGCTCGATCTTCACCTTCTCGCTCACCATGGGCGATTACATCATCCCCCAGATCGTCGGCACCTCGCGGCTCTTCATCGGCCAGGCCGTCTATGCCCAGCAGGGCACCGCCGGCAATATCCCGCTCGCCGCCGCCTTCTCGGTCGTCCCGATCGTGATCATGGGCATTTATCTAACCATCGCCAAACGCATGGGAGCCTTCGATGCGCTCTGACCACTCCCATTCATCAGGCCTGTCCTTGAAGATCGCCGCCGGCCTCGGCCTTGCCTTCCTGCATCTGCCGATTCTCCTGATCTTCGTCTATGCCTTCACGACGGAAGAAAAGAGCTTCCAGTGGCCGCCGCCGGGCTTCACCACCAAATGGTTTGCCGTCGCCTGGAACCGCCCCGACATCTGGGAGGCGCTCTGGCTTTCGGTCAAGGTCGCCAGCATCGCCACCGTGATTGCGCTGGTGCTTGGCACGCTTGCCGCCGCCGCCGTTGCCCGCACCAAGTTCTTCGGTCGGGAAGTCATCTCGCTGCTCGTCATCCTGCCGATCGCGCTGCCCGGCATCATCACCGGTATCGCCTTGCGCTCGGCCTTTTCGCTGGCCGATATCCCGTTTACTTTCTGGACGATCATCCTCGGCCACGCGACCTTCTGCGTCGTCGTTGTCTACAACAATGCGGTGGCCCGCTTCCGCCGCACCTCCGGCTCGCTGATCGAGGCCTCCATGGATCTCGGCGCAGACGGTTTTCAGACCTTCCGCTATGTGATCCTGCCGAACATTGCGACAGCGCTTCTGGCCGGTGGAATGCTCGCCTTCGCGCTCTCCTTCGACGAGGTCATCGTCACCACCTTCACAGCCGGCCAGCAATCCACCCTGCCGATCTGGATGCTGGAGGAACTGATCCGCCCACGCCAGCGCCCGGTCACCAATGTGGTCGCGATGGTTGTCGTGATCGTCACTTTCCTGCCGATCCTGGCGGCCTATTATCTGACCCGCGATACCGACCAGATCGCAGGCAGCGGCAAATGAACCACCGGCGACGCCTCGTCTTCAGGGGCGCTGTCGCAATTGAAGTCTGATAAAAGGGAGAACGACATGGACACCCAGATGCTGATCGGCGCCAAGTTCGAAGCCGGCACAGAGACGGACGAAAAGATCCTGAACCCTAGGAACGGCGATGTCATCGTCGATCTCCCCGAGGCCTCGCTCGCCCAGGTCGAGGAAGCCGTGGACGCAGCCGAAGGCGCCTTCGTCTCCTGGTCGCAGACGACGCCCAGCCAGCGCGCCGGCTATCTGCTGGCGATTGCCGACGCGATCGAGAAGGACGCCGCCGGTTTCGCAGCGCTCGAAAGCCTCAACTGCGGCAAGCCGATCAATGCCGTGCTCAACGACGAGATCCCCGCGATCGTCGATTGCTACCGCTTCTTCGCCGGCGCGATCCGCACGCTGCAGGCCCCGGTGTCGGGTGAATACCTCCCGGGCTTCACCTCGATGATTCGCCGCGATGCCGTCGGCGTCATCGGCTCGATCGCGCCGTGGAACTATCCGCTGATGATGATGGCCTGGAAGCTGGCACCGGCGCTCGCCGGAGGCAACACCGTTGTCTTCAAGCCCTCCGAGCAGACGCCGCTGACGGCCCTGAAGCTCGCCAAGGTCATGGCAGACATCCTGCCCGAGGGAGTGGTGAACGTGGTGCTCGGGCGCGGCGAAAGCGTCGGCAATGCGCTGATCAACAACCCGAAGATCCAGATGCTGTCGATCACCGGCGATATCGCCACCGGCAAGAAAATCATGACGGCAGCCGCCAAGACGGTGAAGCGCACCCATCTGGAGCTCGGCGGCAAGGCCCCGGTCATCATCCATGACGATGCCGATATCGACGCCGCCGTCGCCGCCATCCGCACCTTCGGCTATTACAATGCCGGCCAGGACTGCACCGCCGCCTGCCGCATCTATGCGGCCGACAAGATCTACGACCGCTTCGTCGCCGATCTGGCAAGCGCCGTCTCGACCATCAAGTTCAACCAGCCCGACGACGCCGAAAACGAGATCGGCCCGCTGATCTCCAAGCGCCAGCGCGACCGCGTCGAAAGCTTCGTGACGCGAGCAGCCGAACACAAGCACATGGAAGTTGTCACTGGCGGCAAGCTCGGCTCCGACAAGGGCTTCTTCTACACCCCGACCGTGATTGCCGGCGCAACGCAGGACGACGAGATCGTCCGTCGCGAAGTCTTCGGTCCGGTCGTTTCCGTCACCCGCTTCACGGAAGCCGAACAGGCCGTCGCCTGGGCCAATGACAGCGACTACGGCCTTGCCTCCTCCGTCTGGACCAAGGACATCTCCCGCGCCATGCAGACCGCCGCCAAGCTGCGCTATGGCTGCACCTGGATCAACACCCATTTCATGCTCTGCAACGAAATGCCCCATGGCGGCATGAAGCAGTCGGGTTATGGCAAGGACATGTCTCTCTATGCGCTGGAAGACTACACGACCGTGCGCCACGTGATGATCGCGCATTGATGTGAATGCAACAAAGGCGGCGTGGCAAAACCGCGCCGCCCGGCCACAACATCAGGCAGCTCGCATTTTTTGCAACACCAGCTTGGCATTCTCTTCCCGTGCCAGCTTGGCAAGCTCGACGCTGACCACACGCCGCCCGACTGGCCACAGCGATATCCCGGCGAGCTTGAAGGACTGAAGTCCAAATGGGATACCGATAATCGTAATACAGTTGATTACGCCAGCAATGATGTGCCCCAAGAACAGCACCCATCCGAACGTCAGCGCCCAGACAATATTTGCGAGAAATCCGATAGTCCCCGTCACCGCAGTAACTGTGGACAGGCCTTTCGCATCCAATTCCCGGACGTGAACGACATCCTTACCGAACGGGAACGCCGACATCTTTGCAATTTCCAAAGACGCTCGCGCAACCGGCAATCCAATAATGCTGATAGCGAACAAGCCCGCACCGATCAGCCAGATGAGTGCCAGGATCGCCCCACCGAATACAAACCAAATAGCATTTCCCACAAAGCGCATTTCGCCTCTCCCCCTTTAGTTGTCACTTTGACACTACTCACCCAAAACGAGCTGGCAAGAGGAGCTGGCAAGCGTAGCAGCCAACTATTTTGAGTATTCGGAAGCATGGGGCATCACAACCGCAAGCGACGACTCGGCCTAATTCACGATGAGTGACACCTGACCTGCAAAGAAACCCAGTTCGCGCTGAAGCACAAACGCCGCTCCGCGGACGACACGCGCGCTGTCGTCATGCCGCGCCTCCAGTCGCCCGGCTGCGCGCGCGAGCGCCGCCTGCGCCTTGGCCGGCCCGCTCTGCAGATGTTTCAGGCGCTCCAGCGCCGCAAGCGCGGCACGCTTCTCCGCAAGATCCAGATGACCGCCCATAATGCGCTCCTGCAATGCCAGGATCGCGTCGCCGACCGCGAGAACCGCAATCCCGCCTTCGATCATCTCCGGGCTCGATGTGCCGCTGCGTTCGGCATGACGCACAAGCCTGAGCAGCCGATGATAGAGCCTTGCCCGCCAGACCAGACGATGGCGCGAGGCATCCTCCTTGCGTGCCATGATCTGCAACTCGTCGATCATCATCTGGATCAGCGTTGCCAGACGTCGCCTTGCGGTGAGCGGGTAGATCAGCCGGAAGACGCCGTAAGCGACAACAGGTGCACCGACCAGGGCGGCAACCGTAAAGAGCGACTGGAGGAAATCGCCGGTGACCGGATAATGCGGATGCAAAAGCAGAAGCGAGACCATGGCATAGTCGAAGGCCGAAGCCACCGTATGTCGATGCGAGAACAGAAGCGGCGCCGCGAGAATGAACGGCAGGGTCAAGAGCACCACCTGGAATTCGCTGCCGGCGAGCGGCCAGACCAGATAGTGGCAGATAAGGGCTGCACAGCAGCCATAGACCTGGCCCAGGAAGACCGCCCGCAGGATCTGTGTCGGATTGTCGAAGGTGGAAAAGATCGTCACCATGATCGACAGCCCGAGCAGCAGGAAGGCAAGCGGCGACCAGCCCGTCGCAACCCAGACCAGCCCGGTGAGGAGAAGACTGACGCTTGCCCGGATGCCCGCCTCGCGCGCACCGATCCAGTCGCGATGCAGGACGCCCGGATAGGCCGCCGACGGCTCCAGCGTCTTGGCGGCCAAACTTGCACGATGGGCGCGAATGCCGCTGGCAAGCGCGCTGAGCGCCTGGGCGAGGTCCGGAAGACCATCTGCCTCAGCCGCCGCCTGATCCAGAAGCCTTAGCGGCTCTTCCGACAGATCGAGTGCGGCAAACCGCGCAATCGCAAGGTCAAGCGTCGCCGCACACGCCTCCTGCCCGCCGGTTTCGATCCGTCTGGCGGCCAGGAGCAGCGAAATCTGCATCGACAGGATGGAGCGGATGGCCCGCACTGTCTGTCGCCGCCTGAGCGACCCCGCCGCGTGCGGGTCACACTGCTCGTCAATGGCGGCCATGTCCGACAGGAGCGCCATCTCGTCGACCGTCAACCCAGGAGATCCGCCATGCCGCAAGCGATCGGCCAGACGCTCCAGAAGCCGGATCGTCAGCCGCCGCATACGCCCGACCATCTCCTCTTCTGCAGCCGCAGGCGTCAGCAGGAAGCCGATCATCACGGCCACCGCAACCCCGAGAAAGATCGTCGCCGCACGATCGAGACCGAGGACGAAAACATGGCCCGGCTGGCCGAAATCGAGAAGGGCGACCATCGCCGCCGAATAGCCGGCCAGGATGACGCCGTACGAAATCAGCCCGCGCAACAGGTTGCCGGCGGTGACGCAGATCCCGATCCACACTGCAAGCCCGAGCACCAGAACAAGCGGCGCCCCATCCGCCATCAGCAGCAGACCGACCCCGGCCAAAACCCCGATTGCGGTGCCGATTGCCCGAAACAGGCCCTTTTCCAGCAATTGCCCCCGCGTCGGCTGCGACGCCGCCCAGACCGTCATCGCCGACCATTGCGGATGGTCAAGACCCAGCCGCCAGGCAATGAGAAAGGCAATGCAGGCAGCAATGGCGGTGTGAAAGGCAAAACGCAGTCGCGGCAGATCAAAGCCGAGCCCTGTCCAGAACGCGCGCGACATCATGCCCCGTCCTCCCGGGTATTTGCAGCCGCCAGCCGCGCCTCGATCCGCGCGAAGGCCTGAAGCAGCGCCTCTGTCGCCGCATCGTCGAGATCCTGCAGCAAGTCGTCCTCAAGCGGTTCGACCAGACCGCGAATGCGCGCCACCTGCGCATGGCCGGCCATTGTCAGGAAAAGCCGATTGGCCCGGCGATCCTGCGGATCGGGACGCCGCTCGACCAGCTGTCGCTGCTCGAGAATGTCGAGCAGGCGCACGAGACTGGACACATCAAGACCCACGCGGGCGGCAAGTTCCCGCTGCAACAGCCCCTCGCCGGCGCGATGCAGATGCATCAACGGCGCCCAGGTGGCATCGCTGAGCCCCGAGCTTGACAGTTGTACGTCCAGATATTGGCGCCAGCGGCGGGCAAGCCCCACCAGCCTGATGCCAAGAATGCGTTTCGGATTTTCGCTCATGCAATTTAATTTGCATAAAGATAGTTTGAATAGCAAGTATATGACAACAGACTGCAACTCTCCTCGCGTTTACCCTGCCGTGCCAAACCGGTAGCGACCGTGTCGAAGCCCCGTTATGCTGCATAGTGGCTACACCGGAGAACCGCATGCGCCAAATCGTCATCCTGGGACTGACCCTGGCCCTGTCCGCCGGCCCAGCGCTGGCACAGGAACCGCAAGTCATTCCGGCACCGGAGCTTGGCAACGGCGCATTGATGGACACCTATCTCTGGCATGTCCGTGGCCTGCCACCCGGCCAGCGCCTGGCCGTCTATTCCGGCGCCGGGCCCGGTTTTCGCGTCATCCATGCGCTTGATGAAGGTACGCCAATTGAGCGTTTGTCCTGCAAGGACAGTCGCGGCGGCTATTGGTGTCGCATCGCGACCGTCGACCTCCCGCGCATCTCCGGCTGGGTCGACGGACGTTTCCTGCTGGAGGAACCGGGCTTCGCGCCGCCTGATGATCTGCGCAATCCATCCATCGAGCTGGAGATCGTGATTGATCCCTTCCCGCGGCCGAGACGGCCTTGAGGGGCGGTTCGACGTCCCTGATCCGGAGGAGGACGGAGATTGAAAAGTCTTCGGCATGGTCCGATTCCGCCTCTGCCCGTGAAAGACTCAAGGAGGATGCGCGCGCCCAGCTGTCAGGGTCTTCATTCCCGGGCTTGCCCCAAGTATCCCATCACAAGCGCTGCTGTCACCAGCACCGTCCCCTTGCCGGGGAAATCTGAAGTTGAGGCCGCGCAAGCTGGCCTGAACCTCAGACTTTCCTTCATCGTGATCTTTCACAAAAAGGAAGGTAAGAGCCGCAGCCACCTGCCATGATCGCGATGTCCTTCTTCCCATCCCGTCTGACCGAATAGAAAATGGCCGCAGCTTTCGCTCCGGCCATCCCCAAAATTAGAACGAAAGCCTTGGCCCGATCAGGCGGCCAGCGCCTTGGCGATCTGGCCCCGCAGGGTGCCGAGATCCTTGGCGAAGCCCCGAATGCCTTCGGCCAGCTTTTCGGTCGCCATGGCATCCTCGTTCATCGCCCAGCGGAAAGCCTTTTCGTCGAGCGAAACCAGTGGCTCGGCCTTGATCGTGTCGGGCGACAGCGCGCGGGTGAGCGTACCCTGAGCGTTGTTCAGCTCGTCGAGCAGCTGCGGGCTGATGGTCAGGCGGTCGCAACCGGCCAGCGCTTCGATTTCGCCGGCATTGCGGAAGGAGGCGCCCATGACGATCGTGCCGATGCCGTTCGCCTTGTAGTAATTGTAGATCGAGCGCACCGATACGACACCCGGATCGGTTTCGGAGGTGTAATCCTGACCGGTCGACTTCTTGTACCAGTCGAGGATGCGGCCTACGAAGGGCGAGATCAGGAAGACCTTGGCTTCAGCGCAGGCGATTGCCTGAGCCTTGGAGAAGAGCAGCGTCAGATTGCAGTCGATGCCTTCCTTCTGCAGCACTTCGGCTGCGCGAATGCCTTCCCAGGTGGAGGCGAGCTTGATCAGGATGCGGTCCTTCTCGATGCCGCGCTCCTTGTAGCCGGCGACGATCTGATGGGCCTTCTCGATAGAAGCCTTGGTGTCGAAGGAAAGGTCGGCATCGACTTCGGTCGACACACGGCCCGGAACGAGCGCTGCGAGTGCCGCACCGACGGAAATCGCCATACGGTCTGCAATCGCGCCGATTACGGCATCGTCCTTGCCGCCCTTCGCCTTGCCCCAGGTGATCGCTTCCTGGAAGGCGTCCTTGAAGGCGTCCGTGCCGAGTGCCTTGAGCACGATCGAGGGATTGGTGGTGCAATCGACCGGCTTCAGGCGGGCGACGGCCTCGATGTCACCGGTATCGGCGACCACGGTCGTCATGGAACGAAGCTGTTCGAGTTTCGATGTCATCGGGTCATCCTTCGGCTCAGCGCTATGAGGGCGACCGGCAGAGAACTGCCGATCCTGTTGGTTCAGAATATCGCCATCCGAAGGTGGCGAAGTCAAGACATATGTTCTTTGAATTTGACATAAGTACCACAAGAACGGATAGTACCCGTGGAAGTTCCCCCATTCGAGACGGATCTTGGCGAAGCTCAGACGCGAACACCATACGACCTTGTCGGACGCGAGCGCCCTGCGCATCCGCGCCGCCTGGCTCTATTACAACGAGGGCCTGACGCAGAAGGATGTGGCGGATCGGCTCGGCATCAGCCGCTCGACGGTCATCCGGATGCTGGAGGAAGCGCGAAAGCGGGCGGAAGTGCAGATCTGGATCAGCGACGGCGTCGCCGACTGCGTCGACCTCGCCGTCCGGCTCGAAAAGGCCTATGGCCTCGACGAGGCCGTCGTCGTACCCTCGCCAGACAGCCAGGATGCCGGCGCAATCGCCAAGGCCGTCGGCCTCGCCCTCGGCCAGTTCCTGACAGAAGTCATCACCAATGACATGACGATCGGCGTCGGCTGGGGCCGAACCATGACCGCTTCGCTTGCCGGTTTCCGTTCGCCGAACCGGGAGAACTGCAAGATCGTCTCGCTCCTCGGCGGCATCGTTGCCGTCCACCAGACCAACCCGATCGACTATACTTGGCGGCTGGCAAGCCAGCTCGGCGCCGAGTGCTACATGTTCCTGGCACCGCTGCTGGTCGATTCTGTTTCGACCAAACGGGCGCTGATCGAAGAATGCGGGTTGAAGGCGATCTACGACCTCGCTGAAAACCTCGATCTCGCCATCGTCTCCTGCGGCGACATCGGCCCGCATTCCACTTCGCTCTCGGAAGGCTTCATCAGTCACCAGACGCTGATGGAACTGGTCGATGCCGGCTGCGTCTGTGACACCATGTTCAACTTCCTGGATGCCGAGGGAAACTCGGTCGCCCACCCGATCAACGAACGGGTGATGTCGGTCGACTTGGACACACTGAAGAAGGCGAAGCACATCGTCTTGTCCTCCGGCGGCGCGCATCGCGCCAAGGCGATCCGGGCGACGATCCGGCGGATCGGCTGCAATACCCTGATCACCGATGAGGCGGCGGCGCGGGAGTTGCTGGGGCTGGCAGGCTAGAGAGCATTTGACCTCGCCACATCCGCCCATTAGGAGAAAACACCCTCATCGCACCAGGATTTTAACTTTGGCTCAGCGTCTTCTTCGCCACTTCCGCTATGGCAGAACCTTCGCCTTCTTGAGACGGCTGACCAGCAGCCGCTCGAAGAGCATCAATGCGGTGCGCAAGCTCTATCAGGAATTTGGCCTGGAAAACCGGCCCTGTGTGTTGTGTGGAGGCAAGGCCTTCAGCCTGATCTGCGAAGGTGATCGCTATGGCTTTGATCTCGACAAGCAGATCTGCGACCAGTGCGGTCTCGTGCAGACCAGCCCGGCGGTGAAAAAGGACTTCCTCAACGTCTTCTACCGCGATCACTATCGCCGCCTTTACACCAAGCGCAACGACGTCGACCACGCAAGCCTGGTCCGCGAGCAGAGGCAGAAGGGCGAGCGCTTTCTCGCATATCTTGAGAAAACGGCTGTCGCACCGAAGCTGAAGGATCTCGCGGTCATCGAGATGGGCTGCTCTTCGGGTGGCATCCTGGATGAATTCAAGCCCCATTGCCGCAGTGTCCAGGGCTGCGATCTCGATGTCGAGGCGATTCGCTACGGCAAGGAACAGCTGAAGCTCGACCTGGAAGTCGCCGAATTCCCAACGCAGCTGCCGGAAGGCCCGCGCCTTTTCATTCTCTCGCATGTGCTGGAACACACGCACGATCCGCTGGCGTCGCTAAAGCAGATCAAGTCCCTGATGGCTTCTGAGGATTACCTGTTCATCGAGGTCCCAGGCATCAACCTTGTCGCCGAAGGTGCCTACAAGCACGATCTGAAGTCTTACTTCCATCTGGCTCATGTCTGCGACTTTTCAGAGGGCTCCCTGCGCGCACTCGCCGCACGAGCCGGCTATGAGGTATTGAGCTGCAACGAGACGGTCACGGCGCTGCTGCGCCCGTCGAGCGAAAACGAATTGCCCTGGCGGCGTAGCGACAAGGACACGCCGGCGAACATTCTCCGGATAGAGGCGACGCGCAAAAGACGGTGACCAGGCTCAGGCCGGACCTCACCCCTTGCCCGCTTCCCATCCCAGCATCGCCCGCTTGCGGGTGAGCCCCCAGTGATAGCCGGTCAGCGCACCGCTCTTGCCGAGTGCCCGGTGGCAGGGCACGACAAACGAGATCGGGTTGCGGCCGACGGCAGCGCCCACGGCGCGGCTTGCCGTCGGCTGGCCGATCTTCTGGGCGATGTCGGAATAGGTGACGGCCTTGCCGAGCGGGATTTCAAGCAAGCTCTCCCAGACGCGGATCTGGAAATCCGAGCCGATCAGCACGACACGCAAGGGTTCCTCCGCCGACCAGCGCTCCGGATGAAAGACGCGTGCCGCGAAGGGCGCGGTCGCATCCAGATCCTCAACGTAATCAGCGTTCGGCCAGCGCTTCGCCATGTCGTCGAAGCAGGCGACCTCGCCGCCTTCATCAGCAAAGGCGAGACCTGCCAGTCCCCGGTCGGTGATCATCACAAGCGCCAGACCGAACGGTGAAGGGTGATAGCCGTGGCGGATGGTCAGCCCGGCACCGCGTGCCTTCCACTCCCCGGGGCTCATCGCCTCATGCGTAACGAAGAGATCGTGCAGACGCCCCGGGCCGGAAAGGCCAAGCTCGAATGACGTCTCCAGCAGCGGCAATTCCTCGCGCCCCAGCAGCCGCTTGGCATGATCGAGCGTCACCGCCTGCAGGAAGGCCTTAGGCGAAAGGCCCGCCCAGCGGGTGAAGGTCTTCTGAAGCTGTGTCGGCGACTGCCCAAGCCGATCCGCGATCATCTCCAGCGAAGGCTGGCGTTGGTAGTCGAGCGTCAGCATCTCGATCACCTGCCGCACGGTTTCATAGTCCGAACCTGATGGCGTGATATCGGTGGTGCGGGACAAGTCGATCTGTTGGGCGAGCGTCATGGTGAAATCCTCATCTGAAGCGACTTCACCACGGCTAAGCGTCCGATACCACCCGTTTCTTGCCTGAGAGGAGCGGTGCCTCAGATCCGCTGCTTGGCAGTCGCCAGCGCACCCTTGAAGGCCTTGGCGAAACTCTCGCGATCATCGGGGTTGAGGAAGGAGCCAATGTCGGTCTGCCGCCCCTCGCCGGCAACCGCCATGGAGGTGATTCCGAATTCCTCGTGCCGCTTGACGAAGAAGCGCGCCCAGAGCGTCTTGAAATGATGTTCGGTCATCCGACCGGCCGGCGTGAACTTGCGGATTGACAGGCTCGTTCGCGACACCGTCACCTCTTCGCGCGCGCGGGCAGCGCGGTAGTTCAGCCAGAAGGCACCGTAGAGCAGCAGAAAGTCGAGGCCGAAGAACAGCCCGATCGGCCAGGCGCCCGTTGCCATGAAGAAGATTGCATGCACGAGGCAGACGGTCCCTGTGATGGCGAAGAGAATACGGTAGCCCTTTCGCCCGAGCGACCGGTAGGGCGTCAGTTCTGCTGCGAAAATCGGCTGATCCGCCGCCTGCTCGACATTGCCTTCCATCATCGCACCCGATTATAGATTTTGCATGACCGATCCGAAGCCGAAATCCAGCACCGAAACCTTGAAAAAGTCAAATCCGGCGACCCGCCGCAAGCCGGCGACACGCCGTCGCACAGCCTATTCCAGAGCCGAACTGGAAGAGATTTTCCGCCGTTTCTCGATCCAGAGACCGGAGCCCAAGGGCGAGCTGGAACACGTCAACCCGTTCACGCTCGTCGTTGCCGTGGCACTCTCCGCCCAGGCGACCGACGCTGGCGTAAATAAGGCGACGCGCGCCCTCTTCAAGGTTGCCGATACGCCGGAAAAGATGCTGGCTCTGGGGGAGGAAACGGTCCGCGATTACATCAAGACGATCGGTCTCTTCCGCAACAAGGCGAAGAACGTCATCGCGCTTTCCCAGAAGCTGGTCGACGACTTTGGCGGCGAAGTGCCACGCACGCGCGAGGAACTGGTGACGCTCCCCGGCGTCGGGCGAAAGACCGCCAATGTCGTGATGTCCATGGCCTTCGGCATCCCGACCATGGCCGTCGACACACACATCCTCCGGATCGGCAACCGCATCAAGCTCGCGCCCGGCAAGACGCCTGACGAGATCGAGGACATCCTGATGCGGATCGTCCCCGAACAATATCTCTTCCACGCCCATCACTGGCTAATCCTGCATGGGCGCTACTGTTGCAAGGCGCGCAAGCCCGAATGCGAACGCTGCGTGATCGCCGACATCTGCAAATCGCCGGAAAAGACGGTGGATGTGCCTGCCCCGCTCGTCGAACTGCCGCAGCAGGTGATCGGCGCTAGCGAGGAATGAGGCCGTCAATCAGCCGGGTGATGGCAGCCTCGTAGGTCGCACGGTCGCCCCCCTTCTCGATATCGAGAACCGCACGGTCGAAGGCGGCGGACAACAGGGCGGTCAGCGCGCCCACCGCCTCATCAGAGGCACCATCTCCAACGAGCTCGCAAACGCCCTGGCGAAGCCGATCCTCGGCATTCTCCCGCTCGATATCGGCTGTTCCCTCGACACCGAGCACCGGCGGCGCCTCCAATAGCATCAGCCGCGCCCGCCCCGGTTCAGCCATGGCGGCGAAATAGGCCGAAGCGCCCGAGAGCAGCGCGTCGCGTGGCGTTTTAGCCGGCGCAGAGACGCGGTCGATCTCGTCAGCCACGGCCACCGCCTCCTGTTCGATCACTGCCCGGAACAAGGCCTTCTTGTCCTCGAAGTGATGATAGAGAGCGCCGCGCGTCACGCCGGCAGCCGCGACGATCTCGGGCGTCGCCGTCTCCGCGTAACCCTTGTCGACGAAGAGCGCCCGTGCTGCCGCAATCAGCGCCAGCCGGGTTGCTTCCGTGCCTTCTCTGCTATTGCGCGCCATGCCACCCCTTTACATACAAACAGAATGTATGTTAAACAAAACCATACATGCAGACTGTATGTTAAATTATGCCGGAGGAAAAGACATGAAGACGACCAGCTATTACCCCGTCATCATGACCGACGATGTGGCTGCGACGGCGGCTTTCTACCAGCGCCATTTTTGCTTTGAGGCGCTCTTTTCCACCGATTGGTATGTCCATCTGCAAGCGGCAGAAGACGAGAAGGTGACCCTCGCCATTCTCGACGGCAGTCACGAGACAATCCCGTCGGGACACCGCGGCCGGGCCTCCGGCATCCTGTTGAACTTCGAAGTGGAGGATGTGGACACGGTCTATGAAAGGCTGAAGCAAGCCGGCCTGCCGATCCTGCTCGACCTCAGGAACGAGGACTTCGGCCAGCGACATTTCATCACCGCCGACCCGAATGGTGTCCTCATCGATGTGATCAAGCCGATCCCGCCGAGTGCCGAATTTGCCGCGCAGTACGAGCCGTCAGCCTTGCCGCAGTGATGGCGCCAAATCCCGTGCCGTCAGCGCCTTATGCAGGTGCACCATCAGGCCGGCAGCAAAGAGCGGGGTGAGCAGGTTGACGATCGGCACCGCGAGGAAAGCGGCGATGACAAGACCGGCTATGAACACAGTACCGGAATGGCGCGAGCGCAAGAGCTTTGCCTCTTCGGCGCTGCGGAAGCGCATGGCGGCGAATTCGAAGAATTCCCGACCAAGCAGATAGCCGTTGACCAGAAAGAAGGCGATGATGTTGACGCCGGGGATGAAGAGCAGCATCAGCGCAAAGAGATTACCGACAATGAC
>CALSAF010000116.1:0-14912 GCA_943372805.1 Rhizobium sp. Q54
CAAATCCATCGAGAAAATGTCGATCAGCGACAATCAGAGCGAAGAATCGCCCTTGCCAGCGACAATCTAACCCGGCACCATGAACCCGCCGCGACAATCTGTTCTCATCCTGATAGTCGCTGACCTCTCACCCAGATCGTCGCGCTATAGGGTGCGGGATTTTGGGGTTCCAGAGCTATCCGCAGCTCGAGGCGACCTATGGTATCCAGGATGCCGCCGCGATCACCGGCTACTGCTCGACTTGGGTGGCGCTGAGGGCGAATGATACCCCGACGGCCAAACATGTTTCCGAAAATCTGGGGCAGGTGGAACAGGTCGAAGCCAATGAAGGCATGTCCTACGGGGTCAATGACATGCGTGATGGCGTCAACCTCTCGCGCATGCAGGTGACCCGCCCGCTGGTGATGCATACCGAGGTCACTAACCTGCCCAACTTGACCGGGTTCCTGCGATTCGGCCGGGACCTCCCGGTCGCGCGCTTTTGCGACAGTTACAACCGTGAGCCGACATGCTTTCCGGCCTTCGAGGAACGGACAGCGCCGGCCGTCAGGCTGTCCATCGCTCCACCCGATGACGCCCCTTCGGAGCCGCCAAAGCCGGCGCGCAAGAGAGCGCGAGCTGCCAAATCGACGGAAGCAGAGCTGGAGCTTCCGCTCGAGGCAGATCATGTCAGGGACAGCCTGCCTGTCGATATGGGCAGGTCAAGATCTCTAGTCCCGGCGGCCATCATACCTGATGCTCCTGCGGCCCCGTTGCTCGGTCGACCTACCGGCTTTGATCTGTCCCAGCATGGCCGCAAGGGCGGTGCCCGCAGTCGCTCGAGGCCGGCATGATGCATCCCCGACGCCTGTCCGGCACGGCCGGCAACATCGCACGTTACTATTCGGTTGGTGACTATTATACCAAGGGAGGCACCGAAGGGTCTGAATGGGGCGGCAAGCTAGCCGATGAGCTGGGTCTCTCAGGCGAGGTCGACGCCAAGATCTTCGAGCAGCTCCTGCGCGGGGAGGTGGCCGGACAGCATTTGGGCCGGCATCGCAAGGAGGGTATCGAGCATCATCCCGGCTGGGACTTCGCACTGAGCGCTCCCAAGTCGGTGTCGATCATGGCGTTAGCGGTCGGTGACGACCGTATTGCAACCGTCCACGAGCGATCGGTGAGTGCGGCCCTGTCCTGGCTCGAAGAACATGCCCAGTTGCGCCGTCGGGAGGACGGAGAAATCCGGCACGAGACGACCGGTCGGTTGCTGTGGGCGCGGTTTACCGAGCACGCCAGCCGCGAACTCGACCCCCATCTTCATACCCATGTCGTCGTCCTCAACATGACGAACGGGCAAGAAGGCGCGACAATGGCGAGCCTTGAGACCCGCGCCATGTTCGCAGAACAGATGAGCTCGGGCCAGATCTACCGGAACGAACTCGCGCATGGTCTGCGGTCGTTGGGCTATGATGTCATGGTCGATCCCAGGCGAGGCCTCTTCGAAATACGGGGTGTCCCGGAAAAGCTCATAGAGTCCATGTCGCAGCGCGCAGAGCAGATCGATACGCATGCGCGCCAACATGGTTTCGAGGGGCAGGCGGCCCGTCGCCAGTCCTTCTATGCAACGAGGGGAGCAAAAGAGAAGGTCGGACTTGAGGCTCTGCATTTGCAATGGCGCACGCGCCTTGGCGGTCATGCCCTGACACTAGATGACTTGCGCTTGAGAGCCGAACAACAGGGCGAGAAAATATGGCCTGTTGCGCCGACCGATGCCGCTCGCGCCGTCCTGTTTGGAGTGCGGCAGACGGAAGGGCGGGAAGCGGTCAATCCGCTGGGGCGACTGATCACGACGGGACTGGCTGCCCATGTAGGGGAAGTGCGTTTTTCCGACATGCGGCCGCTTCTGGAAGGGCATGAGGTCCGTCGAAAGCTGCTCGCTACCCGGGAACAGACGGGAGACCAGATTCTGACCCGCGGGCGGGCGACCAGGCGCTCGCTTCGCTACGAGCAGGCGCTGGCGCAGCATCTGGCGCTGGCAATGGGAGATGCTCGGCCGATCGCGTCATCCGATCGATTGTTAGAAGTCTTAGAGACAGCCGGGCTGTCGCCCATGCAGGAACGAGCGCTGGTCGATACGGCGCGTAGCAACGATCGGGTATCGGCGGTTCACGGTGTCGCCGGTGCCGGCAAATCAACTTTGATCGCATCCCTGCGGCAGGCATCCGAGCCGGGCATCATCCTCCACGCCCTAGCACCGACGTCGTCGGCCGCGGCCAATCTTGGCGACACTGCCGGGATACCGTCGCAGACAGTAGCCAGCCTTCTTGCAAGGGGCGGCCACGGCCTCACGACCAACGACGTCCTTATTCTCGACGAGGCCGGGCAACTGGGCAATCGTCAGGCACTACGGGTTCTCGAAATCAGCCGCAGGACCGGCGCCCGGCTTATCCTCCTGGGAGACAACCAACAGACAGGTGCAATCGAACAGGGGAAAGCCTTCTGGTTGATGCAGCGTCTTGGCATGTCGACGGCGCAACTTACTGAATCGCGCCGTCAGGAGACTGCGCGGATGAAGGAGGCGGTGACGCGGGCGCGCGCAGGCGATTATGCAGGATCTCTCGATCAGCTCGACAAGGTGGTAGCGGGCGACGATGCTGAGGCCCTCGCCAAGGGACTGGTAGGAGAATGGACGCGCCTTCGGCCTGAAACGCGGGGATCCACGAATATCCTCGTCCTCGACAATGCGACCCGGTTGATCGTCAATACCCAGGTGCGCGAGGTATTGCAGCGCGAGGGTGCGATAGCGGCGCAGGATACGCGGCTTGGCATTCTGTCTCCGGCAGGTCTGTCCGAGCAGGAGAAGCATCTCGCGCGCTTCTATGCACAGGGACAGGTCGTGACGTTCGGACGCGATCAGGCCGGGGCCGGCCTTGCCCGTCATACGGAATATCGGGTGCTGGGGCTGGCGCGGGATGAACGCGGTCGACCGATGGTAAGGCTGGTCGACGAGCATGGCCGCATCCTGCGCTGGGATCCGAGGCTAACGAAAGGCGGACAGGTCAATGTGTTCGTTTCCGAGAACCGTGATCTGGCGCAAGGCGATCGCATCCAGTGGCGCCTCGTGTCCCATGAGCTTGGGGTCAAGAATGCGCAGCGCGGCACTGTCGAGATGTTGCAGGGCAGTACTGCCACCATCCGCTGGGACAAGGACGGCAGCGTCCAGGACATCGATCTCTCGAAACACAGGAGCTGGGATCATGGCTATGCAGAGACCATCTACTCGGCCCAGTCGCGCACCTATGCACGCGTCTATGTCCTGGCTCCGCTGGGCTCGCCGCTGGTCAACGGCCAGAACTATTATACGGCGATCACCCGGGCGCGCCTTGGCGTGAAGCTATGGACCCAGGACCGGGACAGGCTGGTCGAGAAGCTGGAGCGGACTTCGGGGGCGAAAACATCGGCGCTAGAGGGGGTGGGGCGCCTCGACCGCGACCACGCCGATCAACTCGCCCGCCGCTACCCGGAACATATTGCAAGCCTCAAGAGCGAGCAGTTGGAAGGACGCACGCAGTCGCGCGATCGTCTGCTCGAAGCGCGGCTGCACCGCCGGTCATCAGGCGACCACGGATTGCCTGCACGACTGGCCTCGGGAGCCTTGAACATAGCGCACCAACTGGACCAATACCTGACGAAAATGATGGCGCGCAACGAGACCGATGGAAGCCGACCGCCGCCACGCGATGTGCAGAAGCAGGCTCGTGACCGGGGAGGCGATCATGGTCCTGATCGCTAAGCGCCGGCTCACAATCGCGTTGTGGATAGCGATGTGCGCGTCCACCCCCCATGCCGTTGCCGGCGAAAGCCGCTCCGAGGCCGCCCAGATTGCTCGCTGCATCAAGGCCGCCTCAAGGGGCGCAACTTGGCTCGAGCGGACATTATGGGGACTTCGCGATCAGGAGGGAGGCTGGATAGGCGCGGAGGTTCCCAATGCGAACGGGAGCCATGATCTGGGGCCGCTCCAGATCAACAGCTGGTGGGTTCCCAGGATCGCAAAGCTCACAGGCCAGTCAGACCGGCAGACGCGGCATTGGCTAAAACATGACGCCTGTTTCAATACAGAAGCCGCGCGTTGGATATTCCTCTCCGGCCTTTCGACGACCAATGACTTCTGGAAGGCGGTAGGGATTTATCATAGCCCGACTGCCTGGCGGCAGAGGCGCTATAGCCTTCGCGTCGCCGAGCACCTGCGCGCGCGGTTCGGCAGGGACGTCTTTGGCAGTACCGGGGCGAGATAATCGATACGGTTGCGTCGACATTTCCTCGTCCGGATTTTTTGGCGCTTCCAAATCCTGTGCGAGCAGATAGGCTGATGCAGCTTCATCACGCGCTGGGTCTTGAAAAAGAACCTTCTCCAGTGCGCAACAATGATAGGCCCCGAACCGGTGGCCGCCAGCGATCATGGTGCGCGGCCGTCGGAGCCGAGAGGTGCCTGGCGGACAAACGAACTGACGAGCGGAACAGTCAGATATTTTTGCGGATCGGAAGCATTCGCAGCCAGCGGTCATGCGGCACGCTACGTCGGGCCTTGCAGTAAAGGGATATGCAAATTGTCAGCGCCTAGATCTACTCGTCTGAAGCGATTGCGCCGGCAATTCAAAATAAAGCCTGTCGATTCGACTGAACGCGGTGACAAGATTGTTACGGCCACTCGCGGACAGTCTGATAGGGTAACAATTGCAAGTTTGTCCCCGGCAGCTCGGCGGCGGTTGCTCCTTCTGCGCAGGGCTGGCAAGGCAGGTACACGGTAGCATCATTGGACCTTATATGTTGCACAGGGCGTGTCGTGCAAAGGGCACGATAGAAACGCCTCTTTCCGGGCTTTAGCATCTCTGCCAGTGTGCCCCGACCTAACGGGGCAGGAAAGCATATGGTACGATCTGATTTGATTGATAGGATCGCTGAGGAAAATCCGGGGCTGACCCAAAGTGAGGTCGAGACGATCGTCGAGGCATTCTTCGGAGCGATCGTGGGCCAGCTCAATTCTGGTGGCCGCGTAGAACTACGCGGCTTCGGAATCTTTTCGGTGAGAAGCTATGGAGCGCGTGCAGGCCGCAACCCCAGGACTGGCGAGCCGGTGGCGGTTGAAGCCAAAAACCGACCTTTTTTTAAGGCAAGTAGGCAAATGATAGAACGATTGAACACCGTTCGCTGATTGGCCAAAAATAATCAATTCCGAAGGTGTTTTACGGATTTCTACGTGTGACCATTCGGTCATGTGCGAGATTAGATAATGTAATTGACATTGATTTCACAATGGTTCAATTTGTCTCAAGAGGTTCAATTTGGTTGTTGGTTAAATAGTTGAACTTTTCTCATTACAATTTTTGTAGATTTACTTAATTTCAAAGACCTGCGCAATAATTTATAATCCTACTCCCGCAACCAACGCATAACACTTCGCAAACATAGTGACCCTAGGCTTTGCGCCGTCCCGCCAAAAGCAGGGACCAATACCCCACGCACAACCCAGCACATCGGCCGAACCATGATCTTACACAGGATCATCACGCCCAGGTGGTTACCATGAGATTTGTTGGTAAGTCTGTTGGTTCGAGCTTCAGGATTTTAAGCCCTGCGCACGGTTTTCAGGGGTCCTGATCCGTGCTCACCGATACTCTTATCCAATCGTTTCTCCCCGCCGATCCCATCATCAAGAAAGCCGATGGCGTCGGCTGGATGCACCGGACGCGAATTTTCCGCACCCGGCGCTCATGAAATTGCGGGTACACAGCCAGCTTAAGGCGTGAGCAAGTTCACCAGAAGCTCGGCTAGCCGCAGGCCAGCTTGCTTCATCCGATAGACTGCCAAGGCATATTGCCTGGTTTCATAATCCGCTGGCAGGGTTTCCGGATTGGACGGGCAAGCAGTTCCCGTGCGTCCGCCACATATCGTCACCTTGTTGGCATCGTTGGCGCTGGGGTTGGCAGGATCGAGGAAGAGGTGCTGCTTTGCCAGGTTCCGGCTCTCGACGGCCCAGTCTCGCGGGGTGAACCCTACTGGCGGATTGACCGTGTTGGTCCAAAGTTCCTGCCCCAGTCCGATCGCTGTCTTGCCGTGACGCTTCACGATGGAATAGTCCCAGACCCCGTGGATGGTTGGATAGACCCATGTACCATTCTGGTTTGTCGGGGCGAGGACCCCGCCTGCAATGAGCACCTCATTATATCCGCCCGGCTCTGCTCCGTGCAGCGGCTGATGGAGATCGCCTACCAGATGGAGGATGAACTTGAGCGCCTCCAGACGCTGTGCCGGCGCGTTAGCCTCATTCTTGAGTATCGCGGAATAATAAGCGATCGCCTTGTCCGCGCACATGACATTGGGCTGACTGGGAAAGCAGGCGGGGTCTGACGCTGCAGGTATCGCGCCGAGTACGGGAATGCGCACTGAATGAGCTACATCGGGATAGTTCGCCCGCATATCGTCTGCCCAGCCTGCGATATCCTCGTCATAGAGATTGGCTGCGCCCAGCAGGGCTGCGAGCTTTTTCCAGACTACCCAATTGTCGGTCTTGAGCTTCGCTTCCGTGACAAAGCCGATTGCGGCGTGACCGGTGCGGGTCCAAGCAGCTGCTGGCTGCTGTGCGGAGACGATGAGTAAGGGGGATGCGAAGATCATCGCACAGAGCTGTTTGAACAGGCTGGCCATAGCATACTCCATGATGTGATTTTGAGAAGGCGCTCAGCGCGCCTTTGGCGGAGGAGCTGATCCGGTTTCCGGGTCGAAATCTTCATTGTTCGGATCCAGCGGATCAACCACTTCAGGCCTCGTTGTTGCTGCCTCGCGCCACGCGCGGTCGATCATGTCCCGCAGCATCGTTGCCCCGGCGCTGGCAGTTTTATAGACTAGGCGGCGGGCGTCCTTGTCCTTGGGATTGTCGAGCGCACCTCGTTTCTCCAGGACGTAGACATGCTCCATCTGGTCGCCGCTTCGGTTGAGAAATCCGATTACATGATCGAACAAGTCGCCAGGCAAAGGAGCGGTAGTCGGCATTAGGGAGCGGATATCATCTACCGTAAGGCCGATGGCGCTCACATATTGCGATTCGAATAGGCTGTGGATTTTGCCGTCGCGCGTGAAGCCTTTGGGATTTGCGCCGCGCCAGCCGTCGCTGTTGACCGAGTCATGCAGCGGCTCGGCGCCATCGCCAATGTAGTGACCAAGACGCACAACCGTATGCGCAATATTCTGTTCGAGGATGATGGCCTGCTTAGCATCGCCTTTTACCCGTGCTGCGCGCAACAGCCGCATTTCAGCGACCATCTGGCCATATTGTTCCATGGCGGCATAGGGCAAGGTGCCGGTCCAGCGGACATTCATGCGTGCAGCGGCCGCAGGGTCGCTATCCTTGATCCTCAGATGTTCGCGATATAGGGCGAGGATGAAGGCGTGGCGCGAACGTGGCAGGGGCTTTAGGAAATCGAACTGCTCTCGGAACCAGCCATGGTTGGGATCTTCCTCGATCTTGGCGAAGGGTTCGCTCGAGGACCGCCATTTATCAGGCAGGGTGGCGGAGGCAGTGATATAGTCCAGATAGTCGCGCAGAAAGACGGGGCCGTCCTGCGGCAAAGCCTCGATCGCGGCACGATCGATCACCGCATGGGCCAGATGTCCCCAGGCGAACGCCGGAGCAGCCGGCGACAACGCCATCGTACCGGCAAGGGCGGTGGCGAGTAGAATGTGGAACTTCATGGGATTCCTTTTGTAGCGATGTGCCATCTGTCGCCCAATGGCAGACCGACGGTCTGTCGGATCTTCAGGAGGGTGGCGGCTGGAACAGGGAAAGAGGCACGGCGCGACCCATCGCTTCATAACCGTTGTCGCCAGGGTGCAGCTTGTCCCCGGAATCGAAGGATTTTCTGATCGCAGGCGGACTTTCTCCGTCCCTCAGCGCCGCCTCGAAATCGATCACGGCGTCAAATCCGCCACCCTTGCGGATCCACTGATTTGCTTTTTGGCGCACCTGCTCCATATCCCGCGAGAGATATTTGGAGCCCCAACCCGGCGTCATCGTGCCCCCGATCACGCGGATGCCGCGCGCATGGGCCATATCTATAATCCGGCGATAGCCGGCGATCAGATCGGCGGCACCCACCGCCGGTTCGCCGGGCGTGCTACTGCGCCAGATGTCGTTGATCCCTTCTAACAGGATCAGATGGGTGACGCCGGGCACAGAGGCGATATCCCGGTCGAAGCGATCGACCGCCGCAGTTCCGCGCCCATCACGCAGCAGGCGATTGCCGCTGATCCCCATATTGACGACGCCGCAATGTGCGCCCCTCTTTTCGGCAAGCCTGCGCGCCAGCACGCCTGGCCAGCCGCGCCAGCCCGTCCTTGTGCCTCGGGCGCCTTCCGTGATCGAGTCCCCCATGGTGACGATTGTGCAGGGCGCCGATGGATTGCGTACGATCATATGGGTGATGACGGGGCGCAGTTTGCGCGGTTCCAGACCCGCGCCGTCCGCAGGCATCGCGGCTTCGCTGAACGCGACGGGGAAACCGGCATTGCCGCCGACCGTCGTGCTGGGCGCGCTGGTGTCGATCGTCAGGATGAGGTCGTCGCCTGTCTGAACGCCGTAATCGACCACATGGCTGGCCCGGCTTATCCCTGCTGGCAGATGGGTGTTGGAACCCGCGTCGAAAAGGACCGGACGTTCAGTCGCCGCATCGAGCCCGAAACCCTCCTCTGTGGCCGCATGTGCAACCGTCACGCGAACGATTTCCAACGGGATAGCACCGTCCGGATTGGTGAAAACAAAGCGAAGGCCGTCGCCTGACTGGCTGGAACGCAAGCGATAGCGGTAAGTGCCGGCAGGCAAAATATCGCGTACCGTCTTGGTCGCGGGCGAGGTGGCGTAGCCCCAGGCACCGCCCCATGGCCCGCTATTGGCAGGCGCTGGAGCGGTCGAAGCCGGACCGCTCGCCGCGATCGCGACGAGGACAGGCGCCAAAAATATATGCCTCATTATGCCGGGCTCTCAGAATTTGAAGCGCATGGCAGCCGAATAGGTCCGCCCTTCAAAATAGACGCGGTCATGGAAATCTTCCGATCCCCAATAGGCCCGCTGCGGCCGGTTGGTCAGGTTGGTTCCGTCGATCGTCAGCGACAGGTTGCGGCTGAAATTATAGGTTGCAGAAGCCGCCAACCGTTCGATCGGATACCAGTTCAGATTTTTGGTTGGATCGGTCAGATTATAGGCAAGGGCGAATCGACCGCGCCAGCTATAGGCAATCTTTGCGCGAAACTTACCGTCATCGTAGAAAAGTGCGAGATTATAGGCATGCTTGGATATGCCAGCGGTTTGGCCCGTGAAGGCCGCCGTCGCGTCCGTGGCAGGCAGTTCCTGCTTGGAGTCCGTAAAGCTATAGTTGGCCGAGGCACCGAAATTGCGCAGCATGCCCGGCGCGAAGTCGAAGAAGGTGCTGACGCTGGCTTCGATGCCCTTGATCGTGCCGTCGCCGGCGTTGATCGGTCGGGTCACATCGACGATGCCCAGCGCACCGGGAATGCTGTCATCCTTCTCGATCGTGTTGACGATGTAGTTTTTCACGTCGCGCTGGAATAGGGCGATGCTTGCGGCGCCGGCCCGACCATAATAATATTCCAGCGACGCGTCCCAATTGGTCGAACGGATCGGCAGAAGGTTCGGATTGCCGGTCGTCACCCGACCTGTATAGGCGCCAGATCCAGCGAGAACCTGCGAGAAGGTCTGGCTGGGGTTGAGTTGTGAAAAGTCGGGGCGGCTGAAGGTCTTTGTCCAGGCGAGGCGCAGTTGAAGCGCGGAACTGAAATGCGCCACCGCGCTGAAGCTGGGATCAAAATCCAGATAATTCTGCCGAGCATGAACGGGTGTGTATGTGGTCACATTGCCGCCGGACGTCGGTGATCGGGAAACGGCATATTGCGTACCGTTTATGTCCAGCACCGTGTTGACGAGGCGCGCGCCAGCGACGCCGTCTATCGCCACGCCGCCAAGGTCGAAGCCATATTTGACCTGGCCATAGGCGGCATAGCTGGTTTCCTTGCCATTGAATGCCGATTGCGGCGCAAAGGCCGGTCGTCCGTCATCTGTGTAGAGCTTGGTGGCTTGCAGCGAGTCCACATAGGCGTTGAGGCTCTTCACATTGCTCATGCTGGCGAGCCAGTTTGCGTCGTAACCAACCCAGCCACCGGGAAGCATGGCATCATCCGCCGAGACGCCGCGCGTAAGACTGACGGGAGTGCTGCCGCCGGGGAAGGCGGACATGCGCAAGTTCAGCGCGTTGAGATTGGCAAGCCCGGTGCCTGTCTGAAAATCGGCGCTGCGCCGGGCATAGCGGACACCGGTCTTGACCGAACGGAAGAAACCGGTGCCGGTGTCGAGGTTGAGGTCAGTTCGCCATTGCAGGCCCTCGCCTTTCTGCCGCGTGCGTGTGTCGGAATAGGCCCGGACGTGAAACTGGTTGATGTCTGAGAGGTCGATGTTGCGATAGGTGTAGGACAGACCGCCATATTTGCTGTCGCTCTGGAACACCGCATCGATCACCGGCGCTTTGTTGAAAGAAAGCAGCATGAGTTGCTGATCGGTTTCGATTTTCGATGTCGTGTAGACGGCATTGGTCGTGAGCGTCGCGATGCCGGAGGTGAAATCCGCACCGAGTTCAACCTGCGTCGTGTCGAGCAATTGCCGGGTGTGATTGGAACGAGGCCCGGAATCCGCCGTCGCTGTAAAGGTCGCGCTCTTCACGATGCCAGTGCCAGGGACTAGCTCGACATTAGTGAGCGCTGTGGTCAGCGCCATGTTGGTCTGCAGGTCGGTGTCGGTATATTCATTGTCGTCGGTAACGTTGGTGGCACGAAGATGGAGGCCGAAATTATACGCCGGCCGCCATTGCACCTCCCCTGTGAACACGGGACGCTCATAGCTTCCCTTGGGATTTTTAAGCAGGATGCCAGTCGGGAATGTCTGGCCTGCCGCATTAGTCTGCGGTTGGAGGCTTTCGCGATAGGATTCATAATAGTCGCGCTTCAGATAGGAGGCATTGACCATGACGCCGATTTCGCCTGCGCCTGTATCCCAGTTGCCAGCGACAAGCAGGTCGGCGTTGTCGAAGGCCTTCTTCGCCTGGTCGTCATAGCTGCCCCGCAGCGTGGCGGCGACCGTCATCCCCTTCTTGAAGTCGAGCGGCTGGCGAAGCTGCACGTCCACCGCGCCGCCGATGCCGCCCTCGATCAGGTCCGGGGTCAGCGCCTTGTAGACTTCCATCGACCGGATTAGGCCGGCGGGATAGCTGTTGAGCAGCGTTCGGCGAGACGATCCGGTATAGGCTTCTTGGCCGTTGATCATCGTCACAACCTGGGAAATGCCGCGGATGGTGATCGACTGGCCCTCGCCGCGATTGCGGAAGATCTGGACGCCGGGCAGTCGGGCCAGTGCCTCGGTCGCGCTATTGTCGGGAAGCTGGCCGATATCCTCAGCCGCGATGCTGTCGACAATTGCGTCAGACTTGCGCTTGATCTCGCGGGCGATGTTCATGCTCGCGCGAAAGCCGGTGACGACTATCGCATCTTCAGGGTCGGCATGCTGGGCGGTCGGCCTGGCGGTTGGACGCGATTGCGTGGCACGGCGCAGGACGATCCGCGCGCCGTCGTCGGCTGCGATTTCCAGGCCGGTTCCGGCGATCAACTGTTTGAGGGCTGCGCGCGCATCCATCATGCCCTTTACCGACCGGCTGCGAACGGTTTCCAGCCCTTCACCGGGTGCGACGATTTGCAGCCGTGCCTGCTTGCCCAGCGTTGCGATCGCGGTCGGCAAGGGCTGTGCCGGGATGTCGAAAGCACGCTGCTGCGCATGGGCTGGTGTCGCGACGGCAACGGCCGCAGCAATGATGCTGCAGCCGGAAAAATATCTGGCGTTCATGAAAAATCTGTCCCCGCTGTTCGACCTTGAAGGCCGGGTTCGCAGACTAGATGCCGTCTGGATGCCGATCCTCCACTCAGACAGCAACTTTTTTGCAGATTATCTTGAGAGTGTGATTTTATCCACGGAAACCGCCACTTTGAGGCCTTGCGCCAAGGCGGCGGCGCGCGCGAAGCCTGCCGGATCGCTGGTGGAATAGACGCCGGCAACCTTCAAAGCTGAGACAGCTGGATCATCAATCATGATCTTCATGTCGGAATAGCGGGCAAACTCGCTGGCCGCATCCGCCAACGTCATGCCGGTCAGGTCCATTTCGCCGCGTTGCCACAATCCCATGCGATCGACATCGGCCATGGTCAGTCGCTCCTGCTTCATGGTTTGCCGTGCAAAGGACAGATGATCGCCCGCGATGAGACGGACCGGATTGTCAGCGCCATTATGGACCTCGACAATACCTTCGCGCACTGTGATCGATCCACGATCGTCATCGTCGAGACGTACCAGGAAGCTCGTGCCGACAACGCGTATCTGCACCGGGCCTGCATCGACGATGAAGGGACGAGCGGCATCCTTGGCGACGTCGAAATTGGCTTCGCCCGTGACCAAGCTGACCTGGCGAAGAGCATCCTTGAAGGCAACCTTGATTTCGGCACTGCTGTTAAGCGTTACTGCCGATCCATCGCGCAGCGCCGATCGCTGCACATTGCCCAAGGGCGCCGCATAGCTTTCTGCTCCCAGCCAATGCTTTAGCCCGATACCACCGACCAGCGCGGCCGCCATCGCACCCAGGCCGCCGCCGATCCACCCGCGCCGAGACACACCCAGCGGTTTGCTGCTATACGCCCGGTGCTCATCCAGAGCCCATAAGTCGGGGCTCTGTGCAGAGCGTTCTTCCTTGGGTGGATAGGGAACACCCAGTGCAGCCGCGCGGTCGAAATAGGCATTGGCTGCCATGGCCCGTGCGAATGCGCCCAAGTTACGGGCATCCTCACTCGTCCATGCGTCCAGTTCCGCTTCTTCGTCCCGTGAGATCAGCCCGGAATTGACGCGAAGGGCCCAGTGCGCTGCGCATTCATCGCGTGCGTTTGCTTCAGCCCTGGGCATCCCGGCGCTCTGTTTCAAAATCTCGCTCACCGTCCCTAGATGACCGATCGCGTCGATTTCCGCCACGCCCGAATGCATTTGTCAGGCTGGCGAGCGCCTTGACCATATGTTTCTCGACAGTGCTTTCCGCGATGCCTAGATCACGCGCCACATCCTTTTGAGAAAAGCCGCGCAATTTTCTCAGCACGAACACCTCTCGGCACCGGTCGGGTAACCGGTCGATGAACGCGGCAACCTGCTCCAATTCCTGCCGGTCAGAGAGCAGCCTTTCCTGATCGGGAGCAGGCTCAGGCACTTCCAGGATCTCGGCATGCGCTGGCGCATCGATCATCACCACGCGGGAGCGCCGTAGGGAGCGCAGCACGACTGACTTGGCGACCTCGAAAAAATAATTGCGTGGCGAAACAATGTGATCGATGCGCTCCAGCCCCGCGAGGATGGCGTAGCTTTCCTGAATGATATCATCGACATCCATGCCCCAGCCCGATGGGCGCCGAGCAAGCCATTGCCGCACAGCCGCTTCATGCGGGAATATATGACGGCCAAGCCAGGCCGCCCTGTGCTGAGGAAGCGTCATAGGGGCGGCCTAGTAAAGGCGTTGAATGACAGTTTAGATACATCGAGATGAGAGGTGCGGCTGGTTCGCCTTATCTTTCAGCCATATGCTTCACGATAAATCGAATAAGGCGATTTTGATGTTTGGAACCGCCATCGATGGTAGAGCGCGGAGCAGCATAAACCGGTCGACTGCTGCCAAAATTACGGACGGTCTGCATTTGGGTAGCGGAAATTGCCCCGCCGAACGGCTTAGATGGGTCGAGAGCTTTGATGATGGAAAAGGAACTGTCCGCAGCTAGGAATGAAAAAAGGGTGGCTGAGCGTTTCATAAGGGTCGGTTTCGCCAATGCGCCAAGCCGTTTCGTGGGGCGAAGCTGTCATTCCCGCTGCTTCGCTCGCTCAAACATGGGAGGCCGAAAGTCGAGGCGAGGACCCCCATGCTGCCGAGTTAAATCAATGTCCCATGACTGCCATGTCTCCCGTGCGGCTCCCTGCGGGAAAGCCGTGCGCACGCGATGACCATGCCACCGTGAAGCCAACGCATATCAACGCGAGCATGGCCCAGGGAAATGCTGCAACACCCCAAGTCTCAAGCATAAAACCGCCAGCAAGGCCGCCCGCTGCGATCGCACCGTTCCAGGCAACGACATTCATCGACAGAGCCGTGTCCGCGCTGTCGCCGGCAGCATCTGCAAGGGCGGTCTGGAGCAAAGTTGCCGCGCCGCCAAAAGTTAGCCCCCAGATCGCAGTGCAGGCGTAGATGACGATAACGGACCTAGCGCCCAGCACAAGCGTCACAGTAACCAGTGCGAACAGGGCAAGACTGGCCAGCACGGTCGAACGCAGAAAATGGTCTATCAACTTCCCAGTCAGCCATATTCCGACCAAGGCTGTCATGCCAAATGTGAGCAGGACGAGGTCCACACGGTCTGCCAGACCAGCAGGCGTCACGAACGGCGCCACATAGGTATAAAGGATGTTGTGCGCGAGCATCCAGCTGACGACTACCCCTAGGACGGGACGGACCCCCGGTGTCGTGAGAACGCGGTAAAGCGGCATTCGCGCACTGCGGGCCTGACCGGGATAATCGGGAACCTTCGCCAGCACCCACAGGATCAGCACGATCGTGAGCAGTGACATGACACCAAAAGCAGAACGCCATCCGACTGTAGCGCGACGATTACGGAGTCCGGTCGGCGTCAATTTTGATGGCCGATAGGTGGCCGCGCCGGTTGGTGAATTCTGGCTACCATTTGCTGTTGCGAGGAGCAACCGTCGAGCGACAATTACGACGCTGGGTAATTGTCGCTGGCGC
>CALSAF010000117.1:0-14768 GCA_943372805.1 Rhizobium sp. Q54
CCGCCGAAGGCAGCGTGCCGCGCGGCATGTTCGTCAATTCGACCATCTCTCTGGAAGGGGTCATGCGCTGGATCCAGTCATCGGCGCAGTTCGACGGCGCACCGCCCATCATCGGCTGCTTCGACTGGGATCCGTTTGTCGCCCTGCTAGGACACGACATCGAGATGGCGCAACAGGATGTGTCCGGCATGCTCAAAGCCGCCTTCGACGTCGTTGAAAAGGATGGCGGTGACCGAAGACTGATCGAAATTCCTCCAATCTTCGCGTGAACGCGGTTGCCGGTCGCCCGCCTGCGCAGCGCCTGGCACCATCGCATCCTGTCCTTTTCGCGCCCTGATATCGCGCCCTGCCCGCCACGCTCCGGGCATCTCGCACCGGGTACGGAGATTTTTTTCGACTGGGTTGCGTAACGGAGGCGGATCTCAAAGGTCTCTGTTGCATAAGCGTCTTCGCAGGAGCCCGCATGATGCCGACAGAACAGAACGCAAAGCCGGCATGGACACGCCCGAAACGGTTCGACCGCAACCTGGTGGTGATCGGCGCGGGATCGGCCGGGCTGGTGTCCGCCTATATTGCTGCGGCAGCCAAGGCCAAGGTGACGCTGGTCGAGGCACACAAGATGGGCGGTGACTGCCTGAATTTCGGCTGCGTGCCCTCCAAGGCACTGATCAAGAGCGCCAGAGTGGCGCATCAGATGCGCCATGCGGACCATTATGGTCTCGAAGCCGTCGAGCCCAAGGTCCCCTTCTCCGCCGTCATGGAGCGGGTGCACAAGGTCATCGCCGAGATCGAGCCGCATGACAGCGTCGAGCGCTACACGGGACTTGGTGTCGAGGTGCTGCAGGGCTATGCCAAGCTCGTCGATCCCTGGACGGTGGAAATCGCGCTCAACGACGGAAGAACCCAGCGCCTGACGACCCGGGCGGTGATCATCGCCACCGGCGCGCAACCGTTCGTGCCACCCATCCCCGGTATCGACGCGGTCGGCTACCTCACGTCCGATACGCTGTGGGAACGCCTGCGCGACCGGCCGGCAGCGCCGAAACGGCTGGTCGTTCTCGGCGGCGGCCCGATTGGCTGCGAACTGGCACAGAGCTTCGTAAGGCTGGGCTCAGAAGTCACGCAGATCGAGATGGCGCCGCGGCTGATGATGCGTGAAGACGAGGATGCATCGGCGCTGGTCGAGGCTTCGCTCAAGGCGGATGGCGTCGATGTCCTGACCGGCCACAAGGCCGTCGCCTGCGGGGTCGAGGCTGGCGAGAAATGGATCGACGTCGAGCATCAGGGGACCCTTCAGCGCGTGTTCTTCGACGACATCATTGCCGCCGTCGGTCGTGCGCCCCGCCTGAAGGGATTCGGGCTCGAGGAACTCGGCATCAAGGTAGACCGCGTGGTCGAGACCAACGCGTATCTGCAGACGCTTCATCCCCATATCCTCGCGGCAGGCGATGTGGCAGGCCCCTACCAGTTCACCCATGTGGCGGGACATCAGGCCTGGTTCGCGGCAATGAACGCACTATTCGGCGACATCAAGCGCTTCAAGGCCGACTACAGCGTCATCCCCTGGGCCACCTTTACCGATCCGGAAGTGGCGCGGGTCGGGCTGTCTGAAACGGAAGCCAGGGAGCAGAAGATCCCTTATGAGGTCACGCGCTTCGGCATCGACGATCTCGACAGAGCGATTGCCGATGGCTCGGCCCGCGGCTTCGTGAAAGTGCTGACCGTACCCGGCAAGGACAGGATCCTTGGTGCGACGATCGTCGGCGAACATGCCGGAGATCTGTTGGCAGAATTCGTCTTCGCCATGAAGCACGGCCATGGCCTTGGCAAGATCCTCGGCACAATCCACATCTATCCGACGCTCGCCGAGGCCAACAAGATGGTCGCCGGCCAGTGGCGTCGCGCCCACATCAATGGCTTCCTCCTGTCGCTGCTCGAACGCTTCCAGACCTGGAGGCGCGGATGATCGACGCCCGCATCCTGCCGCTGCAAAAGGCCGCCCTGCAACCGATCGCCGTCTTCCTGGCGCATCGTGGCGTGCCGGCCGACGTGCTGAGCCTGATCGGCTTCCTTGCCGGCCTCGGGGCGTTCACCGCCCTGTGCCTCGGGCAATGGCTGGCCGCACTCCTGCTCATCATCGCCAACCGGTTATTCGACGGGCTGGACGGGGCCGTGGCCCGGATCCAGGGGCCGACGGACCGAGGGGCCTTTCTCGACATCGCGCTCGACATGGTCTTCTACGCGCTCATCCCACTTGGGTTTGCCGTGCAGGCGCCGGAAGTTCATGCGCTGCCGGCAGCCGTGCTGATCGCGTCCTTCGTCGGTACGGGCTCGTCCTTTCTCGCCTTTTCGGCGGTTGCCGCAAAGCTCGGTCGCAAGGCACCGGAATTCCCCACCAAAGGCATCTACTATGCCGGCGGCCTGGCGGAGGGCTTCGAGACGATCGCGGTCTTCGCCGCCATGTGCCTGTTTCCTGCCAGTTTCGCCGTGATCGCCTACGGGTTTGCCGCTCTTTGCGGGCTGACAACCGTCATCCGCTGGCGCCAGGGCTGGATCGCGTTCTCCGAGGGCGATCGATGAATGCCGCTCTGCCGACGTCACCCGCTGCTGCTGAGCCGATCGAGCGCGTTGCGCACCGTCACCCGCGCCCGGTGCAGGAGCACGCGCATGTTGCCTTCGGATATTTCAAGAAGGGCGCAGACCTCTGCCGGATCGAGTTCCTGCTGACCGCGCAGGATCAGAACCGCACGTTGCGCCGGCGGCAAGGTCTCGATGATGGCTTCGACATGCTGCAGGATGCTGCGACCCTCGACATGGCGCTCCGGCGTCAGGTTCTCCCAGAGTTCGGGCATACTGCGCCAGTGACCGCGCCCGTCGAAGGCGTCGGCAAGGGCGTCGCCGTCGCCGTGGTCATCGAAGAAGACCGTCCGGCCCTCACGTCGGGCCCGGGTCCGCGCCTTGTTGATCAGGATGGTGTAGATCCAGCCAGCGAGGGAACTGCGGCCTTCGAAAAGATCAATGCGCCCGAGCACAGCCACCCAGGTGTCCTGCACCACCTCTTCGGCGAGATGACGCGCCTGCACGATGCCCATGCAGAAGCGGATCATGGCGGCGTTGTGGCGGCGAAACAGCTGTTCGAACGCCGCTTCGTCTCCGTCGACCAGACGGACGAGCAGTGCAGCATCCTCGCTCTCGACCTTACCCACGAATACTCCCGCCCTCATTTGCGGGCCATTAGCAAAACAATCATCTTCGAAGTCCAGCCGCATTCCGACCGATCAAGCCATAGTGACTGCCCGGTGAGACAGTCGGGGCGGACGGACCGATCTTACAGACGAAGAGAGATTATTACGGGAGATGTCCGTGCCTGAGAGCCGCCACCATCCGCAAGACACGCGTCCATCGAGCCAGGACGGCTCATCCGTCGGAAACATGACGTCGAGCCGCCGTGCCTCGCGCTTCATCCCCGTCGTCGTCGTCGCCGCCGGGCTGCTGTTCGGCTATGCTTTCGGACTGCAGCACTATCTCAGCCTTGGCTTTCTGGCGGAACAGCGGCAGGCGCTGAGGACCTATGTCGATGCCAATTTCCTTTGGTCGGCCGTGGTCTTCCTCACCGTCTACATCATTGCCGTCGCCTTCTCGTTCCCGGCAGCGTCGGTTCTCACGATCTTCGGCGGCTTCCTGTTCGGCTGGATGATCGGCGGTGCGCTGGTCGCCGTCGGCGCCACGATCGGGGCGTCCATCCTGTTCCTCGCCACCCGCTCGGCCTTTGGCGGCTTCCTGCGCCACAGGGTGGACGGCGTGATCCGGAGGCTGGCAGACGGCTTCCGCGAGAATGCCTTTGGCTATCTCTTCGTCATCCGGCTGGCGCCGGTATTCCCCTTCTTCATCGTCAACATCGCTGCGGCCCTGTTCGACATCAGCCTGGGCCGTTTCTTTGCGGCAACGTTTCTTGGCATCCTGCCCGGCACATTTGCCTATGCCTATCTCGGACAGGGGGTAGACAGCGTGCTCATCGCTGCGCAGGCAGCCGGCAGAGAGGCCCAGATCTCGGATCTGGTCACACGCGACATCACCCTCGCCTTTTTCGCGCTGGCGCTCGTGGCCTTGATCCCGACCATCGTGAAGCAGCTGCGCGGAGGGGGACGTGCCCGTTGAACGCCAAGCGAAAGCCGCCGACCTATCTCGTCACCGGTGCATCTTCGGGGATCGGTCTCGAGATCGTCCGGAACCTTCATGAACGGGGCGCGGCGGTTGTCGCAACGGGGCGGCGACCTCACCGGGAGTTGGCGAGCGACTTCCCCGATATTCCCTACCATTCAGCCGATCTCGGCGAGCGGGCAGCGCGTGATCGTCTCCTCGATGCAATTCCGGCTGCGCTCGACAGGGCGATCCTCTGTGCCGGGCGCGGACACTACCGCCCGCTTGCGCACGAAACGGTGGCAGATATCCGGGACGTGGTGGAGGTCAACCTGATGGCAGGCCTGCATCTCGCGCATGGCCTGCACAAACCGCTCTCGTCAGCCTGCGGGCGGCTCGCCTTCGTCGGCTCCGTCGCGCGCAAGGGGGCCGGCGGCATGCCGGTCTATGCGGCAAGCAAGGCTGCCCTGGACGGGCTCGCCCGTTCGCTCGCGCTCGAGTGGCAAGGACAGATCACGGTGAAGGCCCTGCATCCGGGGCCGACGGCAACCGACATGTCTGTCCGCGCGGGGCGCCCTGTCGATCTCGTGAACCGGCTGATGCTTTCCCCGGTCGCGGTTGCGGGAGCGATCATTGCAGCGCTCGAGGAAGACGGCAGCACGCGCCGGACGATCTCCTACGGCAAAATCCTCATGGACAGCCTCTGGCGGAGGCAACGCGCATGAACATGCTGATCATCGGAGGTGCTTCCGGCCTCGGCAGGGCACTGGTCGATCTGGCCTTGCGCCTTGGCCACGAAGTCTGCGTCCTCGACCATGACCAGACGGGACTGGTGGCGCTGCCGGCGGCGGTTGCGACGAGCGTCTGCGACATCTCCGACCCTGACAGCATCGATGAGGCCCTGGATTCGGTAGCGGACCGATCGCAGTTCGATCTCGTTGCGATCACTGCCGGCATCAGTGCCGTCGGCCGGTTCGAGGAAATCGATCCGATTGCCATGTACCGCGTCACGGCGATCAACCTGACAGGGACGATGATGATGACCCATGCGCTCGTCAAGCGCGGCCAGTTGGCCCGAGGCGGGCGACTGGTGCTGACATCGTCGCTGTCGCATTTCGTCGGTTATCCGGGCGCCAGCGCCTACGCGGCCACAAAGGACGGCGTGATCGCATTCGGTCGAAGTATCCGGCGGGAGCTGCGGCGCAATCACGATGTCACGGTGCAGATCGTGGCGCCCGGCCCCATGGATACGCCACATGCCGCACGCTATGCGCCGCCCGGCAGCCGCGCCGATCGCCGTGCGAAGCCAGAAACCGTCGCCGCTGCGATCCTCAGCCGACGACGGGGCGGGCTGTTCGTTCCGGACCTCGCCAGCCGCAGCGCGGCCATCGCCGGACGCCTGATGCCCGCATTGGTCGGGCGGATCATGCGCAAGGCCATTTACATGAGGCTGCCATGAGCAGGGGAAACCCTGGCGCCACCAGAAGTTCAGGCCCCGGTGTAACGAACGGCTCCGATGGGAGTCTTCGTATGCATGATCAAGACAAGGATTCTTGAAATGTTGCGATGCCGCGAAGTCGCAGAACGTGCCGATCGACTGATCGACGATGACCTCGGCTGCTGGGAGCGCCTCAACATGAAGCTGCATCTGGCGATGTGCCGAGGCTGTCGAGTCTTCATCCAGCAGATGCGGGTTACCCAGAAACTGACCCGTGAGGCAGATGTCCCCGACGACACGGTCATCGGAGACGACATCATGGCCGCACTGGCGCAAAGACGTGCCAAATTCGGCAAGCGACCTTAAGATCCAATGGATCTCGGTGGCGTAGTCAAGAGGACCAGGACACCGCGTGTCATCCGGTCGCCAAGAGGGAGAACGACAGAATATGCGCTTCATCACACAACTTCTCGCCGCCGGCGTGATCGCGGCCGCCAGTGGCATCTCCGCAACTGCGGCGAGCCCTGACCTCAAGGACTGGGCGGCAATCGAGAAGGCCGCCTCGGGACAGACGGTCTATTTCAATGCCTGGGGTGGATCGGAAAACATCAACGCCTATCTCGAATGGGTGGGCGGCGAAATGCAGAGGCGCTACGGTGTTGAGGTTGTGCAGGTGAAGCTCGACGATACCGCGAGTGCGGTGGCGAAGGTGCTGGCCGAGAAGGCCGCCGGAAAGAGCGAAGGCGGCTCCGTCGATCTCATCTGGATCAACGGCGAGAATTTCGTATCGATGAAGAAGCAGGGACTGCTTCTGACGCCGGGCTGGGCGACATCGCTGCCCAACTGGCAATATGTGGACGTCGAGAACCAGCCAACCATCCTCACGGATTTCACCGAACCGACGGAGGGACTGGAAAGCCCCTGGGGGGGCGCCAAGATGGTCTTCTTCTATGATAGTGCCAGAACGGATGCCGGCACCGTGCCGGATAGTGCCGCCGAACTGCTCGATTTTGCAAAGAAGAACCCCGGTCGCTTTTCCTATCCGGCGCCGCCGGATTTCATCGGCTCGTCTTTCCTCAAGCAGGTACTGAGCGAAGTGATCGACGATCCGGCGAAACTCGCACGGCCTGTCGATGAGGCCAGCTTCGAGCGTGATGTCGAACCGCTGTTTGCCTATCTCGACCAGTTGCACCCGGTGGCATGGCGCGGGGGCAAGGCCTTTCCGCAGAATTATCCTGACATGAAGCAGAAGCTCGCCGATGGCGAACTCGACATCATCTTCGCCTTCAATCCGGCTGAAGCCTCGGCTGGCATCAAGACCGGCGAACTGCCGGACACGGTGCGCTCGTTCGCCTTCTCCGGTGGCACACTCGGCAACACCCATTTCGTCGCGATCCCCTACAATGCCAAGGCCAAGGAGGCGGCGCTGTTGACCGCGAACTTCCTGATCTCGCCGGAAGCCCAGATGCGCAAGCAGGATCCAACCTACTGGGGCGATCCGACAGTGCTGTCCATGAGCAAGCTGCCGGAAGCCGAGCGCGTGGCCTTCCAGTCGCTCGACCTCGGCGTCGCAACGCTGACTCCCGACGCTCTCGGACCTGTCATCGCCGAACCGCATGCGAGCTGGATGGATCGCATCGAGGCCGAATGGCGACGACGCTACGCCAGCGGCAACTGACCCGTGTCGGGCGTGCAGCGGATGGTCCGTGCCGAGGGTCGAGGGGTGGCGCTCGTCGCCAGAAGTGCGGTGTACCTGACGCTCGCATTCCTGGTGCTGCCAATCAGCTTCGGTCTGCTCGGTACGCTGCTGCCCGCATTCGGCTACCTGCCGGCACTCGGCGGGCACGAGTTCGGCCTCGACAGCTTCCGCGCGCTCTTCGCCACGCCGGGTCTTGCCTCGGCCATGCTGCTGAGCCTGACAACCGGGCTGATCGCCACGGTGCTTTCGCTCATCATGACCCTGGTCTTCATCGCGGGCTTTGCCGGAACACCTGCGCTATCCCGTTTGCAGCATATGCTTTCGCCGCTGCTCGCCGTGCCGCATGCGGCGGCGGCCTTCGGGCTCGCCTTCCTGATCGCCCCTTCGGGTTACCTCATCCGCCTGGCGGCCCCCTTGCTGGGCATCGACCGTCCGCCTGACATCCTCATCCCGCATGATCCGATGGGGTTTGCGATGATCGCAGGCCTGGTCATCAAGGAAACGCCGTTCCTGTTCCTGGTCACGCTCGCCGCCCTGCCGCAGGTCGATTTCGGCTCGGCCCGCAGGCTGGCGGCATCCTTCGGCTACGGGCGGATCGCGGGTTTCGTCTACCTGCGGTGGCCACCGCTCTACCGGCAGATCCGCTTTGCCGTCTACGCCGTCATCGCCTACTCGACCTCGGTGGTGGATGTGGCCCTGATCCTCGGCCCCAACCTCCCCGGCACGCTGGCCACCCGGCTGGTGCAGTGGATGAACGACCCCGATCTTTCGGCGCGTTTCCTGGCATCCGCAGGTGCCGTGCTGCAGCTTTCTGTCACACTTGGCGCCCTGATCCTCTGGAAGGGGCTGGAGCGCCTGAGCGGTATCCTGCTCCGCCTCTGCCTGGAAGGCGGATTGCGCTTCGTTCACGATGGCGGCTTGCGCCTCATGTCGGCGATCTCGGTTGGCGCCATCGGCGGAACCGTGTTTGCCGGCATCGGCCTCCTGGCCCTCTGGTCCGTGGCCGGGCTGTGGCAGTTTCCAGACCTTTTGCCGCAAGCGCTCACCCTTCGGAGCTGGATGAGTGCCCTGCCACGCATCGTCGATCCTCTGGTCACGACGCTGGTCATCGGATTCATCTCGACGCTGATCGCCGTCGTGCTTTCGCTCGGATGCCTCGAACGCGAGACGGATACGGGGCGAACCGGCGGCGAGCGCAGCCTGTTCATCCTCTACCTGCCACTGATCGTGCCGCAAATCTCCTTCGTTTTCGGCCTGCAACTGCTGTTCATCGGCAGTGGCAGCCAACATCGGCTGGCTGCGCTCATCCTTGTGCATCTGGTCTTCGTCCTGCCCTATGTCTACCTTTCCCTTGCCGAGCCCTGGCGGGCCCTCGACCGGCGCTACGAGATCATCGCAACGGCGATCGGAAAGTCGCGCATGGCCGTCTTGCTTTCGATCCGGCTGCCGATGCTGATCCGTCCAATCCTGACGGCAGGTGCCGTTGGTCTGGCGGTCTCCATCGGGCAGTATCTGCCCACACTGCTGATCGGTGAGGGTCGTCTTTCAACGATCACCACCGAGGCCGTCGCCCTCGCTTCCGGGAACAACCGCCGTGTCATCGGAGTCTATGCCCTGCTGCAGACCATCCTGCCCTTCCTCGCCTTCACCCTGGCGGCGCTGCTGCCAGCGGTTCTCCACCGCAACAGACGCGACATGAGGGTCTGAGCGATGCTGCACGACAACAGAGCCAGGGGACTGACGCTGGCGGACGTGGAGATCAGCCTTGACGGCAGGCCACTGATCGCGCTCTCGCAGCGCATCGCGCCGGGCGAGGTGTTGACCGTGATGGGTCCATCCGGCTCCGGCAAATCGACCTTGCTTTCCTTTATAGGCGGTTTCCTCGATCCGGCCTTTGCCGCACGGGGCGAGGTCCACGCCGCGGGCGTGGATCTGCTCGCGCTGCCGCCTGCGGAAAGGCGGGCGGGCATCCTGTTCCAGGATCCACTACTCTTTCCGCACATGTCGGTCGGTGCCAATGTCTCCTTTGCCATCCCACCCGACATCCGGGATCGGCGCGAGCGCTGGCGCATGGCCGCCGAGATCCTTGCAGACATGGATCTCGCCGGTTTCGAGGATCGCGACCCGGCGACCCTGTCAGGCGGGCAAAGGGCCCGTGTCGCACTGGCCCGCGTGCTGGTTTCCCGTCCCCGCGTGCTGCTGCTCGACGAGCCGTTTTCGAAACTGGATATGGAGTTGCGCGTTCAGATGCGCAGCCTGGTGTTCGAACGAGCCCGGGTGGCCAGCCTGCCCGTCATCCTGGTGACCCACGACGAAGCCGATGCCGAGGCGGCGGGCGGCGCCGTGCACCGTATCGGAGCGAACGGGGACGGCCATGGATAAACCGGAAGTCCGCAACAAGCCGATCGTGCTGCTCGGCGGCGGCCATGCGCATGTCGAGGTTATCAGGCAGCTCGGGCTTCTCGAAGATCTCGGTCGCGAGATCATCCTCGTCTCGCCGTCACGGCACGCGTCCTATTCCGGGATGCTGCCCGGATATGTGAGCGGCCAGTATCGCTTCGAGGACTTTCACATCGATCTCGTGGCGCTGTGCGCCAGCTACGGGGTCACCTTCCTTGCCACGGCCGCACGTGGGATCGATCCGGAGCGACGACAGGTCAGCCTTTCTGACGGACGAGTGCTCGACTACTCCCTGATGTCCATCGATATCGGCTCAACGCCATCGCTTCCGCCCGGGGTGTCCGGCGGGATCTCGGTCAAGCCAATCGCGAGCTTCACGCAGCGTCTTGAACAACTCGACGCACTTGTCGCCGACAAGACGGGTCCGCTACGGCTCGCCATCGTCGGCCAAGGTGTCGCCGGGGTGGAGATGGCTTTCGCCCTGCAACGAAGGCTGGCGCGAAGCCGGGTGGAGATCCTGCTCGCAGGACGGGCCGGTGACGTCGTTGCCGAACGCAGCCGCCTCGCTCGCCGAATGGTGGAACGGGAACTCGAACGAGCCGGCATTGCGCATCACCCGAATTTCGACGTGACGGGCTTTCGCGCGGGCGAACTCATCGCCCGCGACGGACGCAGGCTGACGGTCGACGACGTGATCTGGACGACATCGAGCGGAGCACCAAGCTGGCTTGGGGAGACTGGACTTGCCCTTGATGGCAGCGGCTTCATCCGCGTCGATCCAGCCTTGCGATCGCTGTCGCATCCCGAGATCTTCGCGGCCGGTGATGTCGCCTCCCTGCCCGATCCACGGCCAAAGGCCGGCGTCTTCGCCGTCCGTCAGGGACCGGTGCTGGCCAACAACATCCGCCGCAGCCTCTCCGGTGAGGAGTTGCAGGCCTTTCGACCGCAAAGGCGATGGCTGGCGCTGATCTCTCTCGCCGACGGGAGGGCGATTGCCGACAAGTGGGGCCTTGCCGCTTCAGGGCGCTGGGTGGCAATTTGGAAGCACTGGAACGACACGCGTTTCCTTCGCCGCTATGCGGAGTAAGCCGTCGCCACCTACCAGTCCCTGCTCGATTACCCCAGGCTGGCGCTGTCGAAACCGACGCCATGCAACCATTGCAATGCGAGCATAGCTCCCCCACACGCGAGTGCAAAAAAGAGGCAGCGGATAAAATCGACCCACCAACTTCAGAAGAATCTTAAGAATCCCGTGCTCAATTAGGTTCTCCAGGGAGAACCGACCATGCGCCTTTTCGTTTCCACCATCCTTTGCCTGCTCACGCTGTCTGTTCCCGGGGCACTTTCGACCGCCCCGGACACATGGGTCGCGACAAGGGCGACAACCCAGGTGACCTACACGCTCGACAAGACGACGTGGGTTCCCCTGCGCAAGGGCATGAGCGTTCCGAACAAGGCATGGATCTCGACCGGACCGCGAGGACGTCTGCAACTCGTGCGCGGCAGCGAAAGCATCGCCTTCCAGCCCAACACTCTGGCTGCCATCATCACACGCGGCGGCGGCACCACCCGAAAGACCGAGGTCGTACAGCAGGTCGGCGAGATCAGTCTCGAAATCGAAAAAAGGCAACAGCCACACACGACTGTGCAGACGCCGTTTCTTGCCGCAGTCGTGAAAGGCACACGCTTTACGGTGGAAGTGGGCGTGGGCAATGCCACAGTCGCCGTTGATCGCGGATTGGTGCAGGTCACCAGTTTCGATAGCGGAGAACGCAGCGATCTTGGCGCAGGTCAGGGTGCGCGTGTGGATGGATCAGGCATGACGGTTGCCGGCCTTGGCGCAAAGCCGCGCATCACGCGGGTCGCGCCTTCCAAACCCCGGATTCCCGCAGCCACGATCGGCAAGCCTACTGCGGCGTCCCAGAAACACGTCACCAGCGCGTCGACAGACACACCCCAGAGCGAGACAAGCGCGGAAAAGGGCAAGGGCTCGTCAAACAGCAACGCGGGGGGCAAAGGAGCCGGAAGCGACAACGGAAAAGGCAATTCAGGCGGCAACGGGAACAGCAACGCCGGCGGAAACGGGAACAGCAATGCCGGCGGAAACGGGAACGGCAATGCTGGTGGAAACGGCAAGGGTAAGGACAAGGATGACGACGATGACGATGACGACGATGACTGAGGCCGCATGCTTGGAACCGTGCATGCGCCTGGTCGGCGCATGACGGGCGACCTGATGGCATCACGCGGCACCCTGTTGTCGTCTCTGGCTTCTATCCGTTTCGTCATGATTGCCGTGATCATGGCGCTGCCCTTCCTGCTGCCCTCGCTTTCGGTGGTACAACATCTGGACCACGAGCTGGTCGAGTTCCGTGCCTCAGGCGCGCCCCGGACAGCCACCGGCGACTATATCTTCGCAGCCATCGACAAGAAGAGCCTGACGGAGGTTGGGATATGGCCATGGCCACGCGAGGTGCATGCCGCACTGATCGACAAGCTGAGTGCGGCCGGCGCGCGCGACATCTTCCTCGACATCGACTTCAGCACCCCCTCCAGACCCGAAGGGGATCTGCGACTGGCGCAGGCGCTTGAGGCGGCTGGCGGCGGTGTGATTCTGCCAATGTTCCGGCAGCACTTCGGGACGAAAACGACAGATGAGCTCTCGCTGACGCAACCCATTCCGCTCTTTGCCGACCGGGCATGGCCCGCGCTTGTGGATGTGGCCCTCGATGCCGACGGGCTGATGCGGTCGTTTGTCGTTTCCGAGATCATCGCGGGTATCCCCACGCAGTCTGCAGCCGCCGTGCTTGCCGGCTACAGCGACGCGCGCACCAACCGGCTCGACATCGATTTTTCCATCCGTCCCGAAAGCGTTCCGACGTTTTCGGTCTCCGACATCCTTGCCGGCACCGTTCGAGCGGAGGAGATCCAGGGCAAGGCGGTGGTGGTCGGGGCCTATGCGACGGAGCTGAAGGACCTCTTTACCGTGCCCGTCTACGGCATTCTCAGTGGGCCCATGCTGCACATCCTAGCCGCAGAAACGCTGGTCCAGGAACGGCAGCTCAAGCCGCTGCAGAACGAGCCGATCGCCGTGCTGCTCGCCGCATTCGTCATCGCCTATACGCTGGCGTTTCACCGGCTGTCGCTCTCCGTACCGCTTGCCGGCGCCGCCGCGTTGATCACGATCGGAGAAGGCGTGGCTTTCCTGTTGTACAAACATGAGGCACTCGTCTTCCACACCGCCAGTCTGTGGCTGCTCCTTGGCTTCGGTTTCGTCATGCTGATGGCCGAGAAGATCGGCCTGAACGGCTGGCTGGCAGAGCTGGCCATTGCCGAGAACCGCGACATCCGCCGGGTCCTCAAGCAGGTCATCCGGGACAGTGTCGACCCCGTCGTTGTCCTTGACCAGAGATTTACGTTGCTGGATGCAAGCAAGACACTGGCCGGCATCCTGGAGCGGGACGAGCCGCTCACCCGTGGCAGCAACCTTGCGAGCTTTGCCCCGACAGCCCTGATGGATGCCGTTCTGGCCTTGGAAGCGCGACACATGGCGGAGCCGGCGCAGATGCACAGTCAGCAGGTGACCCTCGACCTGCCAGGGCGCAAGGGGCGCCGGCACCTTGAAGCGGCCATCACGATCTCGCCCTTTGAGACCCGCGGAGGTCGCGGGCTTTCGTCCGTCGGCTCGCATGTGATTTGCATCAGCCTTCGCGACGTGACCGCACGGCGCCTCTATGAAACCAAGCTGGAGGAGATGGCGCGGATCGACGACCTCACCGGTCTCCTGACCCGCCGGGGCCTCTGCGAAGCGATGACGCAGGTGGGCACCGGTTTCTCGGTTTTTGCGATCGACCTGCACCGTTTCGCTCACCTCAACGAGACGCTCGGGCGAGAAAAGGGAGACGCTGTCCTGCAGGCCGTGGCCGCAAGACTGCGCCGCCATGCCGGGATCAACGGCCTGGCGGCACGCCTTGCCGGCGACGTTCTTTGCCTTGCCACCCCGGGCATCCATGATGAACAGGGCCTTGCCGAGAGCGCGACAGAGCTTCTCGCACTGTTTGAAACGCCGTTCGGTGTCGACGGCATGAAGATCGAACTCAATGCCCGCGTCGGCGCGTGCAGCGGAACGGTCGAAATCGGCGATCCAGGCAAATGGCTGGAAGCCGCCGAGCTCGCGCTAAGCGAGGCAAAACGTGTCGGTGGCAGCGGGTGGCGGGCGTATGACCCGACATCTGCCCTGCGCCGGGCGCGCTCGCGCCTGCTGGAGGCGGAAATGCGCAACAGCCTCGAACAGGGCGAGTTCTTCCTGCTCTACCAGCCCCAGGTTTCTCTCACCACCGGCCGGCTGATCGGGGCGGAAGCCCTACTGCGCTGGCAACACCCGGTGCTGGGCATGATCTCGCCAGCGGAATTCATCAGCATCTCGGAAGCGAACGGCTTCATCTGCGATCTCGGCCAATTCATGTTCACCGAAGCCTGCAGAGCGGCTACCGGCTGGCCGGCACATGTCAGCGTGGCGGTCAACATCTCGCCGGTGCAGTTCCAGCGTGGGGATCTGCTCGCTGATATCCGCGCCGCCCTCGCCAAGAGTGGCCTTGCGCCGCACCGCCTGCATGTGGAGATCACCGAGTCGATCTTCATCGAACGTTCGGAGGAACTGTTTGCGACGCTGGATTCCCTGCACGCACTCGGCGTAATCATCGCCCTCGACGACTTCGGTACAGGTTATTCGTCGCTCGGCTACATTTCGAGCCTGCCGCTCGACAAGCTGAAGATCGACCAGTCCTTCGTTCGCGACATGGTGAGCGATCCGGCTGCTCAGGCGATCGTGCAGGCCGTGACGACACTCGCGCATGGTCTCGGTCTCAAGGTCGTCTGCGAAGGCGTGGAGAACGCATTGCAGTGTGAAATGCTGGCAGCGATGCGTTGCGAAGAGGGCCAGGGCTATTTCTTCGGGCGACCACAGTCTGCCCGCCAGGTCCAGGCACTATCGGCGGCCCACTCGCTGCTCGCTGGCGGCGACGCGATCGGTATCAGCGCCCTGGCACAGGCCGGCTAAGGATAAAGGCCGCGCAGGCGACGAGGATTGCG
>CALSAF010000118.1:0-14716 GCA_943372805.1 Rhizobium sp. Q54
CCGCGCGTTCCGCGCGACCTCCCCCCTCAAGGGGGAGGTGGGTGGCCTGCGGGCGCACGACAAAACACTTCTGGTTGGTCTTGATCGTCAGGCGGATGATCTCGGCCGGGATCGAGAGATAGTCCTCCTCGAAGGTGCCGAGCAGAACCTGCGGCCATTCGACGAGGCCGGAGACTTCCTCCAGCAAACCTTCGTCCTCGACGAGTTCGAGACCGTTGGCAAAGGCGATGTCGCGGGCGTCGTGCAGGATCATGTCCTTGCGGCGCTCGGCATCAAGGATGACCTTGGCGCGTTCCAGATTGGTGACGTAGTCGTCGAAGCGCTTGACGGTGATGGCATCCGGCGCGTGGAAGCGGTGGCCATAGGTAACGTTCGACGCCACGATGCCGTCGATCTCGAAGGGGATGACCTGGACTTCGTCATGCTCGGGGCCAAAGGTGCAGACGATCGACTGCAGCGGGCGCACCCAGCGCAGGCTTTCCATGCCCTTGCCCTCGATGCCGCTATAGCCGGAGCCCTTGGGCATCGAGGCAAAGCCCGAGCGCATTGACTTCGGCCAGGGGAAGGCCCTGATGATGCCGGGCATGACATCCGCGATGATTTCTTCGGCCGCACGGCCGGGCTTTTCCATGTAGGCGACATAGAAGTCGCCCTTCTTCGGATCGGTCTTGATGATGGCCTGATCGATCGAGGCAAGGCCCGCGCCGCGCAGGAAGCCGTCGATGGCTCCTTGCGGTGCGGAGACACTCGGGCCCTTCTTCTCTTCCTTGATGTCCGCCGAGCGCGCGGTGAGGCCGCGGATATCAAGCGTCAGGCGCCGCGGCGTCCAGTATTCGCGCGCGCCCTCATAGGTCAGACCGGCATCAACAAGCGCATCGGTGACCATCTTCTTCAGATCGCCAGCCGCCTTGCGCTGCATGCGGGCGGGGATTTCTTCGGAGCGGAGTTCGAGCAGGAGATCGGGCATCGGGTCTGACTTTTCGAGATGTTGCTTGAGGCTGCGGCGGACTTAGCAAGCCCAGCGGCAAAAGTCATCCATGGATACGTGCAAAATGCGGGCGGATCAGGCGGCGGTAAGCGTGTCACCCCCACCCGCCGCTTCGCGGCGACCTCCCCCCTCAAGGGGGAGGTGGGTGGCGCGGCGTCAGCGTCTCAACCACCCTCCCCTTGAGGGGGAGGGTCGGAGCGAAGCTCCGGGGTGGGGTGATCCGCTCCGCCTAACGGCCCGACATCTGGGTGCAACTCAAGAAATATCTCGCGCTCGCGGAGCGCCGCAAATATAGTATCCAGGACCGCATTGAGCTCCGTCAGGACTTCGGCGTTCCAGAAGCGGATCACTTTGTATCCCTGCGCTTCCAGAAAGGCGGTTCGCACCTGGTCTCGTTCAAGCCCCTCATCCGTCGCATGCTGGGAGCCGTCCAACTCAATGACCAATCCGATCTGGTGGCAAGCGAAGTCTGCAAAGTAGGGACCGATCGGGACCTGGCGGCGGAAGTGGCTGCCATCAATCGGAATACGCCAAAGATGGCGCCAGAGTTTTCGCTCGGCGTCCGTGCTGGTTGATCGCAGACGTCTTGCATTGGCGCGGCGAAAGCGATCCATGGAGGTGGGAGGTTTGGGCATTCTCCTGGGTCCCCAACCATAACCTGTGCATGGAACGCCTAATCTCACCGCCCTGCAACTCCGGAGATTGAGGGGAAACAGCTTGAATCGCCGGTGAAACACCCCCACCCGCGCGTTCCGCGCGACCTCCCCCCTCAAGGGGGAGGTGGGTGGCGCGGCGCCGGCGTTTCAACCACCCTCCCCTTGAGGGGGAGGGTCGGAGCGAAGCTCCGGGGTGGGGTGATGACGCGGAGCGCAGATCATTTAGGAATTGTCGAATGGGTGTGTCACCGGACGACATTCAAGCGTGCTTCCCAAGCGGATAGGTAGTCGATGCTCCCCCTCTCCCGCCGCTGCGCGGCGACCTCCCCCTCAAGGGGGAGGTGGGTGGCTACCACCCTCCTCCGCCGCCACCGCCACCGCCGCCGCCGGAGGAGCCGCCGGAGAAGCCTGACGAGGACGAGGAACTGGAGGGCGGTGGGGTCGGGATGGTGGAGGCGATCGTTGAAGCCATGGAGGAGGAGAAGCTGCCAATGCGGCCGCCGAAGCCGCCCGGATTGCTGCCGTGGTACCAGCCGGGGCTGTAGGAAGCGGCCGCGGCACCGGCGGCGGCGGTGGCAAGCCAGGTTTCGAAGGTCTCGGACCAGGGTTTCTCGACGCCCAGCGCCACGGCGTAGGGCAGAAGCTTTTCGAAATGGCTGGGCGACATGGTCGGAGCGCCGGCCATGTTCATGCGGTCCTTTTCGGCCAGCGTCAGATAGATGCGCAAGCCCTCGATGCCGTCCATCAGCTTGCGGCCGAGCGGGGTCGGGGCACCCATGATGTAGAAGAACAGCAAATTAATCAGGAGGATGCCGCCGAAGGCAATGAGGACCGGGAACTGGTGGGTGGTTTCAAGATTCATCCAGGCAGCGATCAACATCAGCGCCATGGTCGACAGGGCGACAAAACCGATGAGGGCCAGCGCCACCACCGTGATGATTTTGCTAAACAGCGAACGCCGCCGCCTGAACGAATTCACCAGCCCGATGGTGAAGGTGCCGAAGAAGACCGAGAAGAAGGTTGGCACGAAGATCAGGGCGTAAACGTCCTCGTGGAGGTCGCCGAAAATGAAGAGCGAGGCGACGACGGCGATGGAAAGCCCGATGCCGAGCGAGGTGTAGCCGGCATTGGCCTTGTAATACTTGTTACGATGCTCCTTCTCTATCGCCTGGCGGAAGCGGTTGCCGACAGCCTCGACCTTCTTGCCGTTTCTCTTGTCGATCACGAACTCATCGCCGGCAGATGGGATCTCCGCCATCAGCGCAGCCTCACCCGCCTGCAGCTTGCCTTCCACAGGTTTGCCGGTGCGCCGAATGATGATGCTGCTCTCGAGATCGTCGAGCTCGACATAGCCCTGGACCGCAAGCTCAAGCGCAGAGGCCGAGAGCGCCGCCCAGCCTGCACCGGAGAAACCCCTGTTGTCGATGTAGTTGACCAGCGCCGGCGAGAGGCCGTCGGGGGCATCCCAGCGCGGCACGACAACGCCCTTGGACGGATCGCGACCGACGGCGAGCCAGGAACGCAGGTAATAGATCAAGATGACGGCCAGGCCGCCGAAGCCGATGATGGTGTTGAAGTTGTCACGGATGAACCACCAGGAGGTCTCTTCCGACGACGGGGCCGCGACCAGGCCCTTGTGGAAGGCGAGCACAATGGTCAGGCCTTCGTTCGGGCCGAGGGGCTCGGTGGTTTGAAATTCCAGACCGTTCGATCCCGGAATTTCGCGCGCATTCTGCTCCTCCGAGCCGCTCGGACCGGTGAAGAAGGTGGTCTTGGTCGGCAAGGCGTTATCGGGCAGCGTGACCGTCGCGCCCGCGCGATCGATCGGAAACAGCCAGCCATTGCCGGTGACATTCCAATAGAGTTCGTCGTGATCGTCGAAATAGCGGATCTGACGGCCGGTGCGGTAGGTAATGGTGTAGGTGTATTCACCCGGCTGCAGGAAGACGTCGCCCGAACCGGCATAAATGCGGATGCCGCCGGTGATCGATTCGGTGTGGTTTGCTTCGGGCTGGCCGTCGCGCTCCACCGAGAGGAGTTCGAAATCGACCTTCTGGCGAAAGCCCCGCGCATCCTGCGCATAGAGCGGAAAGTCGCGGAAGATACCACGCCTGATCTGATTGCCTTCGGCATTGACGGTGATCGTTTCCGTCACCTCGATCGAAGCATCGGGAAAGACGGTGATATCGGCATGGTAATCGCGAATGACTTCCTCAGCCTGCGCGCCGCAAGCCATCCAGATAAGGAGAAGGAAAGCGGAGCACAGGCGGAGGAGCGTGGTCATTTCGGATCGTTCCTGACGAGATCGACGCCGAGCGAGGCGAGCGCATCCCAGTAGCCGGGATAGGTTTTAGCCACACAGGCGGGGTCGAGGATGGTGATGTCGCGGATCTTCAGGCCCGCCAGCGCAAAGCTCATGGCGATGCGGTGATCGGCGAAGGTGTCGATGGAGGCTGGCAGCGACCGGCCGACAAGCGATGGATCAGAGAAGACCAGGAGGTCGTCGCCCTCTTCCCTGGCCAGGCCTTCGCGGATGTTGTTGAGGCCCGTCGAGACGGCGCGGATGCGGTCGCATTCCTTGACGCGCAGGTTCTCGATGCCGACGAAGCGCACCGGGGTCTCGTTGAAGGCGGCGAGCACGGCAATGGTCGGGATCGCGTCCTGCATCTGGCTGCCGTCGATGACGGCTGGCATGTTCGGAAACTGGGCGATCACGTCATAGGCCTTGGCGTCCGGCTGGGTGAAGGCATCCGAGGGCGTGCCGATATCGATCTGGCCCTTGGTCAGGACTTCCGCGCCCCAGAGATAGGTGGCGGCAGAGGCATCCGGCTCGATGTGGAAATCGGTCGCGGTGTAACCGGTCGGCTCGATGACCCAGGACGATGGCGTCGGCTGCTCGACCTTGGCGCCGAAGGCGCGCATGGCCGACATCGTCAGGTCGATATAACCGCGGGCGCCGATATCGGCACCGGCAAGCTCAATGGTGAACGGCTCGGAACCACAGGCTGCGGCCATCTGGAGAGCCGAGACATACTGGCTGGAAAGCCCGGCATCGATCACGACGTGGTTCTTCTCAAAACGGCCGGTGGCGTCGATCGTGACAGGCGGGCATCCGGTCGGGCTTTCGATGGTCACACCCAGCGATTTCAGGGCTTCGACCAGCGGCTTGATCGGACGCTTGCGCATGTGCTCGTCGCCGTCGACGACATAGCGACCATGGCCAAGAGCGAGAGCGGCGGTGAGGAAGCGGGTGGCGGTGCCGGCATTGCCGAGGAAGAGCGGGGCTGACGGGGCCTTGAGCTCACCGGAACTGGTGACGACGAAGGTAGTGGCATCCGGCTCCTCGACGGTGACACCCATCTGGCGCAGCGCTTCGGCCATGTAACGGGTGTCGTCGCTTTTCAACGCGCCGGTCAGGCGGCTGGTGCCCTTCGCGAGACCCGCCAGAAGCAAAGCGCGATTGGTGATGGATTTCGAACCCGGAGGGCTCACCTTGCCGGTCAGGGCATGGGCGGGCGGAAGGATGGTCACACTGTCAGTCGTCATGGATCCCAGTCTCAATGCATCGTCCGGAGAAGGACGTCAGAACTTGACCGTCGGTACCGCACGGTCGGCCTCGTTGGCAATCTCGAAATAGGGTTTCTTCGAGAAGCCGAACTGGCCGGCGACGAGGTTGTTGGGGAAGCTCTCGACCTTGACGTTCAGATCGCGGGCGGCACCGTTGTAATAGCGGCGCGACATCTGGATCTCGCCCTCGACGGTTTCGAGCGATTTCTGCAGCTCGAGGAAGTTTTCGTTGGCCTTCAGGTCCGGATAGGCTTCGGCCAGCGCGATGATCTTGCCGAGCGCTGCTCCGAGAAGCCCCTCAGCTGCGGCACGGCCCGCGACATCCCCTGCGGGGACCGCCTGCGCCTTGTTTCTGAGTTCAATAACGCTTTCGAGCGTGCCCTTCTCGTGGCCGGCAAAACCCTTGACGGTCTCGATCAGGTTGGGAATGAGATCAGCGCGGCGCTTCAACTGCACATCGATGCCCGACCAGGCTTCCTCGGCCATCTGCCGGGCCTTGACCAGGCCGTTGTAGACGAAGACGAGATAGGCGCCGATGGCGGCGAGAATGGCCAGTGTCGTGAACATGGATAGCGGGCTCCCAGCAGAATTCGCGGCACGTTAGCGGTTCATCACGTGAAAGTCATGATCCAAGTTGTACCCGATCGACACCGAAAGCGTGCGGGAATGATACGCGGGATGGTTCAAATTGAGGGAAACCGTGAACCGCTCCGTTAATCGGTGACCGCTAATATGGGGGTTCAAGAGGTTTTGCAGCGGAGCTGTCGCATGCAAGCAACGACCTGGAACAACCTGCCCCTGTGGGCGATCCTCGCAAGCCGCGACATGCTCAAGGCGGCGATTCCCGAACGCCGGCTTAGCGAGACGCTGAAGGACATGCTCACTGTCCTGACCTCATTGCCGCAGCTGGACCTTTCCAACATCGCGGCCATCTACATCCGCGAACCGAAGCAGGAGCGGCAGCGGCTCTTTCACCACAATGCGGTAGACCAAATGGAGCTGCCGCTCGACCTGCCGCCGGGCGCGCGCATGCCGGAATGTATTGCGGAGCGGGAAGACCTCATTCCCTACTGGATACCAATCTCGGGCGTGGGCGACCCAGATTTCGGCACGGCCGTCTTTTTCAGTCGCAGCGAAAGACCCATCAACATGGAGAGCCTGTCGGCGCTCCGCCTGCTTGCGCAGGACCTCGGTCCCGTCATCCAGCAACGCAATGGCTGTGCAGCCTCGCTCATCGACATGGTGGAGCTGTCAACTGACGAGATCTACATCTTCGAGCCGCAACGTTTCACGATCAACCGAACAAACGCGACCGCGAGCGTGCGGACAGGCTACTCCGCCGAAGCGCTCGCCGGCATGACACCCGCCTCGCTGAAGGTCGGGCTTTCGGAACTGGACTACCGCACCAAGCTCATGCCGCTTGTCGACGGCAGCGCCCGCAGCGTGACCTTCGATGCAATCCAGCGGCGCCGGAACGGGACGGTCTATCCGGTCAAGGTGCATGTCTGGCGCATTCGCGGCCCGTCCTCCGACCTGTTCGCGGAGGTCGCGATCGCGACGGCCGACCAGCGCAAGGCCTTCGGGCTTCTGGAGCAGGTATTCGATGCCATACCCGGCGGAATCGGCGTCTTCGACAATCGCTCGCGCCTACTGATGGCCAACCGTCGGCTCTACGACCTGATGAACATTCCGCCTGAGATGTTCCCGCCGGGTTCCAAGTTCGAGGATATCCTGCGCTACAATGCCAGCCGCGGCGAATGGGGCGATGGCGACGCCGAGGCGATGGTGCGGGAGCGGGTCGAACAGGCCGCCCTTGGCCTGCCCTACAGTTTCGAGCGCGAACGCAAGAGCGGCAAGGTGCTGGCGGTCCGTTCCGAGCCGCTGTCGAACGGCGGCTATGTGCTGAGCTACACCGATATCACGCTGCGCAAGCGGGCGGAAAAGGAGCTTATCCGCAACCGCGACGAGCTGGAAAAGACCGTACGCCACCGTACCGCAGAGATCGCGGCCCAGGCGGCGGCACTCGAAGAGGCCCTGCAGCAGGAAAAGAACATCAACGCCATGCAGCGGCAGTTCGTGGCGATGACGAGCCACGAGTTTCGCACACCGCTCGCCATCATCGATGGGGCGGCCCAGCGCATCCAGCGCAAAAAGGGAGAGATGGAAACGCGCTTTCTTTCCGATAAAACACAGCAGATCCGTTCGGCCGTGGCGCGCATGGTGGAACTGATGGAGAGCTTCCTGTCGGCGGGGCGGATCGACACCGGCAAGATCGAGCTTTCGCTGGTGGATTGCGCCGTCAACAAGCTGATCGAGCAGGCCATCAAACGGCAGAAGCTATCCTCGCAGCATCACCGTTTCGATGCCGAAATCGATGCGTTGCCGCCGGTCATCCGCTGTGACGCGCTGGCGATATCGCAGGTGCTGACCAACCTTTTGTCCAATGCGGTCAAGTATGCACCGCGCGCACCTGACATCACCATTCGCGGCTGGGAGGAGGATGGCTTCGTCTTCCTCTCCGTCAAGGACGAAGGCGTCGGCATCGACGCCGAAGACGTGCCGAAACTCTTCCAGCCCTATTTCCGCGCCCGCACCTCGACCGGCATCGCAGGCACGGGGATCGGCCTGTCGCTCGTCAAACAGATCGTCACCCTGCACGATGGTGACATCTTCGTCGAAAGCGAACGCGGCAAGGGCACCTGCTTCACCCTCGTGCTGCCGGTCCAGGGACCGGCGGTGCGCGAGACAACCGACATGGCGCCGGAAGTCAGCGCCGCCTGAACCATTGGCCAGAAAGGGAGAATTCCATGATCACCGTGCTTTGCGTCGAAGACGAGAGAGACGTCCGGGAACTGATCGTCGAGGAACTGGAGGATGCCGGAATTCGCGTGCTGCAGGCCGAAAACGGCAAGGAGGGCCTCGACAAGATCCTGACCCATAGGCCCGACATCGTGATCTCCGACATCACCATGCCGGAGATGGACGGAATCGCGATGCTCGGCGAGTTGCAGATCAACCATCCGCAATTTGCCAACATGCCCTTCCTCTTCCTCACGGCGCTCGCCGACCGGGAAAAGATGATCGAGGGACTGGGCGCCGGTGCCGAGAGCTATCTGACGAAGCCAATCGACTTCGACGTGCTGATGGCGAAGATCCACGGTCTGGTGGTCCGGATCGAGAACCGGGTGGCGGCGGGGCTGGAGTTTTAGGGCGACGACTTTCGGCGCGCATCAACCATCGGACAATGCGCGCCCGTGTGACGTCACTTTTCGTTATAGACGGTGCAGAACAGCCGCAATCCCGACTTGGCCCGCCTGAAGACGGTATAGGAGGCCAACTCGAAGCCTCGGCCTGCCCAGTATTGCTTGTTTTCTTCGAGGTTGTTCCAGCCGTCAATGCGCCAGTCGATGTTCTGGCTGTTCGGCTTGTAATGCAATCGTACCAGGGCACTTTCGACGCCGAGCCCACGCTCGCCGCTATCCTTGCATTCCATCTTGGTAACGATCATGCCGTTGGCGCCGAGCTTGTCAGCGTATTTGAAAACGACCTTTCCAGACATCCAGTCGGACGTTTCGGCGCGCACCAAGCCGGCAGCCGATGCCAGCGAGATTGAAAGCGTCGCCAGAAATACAAGAGAACGAGCAATATTCATCAAGATCCCTTCCCATGAATCGGGGGGATTCTAACCAAGATCGCCTTCAATTCAAGGTTGCTTCAAATCGACACTTGAAGCGGGACCGAAGCCCCCTCTGGGAACTTACGCCGCCCTGCCGAAATTGGCCCCACCGGCATCGGTCAGCAGAAACGCCTCGCCGCAGCTTTTGGCCAGCGCGCGGACGCGGCCGATATAGGCCTGGCGTTCGGTGACCGAGATGACGCCGCGGGCGTCGAGCAGGTTGAAGATGTGGGAGGCCTTGATGCACTGGTCATAGGCCGGGAAGACGCATTTGTGCAGGCGCTGGTTTTCGGTGTCCGACGGCGCGCCGGCGTCGAGCAGGGCCTGACATTCCTTTTCGGCATCGATGAAATGGCGATGCAGCATCTCGGTATTGGCGAATTCGAAGTTGTGGCGGGAATATTCCTGTTCGGCCTGCAGGAAGACATCGCCGTAGGAGATCTTCTCCTCGCCTTCGCGACCGTTGAAGTTGAGATCATAGACGTTGTCGACACCTTGGACATACATGGCGAGACGCTCAAGGCCATAGGTCAGCTCACCCGCGACCGGCGAGCAGTCGATGCCGCAGACGGCCTGGAAGTAGGTGAACTGAGAGACTTCCATGCCGTCGCACCAGCATTCCCAGCCGAGACCCCAGGCACCCAGCGTCGGGCTTTCCCAGTCGTCTTCGACGAAGCGGATGTCATGCAGCAGCGGATCAAGGCCGATCGCCTTCAGTGAACCGAGATAGAGTTCCTGCAGGTTGGACGGGTTCGGCTTCAGGATGACCTGATACTGGTAATAGTGCTGCAGGCGGTTCGGGTTTTCGCCGTAGCGGCCGTCGGAGGGACGGCGCGATGGCTGGACGTAAGCGGCACGCCAAGGCTTGGGGCCCAGCGCACGCAGCGTTGTGGCCGGATGGAAGGTGCCGGCGCCGACTTCCATGTCGTAGGGCTGAAGAACCGCACAGCCCTTGTCGGCCCAATAGGCGTGCAGCGTCAGGATCAGGGCCTGGAAGGAGCGCTTGGGGTCCATGTGGGGGGCGAGCGGAGCGGTCATGGTCATCTTCGGGATCAGGTTGCGTTCGTTGCGGACGAGTGCCACGCTCAGGCCGTCGGGTCAATCGGTTATGCCGCGATTGACGTATAGAACAATCAGTCATCATCCTCGCGGCGGGGGCGGTATTCGCCTGTCTCCGGATCCTCGATCAGGGTTCCGATCGCCTCGTTCTGGCGTTCCTTTTCCTCGGCACGCGACTTGGCCGCCAGTTTCTCCGCATCGGCGACGAAGCGCGTGTAAAGAAACCAGGCGCCGCCCACCAGGATCGTCAGAAATATCAGCTGCGCCATGTCCCCTCGCCCGTCAGCCGTCGTCCCTTGCTTCGGTCAGAGACCGTAGCGTCCCCATAGTGCCTTTTCTTCGAGCGTCTCCGCAAGACCGGCAACGGCCTGTGCGGCGATCTGATCGACAGGACCGAAGGCGCCGATACCAGGGGCACGGCGGCCAAAGAGGCCTTTCTGGGCACCGACCAGTTCTAGGCGCGCATCCTTGCCGTAGCGCGTCCTGATCTCCTCGCGCAAGCCGCCGAGGCGATCGACGAGGCCAAGCTCCAGGCCCTTGCGACCGGTCCAGAAAAGGCCGGAGAACAGCGTCGGATCATCCGACAGCAGTGTGCCGCGCCGGGCCTTGACCATGTCGATGAAGATCTCGTGGATCTCAAGCTGCAGGGTCTTCAGGTATTCGATGTCCTGCTGCTTTTCCGGCTGGAAGGGATCAAGGATCGCCTTGTTTTCGCCGGACGTGTAGACGCGGCGCTCGACGCCGATCTTCTTCAGGAGTTCGGGAAAACCGAAACCGCCGGAGACGACGCCGATCGAGCCGACGATCGAGGTGGCATCGGCGATGATCTCGTCACCGGCAATGGCGATCATGTAACCGCCAGAAGCGGCGACATCCTCGACGAAGACCAGTACACGCTTGTTCTTTTCTTCGGCGAGCGCCCGGATGCGGTCATAGATCATTCGCGACTGGACGGGAGAGCCGCCCGGCGAATTGATCGAGAGTGCAACGGCGGGGCTGTCCTTCATCGAGAAGGCCTTTTCCAGCTGGCCGGCGATGGAGGCGAGGTTCAGTGCAGGGCGAAAGCGCGAACCGCCACTCATGATCGGCCCGTGGAGCCTGACGACCGGAATGACGACGCCCTTCTTCTGGAAGCGCTTGGGAACCAGCCGTTTCAGAAAGTCTGTCATGGTCGCGTTTCAACTCCTCACGATCTCAACTCTGACCGGAGATGTAAGGAGCCGCGGACCGAACACAATGGTTGGGGCGAAAAATCAGCGTTTTCAACGGAGCCGTGAATAAGTGGCGCGACCATTGTTCAGATCATCAACCACCGGGGCGAAGGCATGGCTGTCGGCACGGTCGTGCATCAGGAGTGGCGCACGCATCTGCAGACGGGCGCGCGACCCCTTGATCGCCGTCACGAGAATGCGTGTGGCATTTTCCCCTTCGCGCGGATGTATGGCGGTGATCTCGACACCGCCGAAGCGTCTGCCGCAGGCCGCGATGATTTCGGCGATCGACTGGGGGCGTGCGATCAGCGAGAGCTGACCACCCGGCATCGCAATCGCACCGGCCGTGCGGATCCAGCTTTCGAAAAGGTTTTCGGTCATCGCATGGGCCTCGGCCTTCAGGGTATCCGGCGTCTTGCGGTCGCCGGGGTCGTTGAAGGGCGGATTCATGATGACATGGTGGAAACTTTGATCTGCAAGCCCTGCAGCCACACGCGCCCTCCCCGTCAAGGTCACATCGGCCTCGATCACCTCGGCTCTCGTGGCAAGCTCTGCGTTTTCAGGCAGCGCGAGGCTCTTGCGGGCGAAGGAGGCCATGTCCGGGGAGCGTTCGACGAGCACGACCGACGCCTTTGGCAGACGGGAGGCAACGGCCAATCCTGCCGCGCCCGCTCCTGCGCCTAGATCCGCGACACGGATCGGACGATCGTCAGCGACAAGGGCGGCAAGCACCATCGCATCCATGCCGGCCCGGTGGCCGCGACCGACGGGCTGAACAAGATGGAAGCGACCGCGATGAAAGGCGTCGATCGTCTCGGATTCGGGCTTTTCAAACATGGGCTCTGCGCTTGCCACCATGGCGCTCTCACATCGCGCGGTCGCGCAGTTCAGCGCCCAGACCAGCATCGGTCAGAATGCGACGGGCCTGGTCCACACAATCGGAATCGACCAGAAGGCGACGCTGCAGCATGCCGAGCGAGCCCTCGAGGATGCTCATGGACTGGTCTGCGATCATCGAGGCTATGCCTGCGTCGCGCATCAGGCTCTCGGCGAAGGAAAGCAGGACGACATCGTTGCTGCGGATGATCTCATGCATCGATTTCGGAACTCACTGTTAACAGGTAAAACCGTGCTCCAGCCCCCGACCGAGGCAATTCGCCCCTTGCCGTGGCCTTCCGGCCTTTTTATGGTCGGCAACCAAACTGAACAGGAGTCCGGTGCGTTGGGCGTAGTCATACCGCTTGAGGAAAGCAAAAACAAACAGGCATCCGTCAAGCCTCTGGTGGACCTGACGAAAAGCGGCATGGAGCGCGTCAACCAGCTGATCCTGTCGAAGGCCGGCTCCGACGTGCAGATGATCCCGGAAGTCGCCAACCACCTGATCTCGTCTGGCGGCAAGCGGTTGAGACCGATGCTGACGCTGGCGACGGCTTCGATGTTCGGCTACGAGGGTGAGCATCACATCAAGCTCGCGACTTCGGTCGAATTCATGCATACGGCGACGCTGCTTCACGATGACGTCGTGGACGAAAGCGACCTGCGCCGCGGCAAGTCCACGGCCCGCACCATCTGGGGCAACCAGGCGAGCGTGCTCGTCGGTGACTTCCTGCTTGGCCAGGCGTTTCGCATGATGGTCGAGGTCGGGTCTCTCGATGCACTCGACGTGCTTTCGACGGCGGCCTGCGTGATCGCCGAGGGTGAAGTGCTGCAGCTGTCCGTCGCCAAGAACATGGAAACGACCGAGGATGATTATCTCGCCGTCATCCGCGCCAAGACGGCGGCTCTCTTTGCAGCGGCTGCCGAAGTGGGCCCGATCGTTGCCGGCACCGACAAGGCGACCCGTAGTGCGATGAAATCCTACGGCATGAATCTTGGCCTCGCCTTCCAGTTGGTTGACGACGTGCTGGACTACGGCGGCAAGGCGGTCGAAACGGGCAAGAATGTCGGCGACGACTTCCGCGAGGGCAAGATCACGCTCCCGGTCATCCTCTCCTATCGCCGGGGCACCGCCACAGAGCGTGAGTTCTGGAAGGAATCGATCGAAGGCGACCAGAACGACGATGTCAGGCTCGAAAAGGCGCTCGGCCTGATCAGCAAATATGGCGCATTGTCGGAAACGATCCAACGGGCCCAGCACTATGGCACCATCGCGCGGGATGCACTCGCACCCCTGCCGGAAACGCCGTGGAAGAGCGCACTGAACGACGTGATCGACTTTTGCATCTCGCGCGTCAATTGACCCTTCACGGTCGATTGCCTTGCGGGGCTGCTTCAAAAAAGCCATTCTGTCCGTGAATCATCGCGTATCGTCCCTGCGCGGGCGTAACGCGCTCGTTCTCGGTTGTTGAAAGGCTCTTTCATGCGGCAAAGCTTTGCCCTTCGCTATCTCGCCGGCACCGCGCTCGCGCTGCTTCTGAGCGTCTCGCAGGCACCGATTGCCGCGGCGGCGTCACCCGTGCAGACGGAAGAAGCGGAGAATTTCGATACCGGCAGTGTCGATTCCTTTGCCGGCGCCTTTCTGGCAGCCCGAACAGCGGAAACCGATCGCGACTATCCCAATGCCGTAAAGCTCTACAAGAAGGCGCTGGAATTCACGCCGAACGAGCTGGAATTGCAGCAGCGCCTGATGATCGCGCTGTTCATGAACGGCGAGTTCGACGAAGGTGCGGAACTGGCCAAGGTTCTGGAGAAGGACCCGGCGGTGGAGCGGGTAACCTCTGTTGCCCTCGGTTTTCGCGCGATCCGCGACGGTGACTTTGCGGAGGCGCTCGACCACTTCAAGTATCAAGGGCCTAACGATCTCGACCGGCTGATGAACCAGTTGCTGATTGCCTGGACCAAGGTCGGCGAGGGCAAGGGCAAGGAAGCGCTCAAGCTCGTTGAGGATCTCGAAGGCCCGAGCTGGTACGGCATCTTCCGCAACTACAATGTCGGTATCATGGCCGCGATCGTCGGCGATGTCGACACGGCGCGCAAGGCACTGACCGAAACCGTGACCGACCGCAATGGTGGGGCTACGGCACCAGATACGTTTGCACGCGCCGTGATCGCGCTTGCGACACTGGAGGCCCAATCCGGCAACCGGCAGAAGGCACTCGATGCGCTCGCCGCCGGCGATGAACTGATCAACAATTTTGCGCCGTTCAAGGCGCTGCGCGACGAGATCGAGGCGGGGCGCCAGCCGAAGCCAGTCGTCGCGACCGCCGCCCAGGGCGCAGCCGGCGTGCTTTTCTCGATTGGCGGCGCGCTGAACCGGGAAGGTGCAGAAGACACGGTGATGCTCTATCTCCAGCTCTCGCACGCACTGGACAAGGATGCGGCTGACACGCTGATCCTGCTCGGCGGCATCGCCGAGAATGCCAAACAGCCGGAAAAGGCAATCGCCTTTTACAGCCAGGTTCCGGAGACGTCGCCGATGCGGCGTATCTCTGAGTTGCAGCTCGGGCTGACGCTTGCCGAAACCGGCAAGGTGAAGGAAGCGCGCGAGCACCTGCAGGCGCTGATTGCCTCCGATCCGAAGGATATCCGCAGCTATCTCGCCTATGGCAGCGTGCTTTCC
>CALSAF010000119.1:0-14361 GCA_943372805.1 Rhizobium sp. Q54
GGCCACTTTTGATGCCTTTTTCTGCCGTACCGATCTGATCTGGGTCGAGCTCACGGCGGCCGTGGTGGAGCTGGCCACCGACCTTCGCGGGCAACACAGCCTGCGCACGCCGGATGCGCTGCAGGCCGCCTGTTGCCTGCAGCTGGGTCGGCATCGGAGCGCGCACGTTTTCCACGATCGGCAAGCAGGGTCACTTCGCCCGCCCCCAGATCCGCCTCGCCCTTGTTTTCCGGGTTCTTCGTCATGGCGCCGTGATAGCCGAAAGCGGAAAAAGCGGAAAGCCCCCTTCTCCCCGCGAGACAAAACTTGTCCCGCCGAACGCTTTACGGCTTGCGCTACCCGAAACTCTGTGGCAATAGGCGCCTCGTTCCGGGCCGACCAGATGCGTCGCCCGCCAGATGCTGCTATAGCTCAGGGGTAGAGCACTCCCTTGGTAAGGGAGAGGCCGAGAGTTCAAATCTCTCTAGCAGCACCATTCCATCCGCTTGATAACACTCACTTACCAAAAGCCTGACTAATCTCCTCAGGCCCTTCTGCGGCTACACCGAAGCCTCACATGCCTCATGCATTGCTGGAGCCGTTTTAACGCCTGGTGAGCGTCACGCGCCGGTGACGTGACCAATTGAGGTCGCAAGGCATTCTGATTGGGTCACACCAAGCAGCGAAGGGCATCCCGCTGCCCCCCTTCCCCGGTGTCTTGCATCCATTTTCTCGAACATGCTGCACACACAGATGGCAGCCTGGAGGATGCCATCTGTGTGTCGAGCCTGAGCCCTCGTGGGTGCATTAAGGCGGCCGTCGGCGTGCGGATCGGCGCAAGCTCTTCAGGTCCCGACACACCCGCGGCGCAGCGCGCGCCCCAAGCGTGGGAGCCGCTCGGCCCGTCGCTTCAGGCCGCGACAGCGGCTCCACTGACCATGTTGCGCTTGCGGTAGCGGATCAATTCTTCGATCGAAATGAGGGGCAATCCGTGCAGCTTGCAGAACTCGATCAGGTCGGGGAGCCTGGCCATGGTGCCGTCGTCATTGGCCACTTCGCAGATGACGCCGGATGGCCTCTTGCCGATGAGGCGCGCGAGGTCGACTGCGGCTTCGGTGTGGCCCGGGCGTCCCAGAACGCCCTCCGGATGGGCACGCAGCGGAAAGATGTGGCCGGGTCGGGCAAAGTCTTCCGGCGCGGATGCCTGATCCATCAAGGCCTGCACGGTCGCGGCCCGATCTGGGGCGGAGATTCCGGTCGTCGTGCCCTTGATGTAATCAACCGACACCGTGAAGGCCGTCTTCAGGTATTCCGTGTTGTGCGGGACCATGAGCGGGATGCCGAGGGCATCAAGCCGTTCTCCTTCCATCGCGATGCAGACCAGCCCGCGGGCATGCTTCATCATGAATGCGATGGTCTCGGGCGTCACGTGATCGGAAGCGACGATGATGTCGCCCTCGTTCTCGCGATCCTCGTCGTCGACGACGACGACCATGCCGCCATGCGCCAGAGTTTCCAATGCGTCTTCAATAGTCGAAAGTGTCATTCCATTGCCTTTCAAGGGTCACCGCATCAGCGGCCAAACCGCGACCTTGCGGTCGCCATCCATCCCTTGGGCGAACACAGCACACACGTCTCCCGGTGAGGGGAGCCGCAATGCCGATGCTCTCTTCCATCCGGACTGTGACCGTCGGCTCCGGCATCGCACCGGATCTGCTGCCTTTCACCGAAGTGAAAGCGCTCGCGGGCTCCCGGCAAAGCCGGATACCGCCGGTGGGGAATTTCGCCCCGCCCTGAGAACCCATTGAAGATAGGGGAGAACCCACTGGTTTTTCAAGCCGAAACTGAGCAGATGCAGCAAATTCGAGGCTGATGTCGCAAGCGCGTAAGCCGAGGTCGTGAAACAAAAAAGGCACGGCGCATCGAGCACCGTGCCAGCTTGGGAGATCCTGAATGACGAGGAGCCGTCACCAGCAGCAGAAGCCACCGTCGACCAGAAGATCCACGCCCGTAACGAAACTTGCCGCGTTGGAAAGCAGGAAGACGGCGGGGCCGACCATCTCATCAACCGTTGCCATCCGTTGCATCGGGGTCTGCTCCTCGAAGAGCTTCGTCTGATGAACCATCTCGGGGCGCGTGTTCATCGGCGTCGCGGTATAGCCAGGGCTGATCGTGTTGACGCGGATGCCGCGCCCGACCCATTCCATGGCCATGGACTTCGACATGTGAATGACGCCAGCCTTCGAAGCGTTGTAGTGGCACTGGTTCAGCCCACGGTTGACAATCACACCCGACATCGATGCGATGTTGACGATCGAGCCGCGGCCATTCTTCAGCATGGCGCGGGCTTCAGCCTGGCAGGAGAGAAAGACGCCCTTCAGGTTGATGTCCATCATCGTCTGGAACTGGGATTCTTCCATCTCCTCGGCCGGGTTCGCATTGGCGATGCCGGCGGCGTTGACGGCGAGTGTCAGCGGCCCGAGTTCGGTCTCGGTCCGCTGGACGGCGTCGTTGAGAGCGGCGGCTTGAGTGACATCCGCCGCGATCTCGATGCTGCGGCGTCCGGCGGCCCGCACATGACGGGCGGTCGTCGCCAGGCCATCATCCGTGCGGCGGTCCAATAGCGCGACATCCGCACCGCATTGGGCCAGCCCGATGGCAATTCGTTGGCCTATGCCGCTGCCGGCACCCGTCACCAGCGCAACATTGCCCGAAAGATCGAAGAGTCTTGGGGCGTTCAAAGTCATGTCCGACATGAATAGTTCTCCTGCAAATCAGATCGTGGCCAGTTCCATGACCGACACGTCATTGGCCTCGGCGCGGTCCAGGATACCTGCCTGTTTTCCTTGCGCCATGACCATGACCCTGTTGGAGACCCCAAGGACCTCCTCGAGATCGGAGCTGACGACAATGACGGCGATGCCCTGGCGGGCCAGCTCCATGATGGTGTCGTAGATCGACGAGCGCGCGCCGACATCGATGCCGCGTGTCGGCTCGTCGAGAACCACAACCTTCGGATTTCGCGCCAGCCATTTGGCCAGCACCACCTTCTGCTGGTTGCCGCCCGACAGTTCTCCGGCATTCTGCTCGCCGCGCCCCTTGACGCCGAATTTCTTGATGTAGGCGCCAGCGAAGTCGCTGAGGCGCTTTGAGGTGATCCAGCCGTTTTTCGAAACGGCATCGAAATTGGCGTAGCCGATGTTTTCAGCGATCGAGTGATCGAGAACAAGACCCTGCAGCTTGCGATCCTCCGGCACGAGGACCACGCCGCTTTGGATGGCATCCCTCGGTGAACGCGGCGTGATGACCTTACCATCGAGCACCACGTCACCGGTGGCGATCGGATCAGCGCCGGTGATCGCCCGGACGAGTTCGGTGCGCCCTGCACCGACAAGCCCGGCGATCCCGAAGACTTCGCCGCGTTTGACGGAAAATTCGATGTTTCGGAAGGTGCCCGATGGTGACGAGAGCCCGCGCACCTCGAGCATGACATCATCGGCCGGAGCCGGAATGGCGGGAAACATCCGGTCGAGCGAACGACCTACCATGGCTTCGACAATGCTGCGGACAGGCACGTCACCGCGGTCGAATTCCTGCACCTTGGCCCCGTCTCGCATCACCACGACGCGGTCGGCGATCTGCCGAATTTCCTCCAGCCGATGGGAAATATAGATGATGCCCACACCATCCGCCTTCAGGCGCTCGATCTGCCGGAACAGGAGCTGTGTTTCCTCTCCGCCCAGGGCCGCCGTCGGCTCGTCAAGAATGAGCAGTCGAGCATTGAGGGTCATCGCCTTGGCGATTTCGATCAATTGCTGCTTTGCCGTGGAGAGTCCCTCGACCAACCGGCGCGGGGAAACATCGAGGCCGAGCCTCCGCAGGCCGGCATGGGCCCGCTCCTCCATGGCCTGGCGGTCGATGCGTCCGCCCTTGGTCAGGTAGCGACCGACGAAGACGTTCTCGGCAATCGACAATTGCGGCAGGAGTTTCAGCTCCTGATGGATCATGCCGACGCCGGCATCCATGGCCGCGCGCGGGGTGGCCGGCGCGTAAGGCGCGCCGAACCATGTCATCTGACCCGAAGTGGGCTGAACGGCACCGGAAATGATCCGCGAAAGGGTCGATTTTCCGGCGCCGTTCTCACCCAGCAGCGCCACGACTTCACCCGCTCTCACATCGAGGTCGATGCCGTGCAGGACCTCGAGTGATCCGTAGACCTTGCGGATCTGCCGGAGCGAGAGGATGGGAGGGAGGTCGTTGGCAGTCATGGCGCTGTCTTCCGGTCGTGATCAGGGATGCTCGGCGACGAACTTCGCGGCATTCTCAGGCGTGGTCAGGAAGCCCGGAAGCAGCTGTTCGGCCGGAAGCTTCTCGCCGGCAGCCAGCTTGATGGCGCTGTCGACGGCCAGTCGACCGATGCCGCGCACCTGCTGAGTGGCTGTAGCGTCGAAGCCGCCTTCAGCCAGGATCGGCAGAGCCGTCGTGTCGCCGTCGAAGCCGCCCACGTAAACACGCTGGGAAACGCCGGATACCTTGACCGCCTGTGCGGCGCCGAGGGCAAGACCATCAGCCTGGGCGAAGATCAGCGAGACGTCAGGATGAGCCTGCAGGAGGTTCTGGCCGATGTTCAGGCCTTCGGCCTGGGACCACTGCTCGCTCCACTGCTGCGCCACCAGCTCGACGCCGGAATTCTCTCCGATCGCCTGCATGCAGCCCTTCGTGCGTTCAACTTCCGGCGTGGTGCCCTTCTGGCCATGGATCATGATCATCTTGCCCTTGCCACCGGCCAGACCGATGATGTGCTTGCACACTTCATAGGCCGAAGTCGCGTTGTCGGTGGCGATGAACGTGTCGCCGGGGGCGCCATCGGCATTGCGGTCAACGTTGACGACCGGGATGCCGGCTTCCTTGGCCAGACGCGTCGGAACGGCCGCAGCGGCGGCACCCGCCGGAATGTAGATGAAGGCGTCGATGCCCTGCGTCAGCAGATCCTGGACCTGGCTGACCTGGGTCGCGCTGTCGTTCTTGGCGTCGACGGTGATGACCTCGATGCCCTTCTCCTTGGCATAGGCTTCGACGCCGATCTTGATCTGGTTGAAGTAGTCGGCCTGAAGGTTCGAGACGGCGAGCCCGATCTTCTTCACCTCTGCGGCAGACGCGCCGATCGGGTTGAGGGCGGTCGTTGCCAGCGCTGCGGCAGCCAGAAGCATGGTTGTGAGTTTCATGGTAGATCTCCTCCGTTGTTTCGGCACCCCGCTACCATTGCAGGACCGAAGTTTTGCCCGGCATCTGCCCGGCGGTGAACTGGCGGCAGCGCCGCCAAACTGAACCGTGGCCGAAACATCACCTCCGCTTGATGGCTTCGGCCGCAACTGCGAGTGCAATGACGACGCCGATGACGACGGCCTGCGTGAAGGGCGAGACCCCCAGAAGGTTCAAGCCGTTGCGCAGAACGCCGATGATCAGGACGCCGATGATGGTTCCGAGAATGCCGCCCTTGCCGCCGCTCAGGCTCGTTCCGCCGATGACGACGGCGGCGATCGTGTCGAGCTCATAGGAAACACCGGCTGTCGGCTGAACGGAATCGAGGCGCATGGCGAGCACCACGCCTGCCAATCCCGCGAGCAGGCCGGAGACGACGTAGACGCCGATCGTGTAGAGATTGACGTTGATGCCGGCGAGGCGGGCGACTTCCTGGTTGCCGCCGATCGCATAGAGAGAACGCCCGCCCGAGGTGTAGCGCAGATAGATCCAGCCAAGCATGAATACGACCAGCATGACGGCGACGGTCAGCGTCAGGAACCCTCCGTAGCGGGTATAGGCGAGCAGGCTGAACCAGGAGGGAAAGCCGACGATCTGCTGGCCGTCGGTGATCATGTTCGCCAAGCCGCGCGCCACCGACATCATCGCGAGTGTGGCAATGAAGGCCGGCACACCGAGCGCCGTGATCAGCAATCCGGAGATGGCCCCGGTCAAGGCTGCGACCCCCAGTGCCAGGAGGATGCCGACAGGCAGCGGCAAGCCGACCTGATTGGCGGCGTAGCCCATTACCATCATGGTCAATGCCATGACCGAGCCAACGGCGAGATCGATCCCACCGATCAGGATCACCATCGTCATGCCCACGGCCATGATGCCGAGAACCGTGATCTGGTCGAGCACATTCAGCAGGTTTCGCGCCGACATGAAGGTGTCGGTGGCAACGGAGAGGAAGATGCAGAGGAGGATTAGGCCGATCAGGGGCCCGGTCGTTCCTCTCAATGCCGACAGGGCACCCGCACCTGCGACGCGATCCTGGTCTGTCGCTGAAACCGACATCCGATCCTCCCATGCTGCTACCGATCTGCCAAGCACTCGGTATAAATATTCATTGTTGTGTGTAAATTCGTAACGCAGGGATACTTGGGCTGTCAACTCCCGAGTCCTGGCGGCGATGCGATTTAATTTCCGCCCGGTGACTTGACAGGCGGAGTTCAGATGCAATTATATGACGTACGGTATATTTATTCATCATGAGGTTTCCATGCAGCCGAACGATCTCGATCGCATTGCTGGGCAGATACGACTCCGCGATCTCCAGGCGGTCTACGAAGCTGGCGCCGGCCATATCGGTGGAGAAATGTCGGCGATCGACATTCTGACCGCACTCTATTTTCAGGTGCTGCGGATCTGGCCCGATCAGCCGAAGCACCCAGATCGGGATCGCTTCGTCCTGTCCAAGGGGCATGTGGCCCTTGCGCTCTACGTGACGCTGGCGAAGCGAGGCTTCATTCCGGAAGACGAAATCGCGACCTTCCTCAAGCCGCATTCACGCCTCAACGGGCACCCGAACTGCAACAAGGTGCCGGGCGTGGAAACCAATACTGGCCCACTCGGGCATGGCCTGCCGGTCGCTGTCGGCATGGCGAAGGCTGCCAAGCTGACCGGCGCCGCGTACCACACCTATGTTATGACCGGCGACGGCGAGATGCAGGAGGGCTCCAACTGGGAGGCGATTTCGTCAGCCGCCCAGTTCGGCCTCGACAACCTGACGCTGATCATCGACCACAACCGCTTCCAGCAGGGTGCAGCTCTGAGCGACACCAACAACATGGCGCCCTTCGGCTCCAAGCTCCAGGCGTTCGGCTGGGATGTGACCGAGATTGACGGGAATGCCATGGCCGAAATTGTACCGGCGCTGCAGCATCGTTCGGACCGTCCCCATTGCATTGTCGCCCATACGAACAAGGGACACGGGATTTCCTTCATGCAGGACAGGGTGGACTGGCATCACAAGGTGCCGAATGCCGAACAATACAAGATCGCCTTGGCCGAACTTGCGGAGGTGCTGTGATGAACGCCGTGACCATGACCGAAAAACTGCACGACTGCCGTGATGCCTTCGTGTCGGTGCTGGAGCGCCTCGGCGCCGAGGATCCGAAAATCGTTGCCGTATGCAATGATTCCGTCGGCTCCTCCAAGCTCGGCGGCTTCAAGTCCAAGTGGCCGGAGCGGCTGGTGAATGTCGGCATTGCGGAGCAGAATATGGTGGGCGTCGGCGCCGGGCTTGCGAATGGCGGCCTCTTGCCCTTCGTCTGTGGCGCCTCCTGCTTTCTCACCGGACGCTCGCTCGAGCAGGTAAAGGCCGACATCGCATACTCCAATGCCAATGTGAAACTGGTCGGCATTTCCTCGGGCATGGCCTATGGTGAACTGGGTCCGACGCACCATTCGATCGAAGACTTCGCCTGGATGCGGGTTCTGCCCAATCTCCCGGTGATTGCACCCTGCGATTCGATCGAGACGGCAGCCGCCGTCGAATGGGCAGCCCGGTATGAGGGCCCTGTTTTCCTCCGCCTGTCGCGCGTCGGCGTACCGGATCTGCTGCCGCAGGGACATGTCTTCGAGCCGGGCAAGGCTAATCTCCTCCGCGGCGGAGATGCAGTCACCCTGATCGCCAATGGTACGCTCACTCATCGTGCAATGAAGGCTGCAGCAATGCTTGCCACCCGTGGTATCGAGGCGCGTGTGCTCAACATGGCGACGGTGCGCCCGATCGACGTGGAGAGTATCGTCTTGGCTGCGCGTGAGACGGGTGCCATCCTGACGGCCGAGGAACACTCGGTCTATGGCGGCCTTGGTTCCGCCATCGCGGAAGTCGTAGTTGCAGAGGCTCCGGTGCCGATGAAAATTCTCGGCGTGCCCGGCATCTTCGCGCCCACGGGATCTGCCGAGTTCCTGCTCGATGAATTCGGCATGTCGCCGGCGGCGATGGCCACGGCAGCAGAAGCGCTGCTGGTGCGAAAGGGCGGCCGCGCCTAGCGGCTGTAGGGGAAGTCTTTGGGATGCCGCCGCAAGACCGGACGGCATCTCGCAGCATTCGGAGCCGACATGATCACCGCCATCCTCGCCATAGACCAGGGGACCACCAATTCCAAGGCCGTGCTCGTTTCGACCGAGGGGATCATCGTGGGGCGTGGATCCTCGCCTGTCGGGATATCCCATCCGCAACCCGGCTGGGTCGAGCAAAGCCCCGAACGTGTCTGGCAATCAGTCCTGGAAGCGATTGCGGCCTGTCTGGTCGGCGCCCCGCCCGTAACCATTGCCGGTCTCGCGATTTCCAACCAGCGTGAATCCGTGACTTTGTGGGACGGCGAGACCGGTGAGCCTCTCGGCCCGGTCATCAGCTGGCAATGCCGCCGCAGCGCGTCGGTTTGTGCCGAGCTGAACGCCGCCGGTCATTCCGCAAGCGTAGAGGCCCTGACCGGCCTGCCGATCGATCCGATGTTTCCTGGACCGAAGATGAAGTGGCTGCTCGACCGCGCCCCTGCAGGTCGGCCGCTTCGCCTTGGTACGATCGATTCCTGGCTGATCCATCGTCTGACTGGCGGGCGGACGCATGCCTGCGACGCCTCGAATGCCGCCCGCAGCCAGCTTTTCGACCTCACGCATTGCGTCTGGAGTGACGAACTCTGCGACCTCTTCGGGGTGCCGAAAGCCCATCTTCCTGAGGTTCGCGACAGCGCCTCGCGCTTTGGCGAAACGCTCGGCGTCCCCGGCCTGGCCGACGGCATTCCGATTGCCGCTGCCATCGGGGACAGTCACGCTGCCCTGTTCGGCCATGGCGCCTTTGCATCGGGCGATGGAAAGGTCACCTTCGGCACCGGCTCGTCTATCATGACGACGCTGCCGCATTTCATCGCACCGCAAAACGGCATCACCACGACGATCGCCTGGTCGCTGGGCGGCAAGCCGACCTATGCTTTCGAAGGGAATATTCTGGTCTCTGCTGCTTCGCTGCCCTGGATGGTGGAGATCCTCGGCCTGCCGGACGTGCAGGCGTTGATTGACCTCGCCGAAACGGCAGGGCCTGAGGGCCCTGGTTTTGTGCCAGCCTTTGTTGGGCTGGGAGCTCCCTATTGGCATGCCGATGCGCGAGCGCTGTTCTCCGGGATCACCTTCAACACAACGCGCGCACAGATGGCGCGCGCAGTAACCGATTCGATCGCATTCCAGGTGCATGACGTCTTCAAGGCCATGGCCGTCCAGTCACCGGCACCGCTCGGTCGGCTCTTCGTTGATGGCGGACCGAGCAAAAATGCCTTTCTGATGCAGTGTGTGGCTGATGCGCTGGGACACGCCGTGATCCAGTGTGACGCCGCTGAAGCATCCGCCCTTGGCGCAGCCTATCTGGCGGGCCTCACACTCGGCCTTTGGGATGGACTGGAGGCGGTGCAGGCCCTGCCTCGGAGAACCTCTGTGCTAAAGGCGAAGCGGACGGATACCGACCAACGTCTCGTTACCTGGCAGGATGCAATCTTCCGCTCGACCGTTCCCATGACTTCATCTATGGGTGAATAAAAATTCACCCATTGGAGGGTTCATGGGACGTCTCAACGAGCTTCGACTGATCGCCCGCGTCGCGCAGATGTATCACGCCGAGGGCAAGCGGCAGGCAGAGATCGCAGAGATCATGCATATGTCGCAGGCGACGGTTTCGCGGATGCTGAAGCGTGCGGAGATGGAAGGAATCGTGCGCACCACGATCATCCCGCCACCGGGAACCTTCGCCGACCTGGAAACCGCACTTCGTGAACGTTACGGCCTGACCGAGGCGATCGTCATCGACTGTTCGGAGGATCGTGACGGCGCGATCATGGCCCGCATCGGCGAGGCGGCGGCCCATTTCGTCGAAGTCACCCTGCAGCAGGACGAGGTCATCGGCGTCTCCAGCTGGAGCCAGACCATCCTGCGCATGGTCGACAACATCCATCCTCTGAAGACCGGCAGGGCGAAATATATCGTGCAGATCCTGGGCGGCATGGGCGAGGCCTCCGTCCAGACCCATGCCACGCAGTTGACGGCACGCCTTGCCAAGCTCACCGGCGGCGAGCCCCGGCTGCTGCTCGTGCAGGGCATCACCTCCTCGCGGGAGGCGAAACTGGTGATGCTGGCAGACCCCGTTGTGCGCGGCACGATGGATCTCTTCGGCCGCCTGACACTGGCGATCATCGGGATCGGCGCCGTCGAGCCGTCGGAACTTCTGGCGCGCTCCGGCAACGTATTTTCGCGCCAGGAAATGGCCATGCTGCACGATGCAGGCGCGGTTGGCGAAATCTCGTTCCGCTTTTATGACCGCGACGGCAAGCCAGTCGAAACGCCGCTAAACGAACGGGTCATCGGCATATCGCTCGAGGAATTGCGCAAGGCCGACCGTGTCATCGCGCTGGCGGGCGGGGAATCGAAAACGCAGGCGATCGCCGGCGCTCTCAGGATGGGCATCATCGACGTGCTCGTCACCGACAAGTTCACGGCAGCCAGACTGACGGCCTGATCCTCCTCCCAGCGGGGGTGGGCTGTCGAAAGAGCTGCATTCAGGAGGAGTGAGACCATGCAGCGTTTTTCCGGACAGACCGTCTTTGTCACGGGTGGCAACAAGGGGATTGGACTGGGCATCGCCCGCCGTTTTGCCGAAGAAGGAGCCAAAGTCGCGATTGCGGCCATCGAGGCAGACACGACCGATGTGGCTGTGCGTCTCGCATCAGAGACCGGTACCGAAGTGGTGGGGCTCCAGCTCGACGTCACCGATGGCGTCGCCGTTCGCCGGGCCTATGCCGAGGCAGAAGCCCGCCTCGGTCCGCTCAGCGTCTCGGTCCAGAATGCCGGTGTGATCACCATTGCGAAGGTCGAGGATCTGAGCGAGCGCGAATGGGATCTCAATCTCGACGTCAACACAAAGGGTGTCTTCCTCTGCTGCCAGGAGGCTGTTGCCCGCTTTCGCGCTACCGGCACGAAGGGGCGCCTGATCAACACGGCCTCCGGACAAGCCCGCCAGGGCTTCATCTACACGCCACACTACGCCGCATCGAAATTCGGGGTCGTCGGCCTGACCCAGAGCCTGGCCAAGGAACTGGCGCGGGAAGGCATCACGGTCAACGCCATCTGCCCCGGCATCATCCACACCGAGATGTGGGACTATAACGACCGCGTCTGGGGCAAGATGCTCGGCGATTATGGTCCGGGCGAACTGATGGCGGAATGGGTCGAAGGCATCCCCATGGGCCGCGCCGGCACCCCCGCCGAAGTCGGCGCCCTCGTCGCCTTCCTGGCATCTGCGGATGCGGCCTATATCACCGGCCAGACAATCAATGTCGACGGTGGTCTGATCATGTCGTGATGTGAGCGCCGAAGCCGGCGCCGCATAGAATGCGATGCTGCGCGGACAATCCAGCCAAAGCAGACCATTCCAGGGATGGAACTGGCTGCGACGAGCCCGCCGCAGCCAGTTCTTCTTGTCTCACCCCGAGCGTGCGGAGATTAGCGGGTGCCCAGCGTGTTGACGATCCGCTTGAAAAAAGTCGAGGTTCTCACGGTCGAAACCAAGAGGGCTGGCCTCACCGTGACCGACGCGGCTGTGCGCTGGGGCTTCTTTCACCTCGGGCGCTTCTCCGCTGATTATGCGGCTCTCTTTCAGCGTTATCCACGAGATAACCTCAGGGCGGGCTGACACCGAAACCGACAGCAGCCTGCCGAACGACCTCGGCAACCTCCGTCAGCTGCTTGGCGATCGGGCTGGTCTTGCGCCAGATCATGCCGATGGTGCGGGACGGCTGCGGGTCCTCGAAGCGGGCGACGGAGACATCGGCGGAGCGGGTTTCCACCGGCATGGCGATCTCCGGTATCAGGGTGACACCGATGCCAGCCCCGACCATCTGGACGAGGGTCGAGAGCGAGCTGCCATCGAGGATCTCGCGCGGGCGGACCGCACCCATGTCGCAGAAGGAGAGCGCCTGCTCCCGGAAGCAATGCCCCTCCTCCAGCAGCAGCAGACGCATTTCGCGCAGCATGTCACGATTGGGAACAGGCTTTTCGGCGTCCGCCTTCGGGCGGACAAGCACGAAGCTCTCCTCAAAGAGCGGAATCTCGGTCAGGGATGGCTCGGAAACCGGCAAGGCCACGATCGCCGTGTCGAGGCGGCCTTCTGCAAGCTCCTGCAGGAGCTTTGGCGTCACGGTCTCACGCACATGGATGTCGAGATCAGCATTCTGGCGAGTCAGTGCCGAGATCATGCCCGGCAGGAGATAGGGTGCAACGGTCGGTATGACACCGATGCGCAGCCGCCCGACGAGCTGTCTGCGGTGAGCGCGGGCGAGGTCTCCAAGCTCGTCCACGGAGCGCAGGATGTCGCGGACCCTCAGGAGAAACTCCTCGCCGAAAGCAGAGAGGCGCAGCTGACGCGCCGCCCGCTCGAACAGCTCGGCACCCAGCGCCTCTTCAAGTTCCTTGATCTGTACCGACAGGGCCGGCTGGGAAATCGAGCAGGCCTCGGCAGCCCGCCCGAAGTGGCCATGCCGGGCCAGCGCATCGAAATATCGCAGCTGGCGAAGCGTGAAATTGATCATAACCTTAACCTATGGAACTAATCAGAAATTCCAACTTACATTAATGGGTCCACTTTGCTAGAACAATTCCAGATGATGTCGGCGACCACCTTAAGGGGGCGGCTCACCTGCCTTCGTTTCTCGAGGGAAACAGGCGGACGGCAGATCAGGCGGGGCGGTCGATGTCCCGTCGCCAGTTCATCGGGTTGTGATGCGGACGTGCTCTTGAAGAGGGCGTCAGCAATCCGATCCTGGAAAAGCGGGTTCTTCAAGGAGGTACACAATGGATACCCTGAGCAACAAAGGCGCCGGCAAATGTCCGGTCATGCATGGTTCGAACACGGAAAGCGGCGCGTCCGTCATGGCCTGGTGGCCGAATGCGCTGAACCTCGACATCCTGCACCAGCACGACACCAAGACCGACCCGATGGGCAAGGGCTTCGATTACCGTGAAGCCGTCAAGCAGCTCGACGTTTCGGCGCTGAAGACCGACATGAAGGCTCTGCTGCGCGACAGCCAGGAATGGTGGCCGGCGGACTGGGGTCACTACGGCGGCCTGATGATTCGCCTCGCCTGGCACTCCGCCGGTTCCTACCGTCTGGCCGACGGCCGCGGCGGCGGTGGCAGCGGCAATATCCGCTTCGCCCCGCTCAATTCCTGGCCTGACAATGCCAGTCTCGACAAGGCGCGCCGCCTGCTGTGGCCGCTGAAGAAGAAGTACGGCAACAAGATCTCCTGGGCCGACCTCATCCTGTTTGCCGGCACCGTTGCCTATGAAGACATGGGGCTGAAGACCTTCGGCTTCTCTTTCGGTCGCCCGGATATCTGGGGCCCGGAAAAGGATGTCTACTGGGGTGCTGAAAAGCAGTGGCTCGCCCCCTCCGACAACCGTTATGACGATGTGACCAAGCCGAACACGATGGAAAACCCGCTCGCCGCCGTGCAGATGGGTCTCATCTACGTGAACCCGGAAGGTGTGAACGGCAAGCCTGATCCGATGGCGACCGCCGCTCAGGTGCGCGAGACCTTCGCCCGTATGGCGATGAACGACGAAGAGACTGCGGCGCTCACCGCCGGTGGCCACACCGTCGGCAAGGCGCATGGCAACGGCAGCGCTCAGGCACTCGGCGTCGAGCCGGAAGCCGGCGACCTGGAAAACCAGGGCTTCGGCTGGATGAACCCGAACCAGAACGGCAAGGCGAGCCTCGCTGTTACCTCGGGCATCGAAGGCGCATGGACCGCCAACCCGACCGTCTTCGACATGGGCTATTTCGAGCTGCTGTTCGGCTATGACTGGGAGCTGACCCACAGCCCTGCTGGTGCCCAGCAGTGGCAGCCTGTTGGCATCAAGGAAGAACACATGCCGGTGGACGCCACCGACCCGTCGATCCGTCGCATGCCGATGATGACCGATGCCGACATGGCCATGAAGGTCGACCCGGCCTACCGCGCCATCTGCGAAAAGTTCATGGCGGATCCGGCCTACTTCCAGGACACCTTTGCCCGCGCCTGGTTCAAGCTG
>CALSAF010000120.1:0-14271 GCA_943372805.1 Rhizobium sp. Q54
CTGCGATCCCGTCGCTCCTGCGGCGCGTCAGTTGGTGGCAACCGGCCGGCTTTTTCTATGCGGGCCTGACTGCCATCTCCTTGTCGGCGATTCGGGGCGAGGATCAACTCGGCTTCATCGCCATGCTCTTCGTTTTTGTCGTCGTCTGGGCAACCGATATTCTCGCCTATTTCGTCGGCAGGGCGATCGGCGGACCCAAGCTGGCGCCACGCATCTCTCCCGGCAAGACATGGTCCGGTGCCATTGGTGGCGCATTGGCGGGTGTCGTTGGCGGGATGCTGGTCGCCATGGCCCATTTTCAGGATGTTGGCCTTTGGGTCGGTGTTGTCGCCTTGACGCTCTCGGTCGCCAGCGAGGTCGGAGACCTGTTCGAGTCCTTCATCAAGCGCCGCTTCGGCGTGAAGGATTCCAGCCGTCTGATTCCGGGGCACGGTGGTGTCATGGATCGGGTTGACGGCCTTGTATTCGCCTGCTTTGCCGCGTTCTTCTTGGCGATCGGCAGTTCAGCCGGCAGCGCCAATGCCGTCGTGTCCATGGGAGCCTTCCTCTTCGGCCTGTAAAGGTCGGGTCGAACATGCCGATCGACGGATTAAACCTTCGCAACATGCGAGACTGGGATACGAATGATGGATCACATGAGCGCAGTTTTCGGCTTTCTCGGCGGGTATATCCTGCCCTATATCCTGATCCTGTCGCTACTCGTCTTTATTCACGAGATGGGGCACTACCTCGCCGGTCGGTGGTCGGGGATCCGGATACTCGCCTTCTCCGTTGGTTTTGGACCGGAGCTGATCGGCTACACCGACAGCCACGGAACCCGCTGGAAGATTTCGGCCATTCCACTCGGTGGCTATGTCCGGTTCTTCGGTGACGCGGATGCGGCCAGCCGCCCCGACGGTAAGCTTGCCGAGACGCTGACGGACGAGGAACGCGCGCAAACGCTGGACGGCGCAAAGCTCTGGAAGCGCGCCGTGACCGTAGCGGCTGGCCCGCTTGCCAACTTCTTGCTCGCCATCGTCATCTTTGCCGGCATCTTCGCAACGATGGGCAAGCCGGTCTCCGACCCCGTTGTTGCGGACATCAAGCCGGGCAGTGCGGCGGAATCGGCAGGCATTGAGCGTGGGGACGTCCTGGTGGCTCTCGACGGCCGGACGATCGAAACCTTCGACGATGTCGTGCGCTACATCACCATGCGCCCGGAGATTCCGGTCGAGGTGACCGTGCGCCGGGACGGGCAGGACCTAGACTTCAACCTCGTGCCCAAACGGGCCACCACCACGGACCGCTTCGGCAACGAGATGGAGGTTGGCCAGATCGGCATCATCACCGACCAGCAGGCTGGCAATTTCCGCATCGTCGAGTTGTCACCCATCCAGGCCGTATGGGAAGGCGTCCGCCAGACCGGACATATCGTAACCGGGACCTTCGACTATATCGGCAACATGATTGCGGGTCGCATGAATGCCGATCAGCTCGGCGGGCCGGTCCGGGTTGTGCAGGCGTCCGGAGAAATGGCAACGCTCGGCGTTATCGCTCTGTTAAATCTGGCAGCGGTTCTTTCCGTTTCTCTGGGGCTTTTGAATTTGATGCCAGTTCCGGTCCTTGACGGGGGCCATCTCGTTCTCTACGCGATTGAAGCAGTGCGGGGGAGGCCGATGGGTCAGGGCGCACAGGAGATTGCCTTCCGCATCGGCATGGCAATGATCCTGTCTCTGATGGTTTTTGCCACCTGGAACGATATCAGCCGGTTGATTGGCTAGCGGGGAGCTTGCAAGGTGTGAAGGGATTTGTTTACGATGTTTCAAATTGATAGTGGCGATTGGGCCACGCGTTGAAATGAAGTAAACAGAAATTAACGCGCACACTTGCTTGTAGGGTAAAACCCGCTAAAACCACACACGGGCCGGAGTCGGGTAACGACTACGGGGCAATGGAAGAAGGTAAAGTATACACATGAAGGCTGGTTCAAAGTTTTTGAACGCAGTATCGGCGGTCGCGCTGTCTGCTGGTGTTGTGTCTTCGGGAGCAGGTATTGCCGTCCTCGCATCGGCCATTGCTGCCGAAGCTGCAGTGGTTCAGCGTATCGATGTACGCGGTGCTCAGCGCGTGGGTGCCGAAGCTGTACGCTCCAACCTTTCGATCCAGCCGGGTCGGACTTTCTCCAATGCCGACATCGATGAATCGGTCAAGCGTCTGTACGCGACCGGCTTCTTCTCCGATGTCCAGATTTCGGTTTCGGGCGGCACGCTTGTTGTCACCGTCGCTGAGAACCAGCTGGTCAATCAGGTGGTCTTCAACGGCAACCGCAAGATCAAGGACGACAAGCTGCAGGGTATCGTCCAGACCCAGGCGCAGGGCCCGTATAGCGACAGCCTTATCAGCGCGGACATCCAGCGCATTCGTGAGGCCTATTCTGCCATCGGCCGCAGTGACGTCGAAGTTACCACGCAGGTCGTTCCGGTTGCGGAAGGGCGCGTGAACCTCGCTTTCGTCATCAATGAAGGTGAGCGCACAAAGATCAGCTCCATCAATTTCGTCGGCAATAGCGCCTATTCCGACGGTCGCCTTGCTGCCGTTCTGCAGACCAAGGAATCCGGCATTCTGTCCTTCCTGACGCGTAAGGACGTGTACAACGAAGACAAGCTTCGCGCCGATGAAGAGGCGCTGCGCCAGTTCTACTACAACCACGGTTATGCGGATTTCCGTGTGATCTCGTCGGAAGCTGTGCTCAACGAGACCGGCAACGAATACACGATCAACATCACTGTCGATGAAGGTCAGCGGTACAGGTTCGGCGCGGTTTCTGTCGAGTCGACGGTTGACGGCATTGATGGTTCTGAACTGCAGGGTCTTCTGGAAACGCGCGAAGGCAGCACCTACAGCGCCCGCGACGTTCAGAAGTCGATGGAAGCGATTTCCCGTCGCGTGTCTTCGGCTGGCTATCCCTTTGCCCGCGTCGTTCCGCGCGGCGACCGCAACTTCGAAACCAACACCATCGGCGTCACTTACCTGGTCGATCAGGGTGAGCGCGCCTATGTGGAGCGCATCGAAGTCCGCGGCAACACCCGTACCCGCGACTACGTGATCCGCCGCGAATTCGATATCTCCGAAGGCGATGCCTTCAACCAGGAGACCATCTCGCGCGCCAAGCGTCGTCTCGAAGCTCTTGGCTTCTTCTCGTCTGTCAACATCTCGACTCAGGCTGGCAGTTCGCCGGACCGCGTCGTCGTTGTCGTCGACGTGCAGGATCAGCCGACCGGTTCGTTCGGCATCGGCGCCGGTTACTCGGTCGGTGACGGTGGTCTGGTTCTCGAAGCCTCTGTCGAGGAAAAGAACTTCCTCGGTCGCGGCCAGTTCATCCGTGTTGCCGCCGGTGGTGGTTTCGATGAGACGCAGACCTACAATTTCTCCTTCACCGAGCCCTATTTCCTCGGTTATCGTCTGGCCGCCGGCTTCGACGTGTTCAAGAGCTCGACCAGTTCGAACTCCAATTATGACTACGAGGAGCAGGGCGCGACCATCCGCGTGACCGCACCGATCACCGAAGATCTGGCAACGACGCTGCGTTATACCTACAAGGAACTCGACTACATTGAGGATGGTGCCTTCGGTTCCGACGGTATCGGCGGAAACGGCGATGACCGCGTTGCACAGCCCTACATCGATGCGATCAACGGCAGCACATGGCAGCAGTCCATCCTCGGCCACTCGATCGTCTACAACACGGTCGATGATCGTCAGAACCCGCATGAAGGCATCTATGCGAGCTTCACGCATGAATATGCCGGTCTGGGTGGCGATTCCGAATACTACAAGGCCTTTATCCGCGCCCGCATGTTCTACACATTGTCGGATGAGTTCGACATCGTCGGCTCGCTGGCTGGTTCGGCTGGTCACGTCGTGGCTCTCGGCGACAACCTGAACGTCTTCGATCAGTTCAAGATTGGCGGCAAGGAAATCCGCGGCTTCGACAACAGCGGCATTGGCCCGCGTCTTGACGGCGATTCGATCGGTGGTACGACCTACTTCACCGCATCGGCAGAGGCGACATTCCCGCTTCCGATGATCCCGCAGGATCTGGGCTTCCGTGGTGCGGTCTTCGCCGATGCCGGTACGCTTTATGGCAGCGAGCTTCAGAGCGACTCTGGAGCCGTAGGCACCGGCATGTCGATCCGCGCATCCGTTGGTGCTGGCCTGGTCTGGAATTCTCCTTTCGGTGCCCTGCGCGTCGACTACGCGGTTCCGGTCGCCAAGGAAGACTTCGACGAAACCCAGGAATTCCGCTTCAGCATGGCGAACCAGTTCTAAGACTGGCGGCCCAGAACTGCTGACAGGTTGACGTTCTGGAGCGTTTGCTGATGGAGCATAATCATTTCTTTCCGCCCCATGCCGGGGTGACCTTGGCTGCGCTTGCGGCGCAGACGGGGGCGGAATTGCAGGACCAGAGCCAGGGTGGGCGGATCGTTCGATCCGTTTCACCTGTCGGCAGGGCAAAGGACGGGGATGTTTGTTACATCCTTTCCCGCCGCAATCGGGAAGAGTTGGCGACATGCCAGGCGACGGCAATCTTTGTCGAAAAGCCGCTTCTCTCCTTCATACCCCCGCATATCCCGGTACTGCTGGCCAAGAGCGCACACACCGCGTTTGCTCTGGCAGGCGCGCTTCTGCATCCGCAGGGGCTTCAGCCCGTGCGCATGACGTCGGAGACGGTTGGGATTTCCCCGGCAGCTTATGTAGATCCGACCGCCAGGCTCGAGCCCGGCGTGGAAGTTGAAGCCATGGCAGTGATCGGTGCCGATGTGGAAATCGGGACGGGCACGCGCATAGGTCCTGGTGCGATCATCGGCCCCGGTGTCCGTATTGGCCGGGATTGCGTGATTGCTGGCGGGGCAACGATTCAGGTTTCCCTGATTGGCAACAATGTCATCATTCACAACGGCGCGCGCATTGGGCAGGATGGTTTCGGCTACGCCCCTGGTCCGCGTGGCATGCTCAAGATCGTCCAGGTCGGGCGTGTGATTATCCAGGATCACGTCGAGATTGGTGCCAATACGACGATTGATCGCGGGACGATGGACGACACCGTGATCGGAGAGGGCACGAAGATCGACAATCTGGTGCAGGTTGGCCACAACGTCCGCATTGGGCGCCATTGCGGCATTGTCAGCCAGGTCGGGATCGCCGGCAGCACCGTAATCGGTGACGGTGTGATGATCGGCGGCGCCGCTGGTGTGAACGGTCACATCAAGATTGGTGACGGAGCACAGATTGCGGCCATGAGCGGCGTTCTGGCGGATGTGCCTCCGGGTGAGAAATATGGCGGGGTTCCGGCCCGTCCGTTGAAGGATTATCTGCGCGAGGTGGCCGATACGCTAAGCCGCTACGACAGCCGCGCCAAGGAAAAGGGAGCCAGCAATGACTGACGTCGCCAAGAGCGAACTGGGATCGGCTGATATCCTCGAGATCATGAAGCTTCTGCCCCACCGCTACCCCTTCCTGCTGGTGGACAAGATCATCGAGATCGACGGCGACGATTCCGCCATCGGCATCAAGAACGTGACTGCCAACGAGCCGCATTTCACCGGCCATTTCCCGGAAAGCCCGATCATGCCGGGCGTTCTGCTGATTGAGGGCATGGCTCAAACGGCCGGTGCGATCTGCGCCCGAAAGCAGGGAGAGGCCGGCAATCTGGTCTACTTCATGACGATCGACAATGCCCGATTCCGCAAACCTGTCGTGCCGGGTGACCGCGTCGAATTCCATGTCGTGAAGCAGAAGCAGCGCGGCAACATCTGGAAGTTCCACTGTGACGCAAAGGTCGACGGTGCGCTGGTCGCGGAAGCCGATATCGGGGCGATGATCATGCGCAAGGATCAGAAATGAGCCAGATCGCCGCAAGCGCCGTCATCCATCCCATGGCCGTTGTCGAAGATGGCGCGGTCATCGGCGAGAACGTGCGGATCGGCCCCTTCTGCCGTGTCGGCCCGCGGGTGACACTGAAGGACGGCGTCGAACTTCTGTCGAATGCAGTCGTCACGGGGCTGACCGAGATCGGCCAGGGCTGCAAGATCCATCCCATGGCAGTGATCGGTGGTGTATCGCAGAGCCTTCATGAGGCGGGTGAAGAATCAAGTCTCGTCGTTGGTGCCAACTGCACCATGCGCGAAGGCGTCACGATGAACTGCGGCACCGTTGGTGGTGGTGGCATTACCCGTGTCGGCGATAACTGCCTGCTCCTCGCGAATTCGCATGTGGCGCACGACTGCATCCTCGGCAACGACATCATTCTTTCCAACAGCGTGATGCTGGCCGGCCATGTGCGCGTCGAGGACAGAGCCATCCTCAGCGGTGGCTGCGCGGTGCACCAGTTTACCCGTATCGGCCGCCAGGCCTTCATCGGTGGATTGTCGGCGGTCGCCTATGATGTGATCCCGTACGGCATGCTGAACGGCAATCCGGGCATTCTTGCCGGTCTCAACGTGGTCGGCATGACCCGCGCCGGCATCGAGCGTGCGGTTATCCATCAGGTCCGCCGCGCCTTCAAGCAGATCTTCGAGAGCGAAGGTTCCGCCCGCAACAATGCCGCTGCCATCCGCGATGAATATCTCGACTGCCCTCCGGTGATCGAGATTCTCGATTTCATCGCAGCCGAAAGCGACCGGGCGCTCTCGTCGCCCCATCGCGGCAAGAACTGAACCATGACGGCGGCCGATCACGCTCACGGCCTGCCGCGGAACGGGCGCCTCGCGATCATCGCAGGCGGCGGAAAGCTGCCGCTCTTCATAGCCGAAGCTGCTCGGGAAGCCGGCGAGGATCCCTTCGTTGTCAGACTGAAGAATGAAGCCGACGATCTCTGGCTTGGCTTTGACAGTGCGGTGATCGGGGTTGGCGACATGGCCGGGCTTTCGACGCTCTTTCGCCAACACGCGATTGGTCGGGTGGTCATGTCTGGTGCCGTCAAGCGGCGTCCGGCCTTCGGTGAAATCCGGGCCAACTGGAAATCACTGCTGAAACTGCCAACAGCGCTGAAGACCTTGCTTGCCGGTGGTGACGATGCCGTACTGCGGATGGTCATCTCGCTGATTGAGGCGCAGGGCTGCGAGGTGCTCGGAGCCCACGAAATTCTTCCGGGCCTGCTCGCCACGATCGGCCCGCTCGGTGCCATGACGCCGAATGCTGACGATCTGAGGGACATAGAGCGTGCCGCCGATGCCGCAGAAACGCTCGGGCGCCTGGATGTCGGCCAAGGTGCGGTGTCCGTCGGCGGGCGTGTCGTGGCACTGGAGGGGGTCGAGGGAACCGACGCGATGCTTGCCCGTGTTCGCGACCTGCGAAACGATGGACGGATATCGAGGCGCCGCAAGGGCGTGTTGGTCAAATTGTGTAAACCGCAGCAGGACCTCAGAGCCGATCTGCCGACAATTGGCGTCTCGACTGTCGAGAATGCCAAGGCAGCAGGGCTCGCCGGCATTGCAGTTGAAGCCGGTCGAGCGCTTGTGGTCGAGCGTGACGCCGTCATCGCAGCGGCGGACGCCGCCGGCCTCTTCGTTGTCGGTGTTGACCGGGCGGGCAGGGAGCGCCAGTGATGATGGACAGACCGCTGAAGATCGCAGTGATCGCCGGTGAAGTCTCCGGCGACTTACTGGGCGCCGATTTGATCGCGCAAGTGAAGGCTATGCATCCTGGCCCGATCGAACTGGTCGGCGTTGGGGGAGAGGCGCTGGAGGCCCAAGGGCTGAAATCGCTGTTCGATTTTTCCGAACTTTCGATCATGGGCATTACCCAGGTCCTGTCTAAGCTCCCGCGTCTCATCAAGCTTATCTCTCTGACAGCGGACGCGATCATTACTGCCGAGCCGGATCTGCTCCTGATCGTCGATAGCCCCGATTTCACCCATCGGGTCGCAAAGAAGGTTCGGCGCAAACGACCGGATCTCGCCATCGTGAACTATGTCTGCCCAAGTGTCTGGGCCTGGAAGGAATATCGCGCCAAGGCCATGCTCGATTATGTCGATGCTGTGCTGGCGGTGTTGCCATTCGAGCCGGCGGTCATGCAGCGTCTGGGCGGTCCGGAGACTCATTTTGTCGGCCATCGCCTGGCTAGCCATACGGACATCCGACGAGTGAGAGAGGCGCGTAAGGTGAGGGGGGCTGCATCCGCGAGTGATAAGCGCACCATTCTTCTGTTGCCGGGATCAAGGGGTGGAGAAATCACCCAACTGTTGCCGGTCTTCGGGGAGGCGATGCAGGAATTTGTCGCTCGCAATGGCGAGACGCGGTTTGTCCTGCCCACCGTACCACGTCAGGAGGCTCGCGTGCGCGAAATCACGCGCAACTGGGCGCTGCGGCCCGAGATCGTTCTGGGTGACGCGGCGAAGTGGCAGGCCTTCGAAGCGGCGGATGCTGCCATCGCGGCCTCCGGCACCGTGATCCTTGAGCTGGCGCTTGCCCATGTGCCTGTCGTTTCGACCTACAAGGGGGACTGGATCATCCGGCTGCTGAGCCACCGCATCAAGATCTGGACCGGTGCCCTACCGAACCTGATTGCGGATTACGCCGTTGTTCCGGAATACTTCAACGACGTGTTGCGCCCGGCGAGCCTGGTGCGCTGGGCGGAGCGCCTGTCTGTCGCGACCCCGCAGCGTGCCGCGATGCTTCAAGGTTACGACGAGGTCTGGCAGAGGCTTCAGACGGAGAGACCAGCAGGTGAGGCCGGTGCGGCCGTGGTTCTCTCCGTCCTTCAGAAACGCGGAAGGCTGTAAGCCTCAGCTCCAGCGCGCGAAGGGGTCCGGGAGGTCTTCCCAGTCTGTCGGAGTGAAGCCATCGCTGGGCACGAGGCACTCATCAAGTTCCGCCGTAATCGTCCGCTGGTCCATCGGATCGGCTCCGATGAAGACGATTTCCTGCCGCCGGTCGCCCCATTCCTGGTCGAGATAGGGCGCCATCGCATTCATGAATCCGGGATCGTCCGGCCAGCGTGATTTCGGCACCGAGGCCCACCATAGTCCCATCTTCGTCGTCCGCACCAGCGGCCCGGCCTGGCTCAGTTCTCCAACATGGTGCGGACGGGTCGCGAGCCAGAAAAAGCCCTTTGCGCGGATGACGCCCGGCCAGGCTCGGTCGAGAAACGCGCGAAAGCGTGTGGGATCGAACGGCGCGCGGGCACGGTAGACGAAGGAGCTGATGCCGTATTCTTCCGTCTCCGGCACATGATCGCGGAAGCCTTGCAGTTCCTGGAACCACAGCGGATGCGTTTCTGCTTTGGCAAGGTCGAAGAGCCCTGTCCCGAGAATGTCCTTCGCCGCGACATCTGCAAAGTCGGTTTCGATCACGCGCGCATCGGCATTGAGCCCGGCGATGATCTTGCGTGCCGCATCAAGCTGGTCGCGCGTGGCGGTTCCGACCTTGTTCAGGATGATCACGTCGGCGAACTCGATCTGCTCGACGAGAAGATCGACGAGGGTCCGGTTGTCGTTCTCACCGGCGCTCTCACCGCGGTCGGCCAGAAAATCGCTGGAGGAGTAGTCTCCGATGAGGTTGGCGGCATCCACCACGGTGACCATGGTGTCGAGTTGCGCGATGTCGGAAAGACTGCGCCCCTCCTCATCACGGAAATCGAACGTTGTGGCAATCGGCAGTGGTTCGGCAATGCCCGTGGCCTCGATCAGCAGGTAGTCGAAACGGCCCTGTTCGGCGAGCCCCCGCACCTCGTTGAGGAGATCGTCGCGCAGCGTGCAACAGATGCATCCATTGCTCATCTCCACCAATTGCTCCTGCGTGCGCGTCACGGCGGCATCACCACCGCGCACCAAGGCTGCGTCGATATTCACCTCGCTCATGTCGTTGACGATGACGGCAACCCGCAGCCCGTTGCGGTTGGCGAGCACATGGTTGAGCAGCGTTGTCTTTCCAGCTCCAAGGAAACCGGACAGGACGGTGACAGGCAACTTCTTCATTCGTGACTCCAGTTAATGTAATAACATAACATTCTTCCATCCAAAAAAGGCGGAACCGAAGTCCCGCCTTTCGCCCGGGGGAGGGATTGGATCACTGCGACAGGCAGGTGCTCATCGAGTTCGCCAGATTGCGCATCAACTGGCTGTAGAGTGCTGGACCTGCTTCGAGCGTGCCGCCTTCCGGATCGAGAACGCCGGACTTCGCCTGCGTGCCCTCTGTGACGATGCCGATCAGCTTCGGCTCGAACTGCGGCTCGGCAAAGACGCAGGCCGCGCCCAGTTCCTCGATTTTGGCGCGGATTGTCGACAGCCTCTCGGCACCTGGCATTGTTTCGGGACTGACCGTCACTGAGCCTGTGACGCGCACACCGTAGTGCTTCTCGAAATATTGATAGGCGTCGTGGAAGACAATGAAGGGCTTCTCCATTACCGGCTTAAGCTGCGCGACGATTTCGCTATCGAGTGCGCTGATCTCGGTATCCAGTGCCGCAAGATTGGCCTCGTAGATTCCCTTGTTGGCCGGATCGGCCTCGCTCAGGGTCTTGGCTATTTCAGCAGCCATGACTTTCGCGTTGGTGGGATCAAGCCACAGATGCATGTCGGTACCGCCATGCGCGTTTTCGTCGTGAGCATGCTCTTCGTGCCCATGGCTCTCTGCGCTGGCTGCTGCTTCTTCAGCCTCGTGGTCGTGGCCATGATCGTGCGTATGCTCCGCCTCGGCATGCTCTGCATGTCCGGCTTCTTCGTGGGCATGCCCGTCGTGATCCTCGCCAGTCTCGGCATGATCAGCGTGCTCGTCATGCTCATGGCTTTCGAAGGCACCACCTTCGCGGAACGGCAACTTGGTCATTCCCGGAGCATCTTCAAGCTCGACGACCTTGGCCTTCTTCGGCAGTGCCTCAAGCGGCTTCTCCAGGAAGGCTTCCAGGCCGGGTCCGACCCAGAACACCAGGTCGGCATTTTCCAGCGCCCGCGCGTTGGATGGCTTCAGCGTATAGGTGTGTGGAGACGCCGAACCCTCGACGATGAGCGACGGCTCGCCGACCCCCTTCATGATCGAGGCTACAAGCGAATGGACGGGCTTGATCGAGACAACGACATCAGGAGCCGCAGTGGCCAGAGCCGGCGAGAGAAAGAGAAACGCCGTCGAGGCAGCCAGTCCGAGGCGGTAGCGGTTCATGCATAGCTCCTGGGGTAGTTATGTAATAATATTACGCAAGTTGCGTAATGCTATAACGTGTGGCATAGGTGGAGGCAACAATTAAATTCGAGATCCCAATGAATGCCATGAAATCACGGGAGGCCGCACCGCTGGTGTCACTCACCGGCGCTGGTGTCTACCGCAACGGACGCTGGCTTGTGCGCGGGGTCGATTTCTCCGTGCGCCCCGGCGAAATCGTCACGCTCATCGGCCCCAACGGTTCCGGCAAGTCCACCAGTGCCAAGATGGCCATTGGTGTCCTCAAGGCGGATGAGGGCAGGGTGGAGCGTAAACTCGGGCTCCGTGTCGGCTACGTCCCGCAGCGCCTGTCCGTGGACTGGACCATGCCGCTTACAGTTCGGCGTCTGATGACGTTGACCGCACCCTTGTCGGCTGAAGAGGTCAAGGCGGCATTGGAAGCCGTGGGCATCGCCCACCTGGCTGGCGCAGAGGTACAGCATCTGTCCGGCGGTGAATTCCAACGCGCCCTGCTGGCGCGCGCCATGGCCCGCAAGCCTGATATCCTCGTCCTCGATGAGCCCGTCCAGGGTGTCGACTTCTCCGGTGAGATCGCCCTCTATGACCTGATCACCTCCATCCGAAATTCCACCGGATGTGGCATTCTGCTGATTTCGCACGACCTGCATGTGGTGATGGCTGAGACCGATACGGTGATTTGTCTCAATGGCCACGTCTGCTGCCGGGGAACGCCGGCCGCCGTCAGTCAGAGCCCTGAATACATGCGCCTCTTCGGTGCAAAGGCCGCCCAGACACTCGCTGTCTACAGCCACGACCATGATCATACCCATTTGCCAGATGGGAGGGTGCTGCATGCCGATGGCAGCGTGACGGACCATTGCCATCCCGACGATGGGCATCACGACCATGACGATCACGGCCACAGTCATCAGGACCACGACCATCACCATGACCATCACCACGGACATGAACATCACCATGACGCGACGGCTTCGGTTGCGTTGAAGGACAGGAAACATGACCATGCTGGATGACTTCTTCGTCCGTGCCATGCTCGCCGGCATCGGCCTTGCTCTGACCACCGGGCCGCTCGGCTGCTTCGTCATATGGCGTCGTATGGCCTATTTCGGTGACACGATGGCCCATTCGGCCCTGCTCGGCGTCGCCTTGTCCCTGTTCTTCTCTCTCAACCTGATGATCAGCGTCTTCGTCGTGGCGGCACTCGTGTCCCTGATCCTGATAGTCTTGCAGAAGCGCCAGGGTCTTTCTGCCGATGCGCTGCTCGGCATCCTCAGTCACGCCACGCTCGCGATCGGTCTCGTCATGGTGGCCTTCATGACCTGGGTGCGCTTCGACCTCATTGCCTTCCTTTTCGGCGACATTCTGGCGGTGACGCCAACCGATGTCGCGATAGTCTGGCTCGGTGGCCTGGTCGTGGTGGCGATTGTTGCCTGGCTCTGGCGGCCTCTGCTTGCCGGTACTGTCAATGTCGAATTGGCGGAAGCCGAAGGCATGCAGCCGGAACGCGCGCGACTGATCTTCATGCTGCTCATGGCTATGGTGATCGCGATTGCCATGAAGATCGTCGGCATCATGCTGATCACCTCGCTGCTGATCATCCCCGCAGCGGCCGCCCGACGCTTTGCTGCAACGCCGGAAGTCATGGCCATTCTTGCCTCTGTCATCGGTGCCGTGGCGGTGGTGCTCGGGCTTTTCGGTTCACTGACTTATGATACGCCGTCCGGTCCGTCGATAGTTGTCGCTGCACTGGTACTCTTCCTGATCAGCCTCTTGCCGCGACCGGGCGCCAGGACAACCGATATTCGACCGAGGGCATGAGCATGACCAAGACAGACCTTACCCGCAATCAGTCCCTCGTTTTCGACGCGCTTGTGCATGCGGATGGGCCTTTGTCCGCCTATACTCTGCTCGATCGCCTGCGCGAACATGGCTTCCGCGCGCCTCTGCAGGTCTATCGTGCGCTGGACAAGCTGGTCGAATTCGGCATGGTTCATCGGCTGGAGAGCATCAATGCCTTTGTCGCCTGTGCGCATCCGCATGACGGTTGCTCAGGCCATGGTACGGTCGCTTTCATGATCTGCAACAAGTGCGGTCATGTAACGGAGTTTCATGATCATGACATCGATCACCGTCTGGCGACCATGACGCGCGGCCGCCATTTCAAGCCGGAAAAGACGACGATTGAGATCAGGGGATTGTGTGCAACCTGCTCGGAAATCGCGGCCTAGGGCAAAGACTGGCCGGAACAAGACCCGATTCTGGGGCGTCGAGGCGCAAGTTCAGGAAGAAGAACGCATGCGCCGATGAGGTTCTTGCGGGCGCCGTTCAAGCAATGCGGCTCAGAGAGGTGTCAGTTCGCTGGCAAAGCGCCGCCAGTTGCGCACATAGTTCTCTGCAGAGAGCCTGAGCCCGGCAATTGCTGCATCGTCCAGCGTCCGGACGGCCTTTGCCGGAGCTCCAACGATCAACGAATTGTCGGGGAATGACTTTCCTTCAGTGACCAGCGCATTGGCGCCGACCAGGCAGTTGTGACCGATACGCGCACCATTGAGAATTGTCGCGCCCATGCCGATCAGTGAATTCGAACCGATACTGCAGCCATGGATGATGGCATGATGCCCGATGGTGCAGCCGTCACCGATGGTGACGCCCATGCCGGGATCGGTATGAACCATGACGCCGTCCTGGATATTGCTGCGAGCGCCGATAAGGATTGGATCGTTGTCGCCGCGCAATACGGCACCGAACCAGATTCCGACATCCTCACCGAGCCGGACGTCACCAATGATCTGGGCATTTGGCGCGATCCAGTATCTGTCGACTGCCGGCAGTTGCGGGACCCTGTCTCCCAAACGGTATATCGGCATGCGCTGCGACTCCGTCAGCGAAGGCGCAGGATGACCGGGAACCGTCCGGCCTGTGCCGTCACATGGAGGTGGATGTTGGCCTCTGGCTGCGAGTAGCGCCAGGCGCGTGCCCCGTGGCTCAACAGCAGGCCGATCAGGTCCTTGGTTTTCGAGCGCTTGTCCCGCAGGCCGATGTCAGCCAGCCGATATGCCGCCTCGTGCAGGGGATGGAGCACATTGGTCGGAGAGCCCTCTCCACCATTGTCCTG
>CALSAF010000121.1:0-14187 GCA_943372805.1 Rhizobium sp. Q54
CGTGATCCTGTTCAACCATCGCCAGAGCGAGGTCGATCCCGGCCGTCACCCCCGCCGACGTCCAGATCTTGCCATCGCGCAGAAAGATCGGGTCGCGTTCGATGGGGACCTGCGGAAACCGCCCGGCAAATTCGTCATAGCGATCCCAATGTGTCACGGCGCGGCGACCATCCAGCAAGCCGGCCTCCGCCAATAGAAACGCACCGCTGCAAACTGACGCCATGCGCCGGGCATGGATCGCGCGGTCACGGACCCAGTCGATCAGGGCGGGACGGCTGCACGCGGCATTGACCCCGCTGCCGCCAACAGCGATCGCGGTGTCGGGTGCCGGTCGGTTTTCCGGGAGCAGCGCACAGCGGAGCGCGATCCCCGAATTGGTGGTCACCTCCGCCATTTCCGCCACCAGCGCGATTTCATAAAGCGGGCCCTTTTCGAGATGGGCGCTTCTGAGCGCCATTTCGTTGGCCGACGCGAAGACCTGTGCCGGCCCTGTCGCGTCCAGGAGCTGGGCATCTGGAAAGACAAGGATCTCAATCCGGCGTGGCATAGCGGGTGACATCAGCATCAACTTTGGCATGAAACGAGGGGTAATTGGCGTTCAGGCCAAACCATTTCCTGTCATGGTCTCGGCGTCAAGACAGGAGAAAAACAGTGTCCATCCGCTTCGGAATTCTATGCTTTCCCAATGTGCAGCAACTCGATCTGACGGGCCCATACGAGGTTTTCGGCTCTGCCCGCGATGCGCGGGTGGATCTGGTCTGGAAAGACAAGGCGCCGGTTCGCGCTTCGACGGGGTTGTGGCTCACGCCAGACCTCAGCTTTGAAGAGGCGCCTGCGTTCGATGTCATCTGCGTGCCGGGTGGCGGCGGGGTCAACCCGCTTCTGAAAGACGACGAAACGCTCGACTTCGTGCGGGCGCAGGCGAAGACAGCGCGCTTCGTCACCTCTGTCTGCACGGGCACTCTGGTCCTCGGCCAGGCCGGGCTGCTTACTGGGAAACGCGCAGCGACGCATTGGAACGCCATGGATTTTCTCCCAGGGTTCGGGGCCACCGCAGTGGAAGCCCGCGTGGTACGCGACGGCAATCTGATCACCGCCGGCGGCGTCACATCCGGGATCGATTTCGGCCTGTCGGTCATCGCGGAACTGATGGGACAGGATGAGGCGGAGACGATCCAGCTGTCGCTGGAATACGCCCCGGCTCCCCCCTTCGATGCCGGCTTGCCGGCGCGGGCACGGCCGGAAATCGTTGCGGCAGCGCGTCAACGCATGGTTCGGTCCAGGGACGAGCGAGAGGCGTTGCTGTCGGCTTGATCCAAGGCAGAACAGGACAAATTGGGATCTGCTCTGCCTTTGTCATGACGTCCGCCGGCCCTCATCCGGCTCCTGAGCCTGTCGAAGGGCGGCCACCTCAGCCCGCTTGTGTTCCCTCTTCCACCTTGCCGATCGGATAGAGAAACAGCCGGGTCTTGCGGCTGTCCGAGAGTTCCCAGATCTCGTCCGGGTCGACGTCCGGCACGGCAAAGCTGTTGGAGACGAAGAGGCTGCCGGGTTTCATTTCGCTGGACAGCTTTTGCCAGAGGGCGGCCATGGGGGCGGGCGAGAGGAAGGCGTAGACCACGTCTTCCTGGGAGACATCCGCCTTCCAGAGATCGGCGCGGCGGATTTTGCCCTTGCCGGTGAGGGTCGAGAGAAGGCGGGCGGCGAGATAGACGGCGGGGGCGTTTTCCACCCCGCGTGCCTGCCGGCCCTCGCCATCCAGCGCGCGGACCACGCCGCCCAGACCGCAGCCGAGATCCAGCACGCGGGTCGCGGCCCTATCCTTCATCAGGTCCTTCAGAACGGACGCCGTTTCGCGGTTGGTCAGATAGAGCGGCACACGGCCGCGCGTGGTGTTGGAGAAGACCAGCGCCAGAACGAGAAAGGCGATGCCGAAGGGCCAGGCGGGCAGATTGCCGAGCAGCATGGCCGAGCCCATGGCGAGCGGAAAGACGAAGGCAATCAAGAGCCACCAGCGCGGAAGGCGCAAAAGCGCGCAGAGTAGCGCCGCAAGCCCTCCCTGCAGGACAAGGGCGATCACGATCAGCGGCAGGCGCTCGACCATGGTCGAGAGCGGCGCGGTGACGGCGGCGACGACCGGCAGGGCGACGACCTGGGCCAGGAGCGCGCCGAGGATCGGCGTCTTGCGGAAGAGGACGAGCATCGGATCTCCGGTGGCATGGCGAGTGCGCGAGACTGGCAGGGGGTGGGGTGATTCTCAAGGGCGGTTGACAAACTAGGTCAATCGTCCTAACTCCACCCTAGGACAATTGACCTAGTGCATTTCGTGACAGGGGCCGAGCCGGCATGACACAGCGAGAGACACGTGAGAGGATCGTCGCAACCGCAGACATGCTGTTCTACCGCTGCGGCTTCGAGCATACGTCCTTTGCCGATATCGCAGCAGCTGTCGGCATTTCGCGCGGGAATTTTTACCATCACTTCAAGAGCAAGGACGCGATCCTGGCCGCCGTGATCGAAAAGCGGCGCGTGGACCGGGTGAGCATGATGGCCTGCTGGGAGGCCGATGTGTCCGATCCTGTCGGGCGGATCGAGGCCTTCATCGATATCCTGCGGGTGAATGGCGACAAGATCCGTCGCCATGGCTGCCCGATCGGGACGCTGACCAGCGAACTGGCAAAGCTTGACCATGCCGCCCGACCCGAGGCGGTGCGGCTCTTCACCCTGTTTCGCGAGTGGCTCACACAGCAGTTTGCAGCGCTCGGTCGGGCGGAGGATGCCGACCAGCTGGCGCTGCAGCTCCTGTCACGCAGCCAGGGCGCAGCAACCCTCTACAATGCCTTTCAGGACCCGGAATTCATCGAGCGCGAAGTGGTGGCGATGACATCGTGGTTACACGATATCGCGCGCGGGTCCCTTGCCGCCCATACGGGCCACCCATTCCAGAGTCATGACTGATCCAGGAGACCCTGCATGTTCATCATCTTTCTGCGTTTTTCGGAAAACCGGGCAAAGGCCGGCGAACTCATGGCCGGGCATAATGCCTGGCTGAAACTGGGCTTCGACCAGGGGCTTTTCCTGGTCGCCGGAAGCCTTCAGGCGCAGGCCGGCGGCATGATCCTCGCCCATGGCGCAGAACGCAGCGCGATCGAAGCCTTTGTCGATCAGGACCCCTTTGTCGCGGAAGGGGTCGTGCAGGCCGAGATCCACGAGGTCCAGCCGGGGCGCACGGACGAGCGGCTGGCATTCCTGAAGGGCTGAGCGGCTTCCTGGAACCCTGCGCGGGTCGTCAGGGTCGGTGCGGGGCTTGCCCCTATCGGAGTCTGGCCGGCATCGGCCAGCCCGCTGTCAATCGCCGCAATTCATGACAGTTGTCAGTGGCAGCAGGTCGCACATTCCACCATGACCGAGGTCGGGGCGGATGCGGGCTGAAGCACCCGTTCGACCTCCGCCTCCAGCAGGCCCCTCTCCCGCAGATCGAAATCACCGAAACCGTGGATCGCGGCGTGTGACCACAGGATGCGACCGGACAGGCGCGGCGCGTCGACGGTGGAGATGACATGACCGTTCATCGCGACGTCGAATGTCACGAAGCTGTGCCCGCGCAATTCGGTCTGCGCGACATTGGCGATCTGCATGCGCCGCTCGGCCAAGGCTCCTCCTCCTTCGGGTGCGACCCCGCTTCCGACTCCCACATCGGGACATGTGTCCATCGTCATATACAAAAAAACACCGACGAGAACGTGTATTTTTGGATTTATACCCCACAAACTTTGCAGAGATGCGGCCGGCGCCCCTGACGGGACGCTGGCCGTCGGCAAAAGGTCTCAGACCGTGACGTATTTGCGCCAGTCATGCTCCTCGCGAAAGCCGAGGACCTCACGGATCTTGGCGTTCGACAGCGGTGCGGCGAAGCCGTCCAGATCTCCGGTGATCGGCGTGTTCGGGGCATGTTTCGCCAGGAATTCACGGGTCGGGATCGTGGCGGTAATCGTGTCGTTGACGGCGTTGAAGACCTGGAAGCCGAGGCCATCCTTCTTGACGCAGAGATCGACGATCTGGCCGAGATCGCGGGCATCGATATAGGACCAGGCATTGCGCTTGCGGCAGGGCGGGTCGGCGAGATAGCCGGGGAAACTGGCATAATCTTCAGGCGCAATGACATTGCCGATCCTGAGCGCATAGACGTCGATGCCGTAGCGCATGGCAAAGGCGCGGGCGGTCTTCTCGTTGACCACCTTGGAGAGGCCGTAGCTATCCATAGGGTCGGTGTCGTAGTCTTCGGTGAGCGGGAATTCGTGATAGTCCTTGTCGCCTTCGGCAAAGCAGACGCCATAGGTGGTTTCCGAGGAGGCGATGATCACCTTGCGGATGCCGAGCTTGGCGGCGGCCTCGATGACATTGTAGGTCGATACGGTGTTTTCCGCGAAGGTCTTGTTGTCCGGGTGCATCAGGATGCGGGGGACGGCGGCGAAATGCACGACGGCATCGACCGGCTTGGGGCCGCCTGCCTCTTCATAGCCGCCATAACCGAAATGACAGGAGAGCGCGTTATAGACCTGACCACTGTCGGTGACGTCGGTCAGCAGCGTATGAACGCCCGGCACATCCAGCACAGTCCGGTCGACATTGAGCACCTTGTGGCCCTTGTCCAGAAGATAGGGCACGACATGGCGCCCCGCCTTGCCGCTGCCGCCGGTGAATACGATCCGCTTGCCCATGGTGATCCTCCTCGAATTCAAGTTGTCTGACGACCAGATAGCGCAGCGCGGGAAAAAGGGTAAGGGGTGCTCGCCGGATGACGCCCCCCTCTTGCCTCGGGATCGCTGTCTGATAACCTTGGCTCACGGGCCGATACAGCCTGCCGTTCCGCGGCGCTTTTTGAAGAAGCGCGATGGTGAATGTATCAGGAGACGACCTCCTCCCTTTCCCTGTTCGGAAAATGGCGACGGATCAGCAGACGCGGACACTGATGTGACCTGTTGCCACCGAGAAGGGGACGACCATGCGCGACATGCGCGATGCCAAACTGATGGCCAGGACGCTGAAGGCGGAGCTGGCCAAAATCAATCTCGACCTCAGCCATTCCCAGGCGCTCGAGCTTGTCGCCAGACAGCTGGGCTTTGACCAGTGGAACATTCTCGCGGCCCGGATCGCGACGGATGAAAAGCCGCAAGCCGACATTGCAATCGAAGCACCGATCCCGATCTTCCGCATCTTCGATGTCGGCAAGGCGATGGAATTCTACCGCGATTTCCTCGTTTTTTCCGTCGATTTCGAACACCGTTTCGGCGAGAATTTTCCGCTCTACTGCCAGGTGTCACGCGGCGCCTTCATCTTGCATCTCTCCGAACATGCCGGCGACGCCTCGCCCGGCGCCAAGGCCTTCACCTGGATGCGCGGCATCAGGGCTTTTCATGCGGAACTGACGGCGAAGGACTATCGCTATCTGAAACCGGCGCTGGAAGAGGCCCCATGGGGCCTGCAGATGACGGTCACCGACCCGTTCAGCAACCGGATTGCGTTTTGCGAGCGGGTGTGAGGGCCAGGGGAGCGAACCAACCTTGACGCCCTGCCTGCCGCTTCCCATCTCCCCATCGACACCACAGGAGGATGACGATGGGGCTGTTCGACGGATTGCTGGGCCATGGATCGAGTGTTGATGCTGGCGATCTCGCCAAGCGGCTGGATGGCGTGTTGATCGAGGGCGAGCGCGTTTCGCTTGCGTTCAAGGTCATCCGCGACGTCTTCGTCTTCACCGACAAGCGGCTGATCCTGATCGACGTGCAGGGCATTACCGGCTCCAAGGTGGATTACACCTCCGTGCCCTACCGCGCCGTGACGCGCTTTTCCGTCGAGACAGCCGGCACGTTTGATCTCGACAGCGAATTGAAGATCTGGGTTTCGGGGTCTCATGAGCCGGTGACGAAGACCTTGAAGAAGGGCACGGATGTGCGCGGGATACAGCGGGCCCTGGCGGCGGGTGTGTTAAGGTAGGGGCATGGAACGAACGGTTCCTCACAGGTAACTCGATGGGGTTCCGGCCCCTCACCCTACCCTCTTCCCGTTCGCGGGGAGAGGGTGCCGGCAGGCGGATGAGGGGCGGTTGCTAAGGCGAAATTTGTGGGTAATCCTCGGCTTACGACAACCGAAACACTGCATTGATTGCCTGAATGGAGGTGGCACTGGCAGAAGCACGCGGTCGCGCCATGCTTGAGACAGAGCCGAGAGCCGTTGTCGCGCGTTACGACGCGGAAACGGGCCGGGTCGTGCTCGACCTTGCCAACGGCTGTAGCTACGCCTTCCCAACCATGCTTGTCGAGGATCTGCAGGGGGCAGCGACCGAGGCGCTGGCACGGGTCGAGATCGACGGGCTCGGGTTCAACCTTCATTGGCCGGATCTCGACGTCGATCTCTATGTGCCAGCGTTGATTGCCGGAATCTTTGGTACAAAGGCCTGGATGACGCGGGAACTGGCGCGCCGGGCAGGACAGGTCACATCCGAAGCCAAAGCTGCTGCGGCCAGGGCGAACGGCATCAAGGGCGGGCGGCCTCGTCGGGCAGTGTGAATTCGCTCACGGATCGGCCTTTCGAAACCGCCGCTCCCTCCCCCACGCCCGCCAAACTTCCCTCTCCCCCGAATCAGTGATACCCCTCGGGCACTGCCGTCTGGCGCTTCGCGCCCGTAGCCCAAGGTCTCGTCCCGTCCGTGTTTCGTGTTCCGCTCATCGTCGCCACTGCGCTGATCATCGCCTTCGGTGGCGGGATCCTGTCGGCTTTGTCGATGCTCAATGCGTCCGTGGGTTTCGGGGCGATCGAAGTGGCGGGGTGGCGGGCGTTTCCGGCTGCGCAGACGGCGTCTGCCGATCCTTATGCCAAGGCGCATCGGGCCAAGGGCGGGCGGCTGCTTTACGGGTCGGCGGAGGGATTGCAGTTTACCGCGGCGCGCGATGCCAAGGGGCTGACGCTGACGGGGACCTGTTCCTACCGCATGCGCGGGCGCACGCCGACGACGCGGCTGTGGACACTCTATGCGGCCGATGCCGACGGGAATCCGCTGAATGCCGGCGCCGAACTGCCGGTGGCGAAGAATTCCCAGACGGTTCTCAGACGGCGTGACGGCTCCTTCGACATCGAGATCTCGCGCACGGCCAGGGCCGGCAACTGGCTCGCCATTCCCGATACGGGCGCCTTCCAGCTGGTGCTGACGCTGCTCGACACGCCGGCTGCCGCCTCGACCGGGCTATCCGGGCTGTCGATGCCTGTGATCGAACAGATCGGGTGCGGCCAATGAGCAAGTTTCTCTATGCCGTGCTGACGGGTCTCTTTGGCGCGGTCCTGCTACATATCATCATCATCCTGGGTGTGCCGCATTTCACCGGACGCGATGCCTATACGCGGGTGACAGCAGAAGGGGCACCCTTCGTCTTCCATGCGCTTTCCGCCACACCGGATGCGGTGGGCTTGTCCAGCCTCGATCCCTATCTGCGCGTTGCCGTTTGCCACTTCGACATCGAGCGCCAGCCGCTTTCGCTGGTGGCCGTCGGTGGCGGCGTGGATTTCTGGTCGGTGGCGATCTACGACCGGGACGCCAACGAAGTGTTTTCGATGAACGACCGCACGTCGGTGGCCGGTGATCTCGATGTGCTGGTGGCGACGCCGGTGCAGGTGGCACAACTGCGCAAGACGCCGATCGCTGCACTGGCCGAGACGATCCTCGTCGAGCATCCGGGAGCGGAGGGCTATGTGGTGCTGCGGGTGCTCGCTCCGCAGGCGAGTTATGAGGCGGAGGCGAACGCCTTTCTCGCCGATGCGGAATGCCTGCCCTTTACCGGGCGCTGAGCGCGGGGGCGCTCAGACGATCGGAGCGTCGACCAGCACGCTGCCGAGGCGGATGACCATCTTGCGATCAAAGAGATGCGGCCGGGCAAACATCCAGTCCAGCGCCTCGGTCGAGGTCCAGGGGCGTTTGTAGGGTCTGACCGAGGTCAACGCTTCGAAGACGTCGCAGACCGTGCTCAGCCGGACGGTGGCGCTCAGATCCTTCTGCTTCAACCCCAGCGGATATCCGGACCCATCGAGCACCTCGTGATGCAGGCGGCAGATGTCGAGCGCGACCTGCGGGATCTCCGGATAGGTCTTCAGCAACTGATAGCCTGCTTCCGGATGGTTGCGGATGATCTCGCGTTCGGCGTCCGTCAGCGCGCCCGGCTTGGTCAGGATCTCGTTGGGAATGAGCAGCTTGCCGATGTCATGCAGCATGCCCGCGACGCCGAGAAGACCGGTGGTCTCGTCATCGAGCTCAAGGGCACGGGCGAGAAGCGTCATCATGCCGCTGACCGCCAGCGAATGGACATAGGTGGTTTCGTCCTTGGTCTTCAGGCGGGTGACCTCGAGCGCTATGACAGCGCTGTCAGACCAAGTTCGCGCATTGTTCTCGGCCGCGCGCGAGAGGTCGGCCATATCGAGGGTGCCGGCGCCGACGATTTCGCGCAGGTTTGCCTTGAGAGCGACGGTCACCTGGTCGAGCTCACCACGCACCGCCTGTGCCCGCTGCGGCTCGGCATGCGGAGCGGCCTGACTGCCGGCGCGTGACTGCGCGCCGTTCTCATCGAGCCCCAGGGCGATGTTGATGGAAACCTCGGTTGCCGACGTGGCGAGAATGGCGGCAACATCCCTGTCGCTCGTCAGGACGAAACGCCGCCTGGCAAACTCGCGGCTCGGACAGGCAACGCTTTCGATGAACATGCCCTTGCGGATACGCTGCTTCTGGATCTTGACGAGCATGGTGATCTGCCGGGACTCCGCAGTGAAACGACCTCTTGAAAGGTCTCGACGCCGCCGGCACCAGATATGGCCGGCTTACAACCATATTCAACTAGACTGATTTAGACTCCGTAAATCTGGGGGTGAATGAAGAGGTTTTGACCCTGCGCGGCAGGACGCCTCTGCCAACGGGACAAGCGGCATGGCGCCGGCAAGGCTCAACGGCACAGAGAAAGCGCACGGGAAGGCGGCATGTCGGACATGAGTGCCATCACCGGATCGCGGCGATGCCGGAAGAACGCCTTGAGCGCCCGCCTCAGAAGGGGCGGCGGCCGGGGCCGAAGACCGGGCCCTGCGGGGCAGGCAGCGCCGGCAGGGTCGGCAGTTCCACCCGCGGCCAGATGGCGTTGGGATCCAGCCGCTCGTAGCGAATACCGGTGAAGAAGAGGATCTCAGCCTTGTGATCGCCCGTGCGGGCCGAACGGCGCGAGAGGGTCAGCCGGTCCGAAATTCTGATGATATCCGCCATGCTCGTCTCCTTTCGAGAAGAAAGATCGAGAGGGTCGAGAGGGTCATCTCGCCCTGCCCTTCTGTTACGAGGGCCGGCACAATCCGGTTCATGTTGCGGAAAGTCTCACACGCACCGGGTTCATCTGCGCCTTTCTCAGACGCGTCCCCCTGTCGCGGTTCACCCCACGAACGGGGTACGCATATGCCTAATATCGGAAACATGCGGCGAATCGTCCGATATGACCATCCACCTGGCCACAAGAAGCCATAGGTTAGTTAACAGCTTGCTAACAAATTCGTTCTAATCTGGCGCACATCTGTATTGCGTTGGAGTGGGTTTGTCGTGAGCGAACAATTCAGGGAGCTGGAAAAGCCTGTCAGCGCGCGGAACAAGGATGTCGTTCTGATGGCCACGGTCACGAGTTTCCAGGCGCTCTCCTTCCCCGGCAAGACCGAACTCCGACAATTTGCCGAACTGTTCCTGCCGCTGTTTGCCGGATCGTCGATGGAGGCCCGCCGCGAGGCGGTGGCTGCCCTTTCGCAGAGCCGCAACCTGCCGCTTTCGGTGGCCGCCTTCATCGCCTCGCAACCGATTGCAATTGCAGCCCCCTTCCTCGCCGTTTCACCGGCACTGTCGGACGACATGCTGATCATGATCGCCCGCACGCAAGGGGCCGACCATGCGCGCGCCATCGTCAAGCGCGAACGGCTGTCTCCGACCGTCATCGATGCGCTGGTTTCGCTCCGTCATGCACTGCCGCCGCGACCGGACAAGACCAAGACCGAGGTGGCGAAGACAGAGCTGCAACCGACCGAGACCCCGACCGAAACTCCGTCGCGCTTCGACCGGATCATGGCCGACCTTGCGATGACGGACCTGCCTGAAGCGGTTGCGGCTCACCCGGCAACCCGATCGACGAATCCGATCACGGCAGATGGTGGAGACGCCGAGGCCGTCCAGTCGCGCGAAGAGGCGCTGCGCCAGACGATCAAGCGCATGGCCTACCAGCAGCGGCCCGCAGCCAGCGACCGGCTGGGGCGGCGCCAGGCAACACCGCTGCAGACGGCGCTCCTGGTGCGTTTCGCCCGTGCGCATGACGGCAGCCTGTTCGCCACCACGCTCGCTGACCTGCTGTCGGCCAGCCGCTGGCTCGCCGAGCGCATCCTGCTCGACATTTCCGGCCGCCAGCTGGCCACGACGCTGGCTGGTGTTGCGATGGAGGATCGCGAGGCGATCTTCATCCTCGAACACATCTATCCGCATCTCGCCCGGCGCGAAAACGACGCGAGCCGGGCGGAGAACCTGTTCTTCGGCATGGACCCGGACCAGGCGGAAGCCCGAATCGACAGCTGGATCCGCGCCGACCGCTACACCTTTGCCGGCGAGGAGCTCCCGGTCGAGCCGCGCGCCCCTGTGATCGCGCAACCGGCAAGCGGCCTTGCCGCAGCAAACCAGGCCTCGCCCAAGCGCCAGCCCGTCGGCGACGAGCATGGGCGGCAGGTGCTGAGGGCGCGCAAGCGGTAAGGACCAGATCTCAGGCAGTGGGTAGGCAGTGGGCCATTGTGGCTGGGCCTGGACCTCTGACGCTGCGGTCACCCCACCCCGGAGCTTCGCTCCGCCCCTCCCCCTCAAGGGGAGGGTGACCTGCCCGCCTTATCTGCGGGTCAACCCTTCGAATCTGTGAGCGTCAGATAGGTTCCGAGGTCGTCCACCTCGATCTCGACCAGCCAGAGATCGCTGTCGAACTTCTGCTCGCGGGCGATCAGCGCCTCGACCGCTTCCGGCTCTGATCGTGTCAGGCGCGGTTCGAAGACGCGGTCGTCACGCTCCCCTTCCCCGATCATGGCCTGCGGCGCCGGGCCGTAGAGCGTCTCCAGGCCGTCACGGAAACGCTGGCGCACGAAGATGGCGCCGGAGGCTTCCGAGCCCTTGGCGACAATCGCGGCATAGCCGCCATCGGAGAAGACGCGGCGGGTGAGAGCGGAGACGAAGATGTCGGAACGGATGCGCATGGCAGGGGTTTAGGGGATTGCGGGGGCGGCGTCGAGGGTTGGGGGCCAGAAGGAGGTCTGCGCGAGAGCCACGCTCTGGGACAAGCAGAGTACCCCTCCTTCAGACGGCAAACCGCCCCGCGACGCCTTCGAACCCGCGTCGAGACAACGCAAGCCCAACGAACGCATGTCCGCGGGCCAAACGCCAAGATCGACTATATGGCAACGTCCCGCTGTCCGGACCGTCTTCGGCGACGCGAGGCAAATGCATCACGACGTCTTAACGTTCGGCGAGACAGGCGGCGCGAGCCCAGGCGGTGGCGCCCGGTCAGATGGGGCAGAGCCGGTTTCAGCCTGCTTTGCAGCCAGTTTGCGCATTATGGACCGAATTAGGGGTTTTACATTTGCTCGGTCGAGGTCAAGAGAGAGAGCCGCGATGGCACTTCCCCCCAAGGGTGCGCCGGCCAAAAGCTGCATCGCCAAGAGCTCGCCTGCGCGTTGTTCCGCCGCCTGGTCTTCCCGCACACGCGTTTCGAGAAACAAGCGGGCTACGACGTCGGGCATGCCTGCTGTAAACGCGAGGAGTGCTTCAGATGGAATGTGGCCGGCTCGTCTCATTACATCCACTGGATGGATGCGTTCCCAGGTTCTTGCGTTGCTGAGCTGAAGACCGACGACATAAAGACGATCCGAGTCGACCCCGCCATCAGGGGCAGCGTTTGTCAGGTAACTCGCCAGACTTTTGAGAAAGTCCTCAGCGTAATTCGGGTCTTCCAAGTTCTCATACAGCTTCCGCAGAACCGAAGGCCGCATATTCGCGATATCAACCATCACTAGCCTATCAAGGTCGAGGCTTCTGGAAGTCAATCCAGAAATATAAGCCATTCTCTTCAAATTTGCCAGCCACGGCCTCCAGATGCTCCCGGCGCTGAGACGGACGCAGCCCATAGCGACCAGAGGCATTCGTCAGGCAAAATTTACGACCGCTGCCATCAGGATCATCCGGATCGAACACGACCTCTCCTCCGATGCGGGCCAGCTTCAACGCATTGCCCAACAGCGTCGGATGGCCGAGCTTCTGCAGGTTGAACGGCCGCGCCTGCACCGACTTTGGAAATATGCCGATTGTGACGCCGCTTTGGTCTACGACTTCCTCGACCGAGAACCAGAGCACCCCGTCTTCATCGACTATCCAGAGCAGGTGGAAGATCTCGGGAAACAAATTGTTCAGATGCAGCTCGGCCACCTGCTGAAGATATACCGCGAGTGCTCCACCGGACGTCTTGTCGAGTTTCTGCCGGCTGCGCGGAGACATGGTCCACTCGTGCAACTGAATACCATTGCCACCGGCAGGAAGGGCAGGACCAAAGAGCGCATCGAACTGCTCGCGCTCTTCATCGCTCCCAGCCATCGACCTATCCCCCCGTACGCGCCCTAGCTGCAGTGTCGCGCGACTTCACGCAGAGAGCAAGTTGCGCGACTGCCAAAAAGATGCGTGTCCGAACGCGACGCCTTACACCTTGACTGCGAGCCGCAAGCCACCCCAGTGCCGTCCGCCGACGAAGATCGGGGCGGAGATGTCCTTCATCAGGACGAAATTGCCGCCGCCCATGTCGCGGCGGTAGGTCTGGACGAGGAAGGGAGCCGTGGAACGGCCGGCGGCCAGGCCGACGCGGTCGTTGAAGATGCGGCGGTTGCGGCAGTTGGCGGTGTTCCACACGGTATCGCCCGGACGCTGGGGGGCGGAGAACTTCTTGTTGTGGGTCGGCAGATAGCCGTTCTCGTCGACGGCGGCGCAGAAGCCGATCCGGTCGGAAGAGCCGGCAACCGGTTCGAGGATGGCCGGCAGTACCTGATCGGTGAAGTCGGTGAAGCCGGTCACCATCTGCACCGGGTCGGTGCCTGGCATCGGGCGATAGTTGCGATCGAAGAGATCGGACTGACGGATGCGCCCGCTGTCCACGGCGCGCTGGAAGGTCTCGGAAATCTGCTGTGCAACGGAAACGGCCGTGTCGATCCAGGCGCTGTCGGCCGTGCGGATGCCGGCGCTGGCGGTGAGCTGGATCAGGGTCTCCGACAGCGCCACGACCTTGTCGACGCGGCCTGCGGTCTGCTGCAGATGCTGGTCGGACTGGCGGACCTCGCCGGCCATGGTATCGAGCGTGGCGACAAATTCCGAGCACTGGCGATCGACCTGGTCGGTCGTCTGGGCCATGGCGGAGGAGCCGTCGAGAATGCGGGTGATCACCTGCTCCATGGCGGAGAATGAGGCATTCATCGCCTGGGAGGTCTCGCGCACGTCGCGGGCGCTTTCGGTGGCGCCTCGGCCGGCATCGTTGAGGCGGATGATCTTGTGGCGGATCTGGTTCAGTGTTTCCTGGATGGCACCGGTGGCCTGGGAGGTCTGCAGCGCCAGGGCGCGCACCTCTGCGGCCACGACCGCAAAACCCTTGCCGGCATCACCGGCGCGTGCGGCCTCAATGGCGGCATTCAGCGCCAGAAGATTGGTCTGGCGGGCGATCGTGCCGATCTCCTCGGCGACCTTGTCGACCTCGGCCAGGGACTGCGAGAAACTGCCGATCTCCGTGCCGATCTCTTCCGATGTCGACACCATGTGGTCGATCTTGCCGACGGCACCGGTCAGGCGCGTGGCGCTGTCGGTCAGCATGCGGCGGGCTTCGCCGGCCGTCTGGTCGGTCTCGCGCAGGGTCGCGGCGACGTCACGGTTGGTCTCGGCGATCGACAGCGCTGTCCTTGTGATGCCGACGAAGGTTGCGGCATGGCGTTTGGAGATGCCAGCGACATCCTGAATGGCACCGGCAATGTCGACGAGATCGACACCGAGGGTCGAGGCTTCTTCTGCCAGACGCTGGACGATGCCACGCAGGGTGGCGGCATCGGCCTCGGGCTGAGGGGACA
>CALSAF010000122.1:0-14175 GCA_943372805.1 Rhizobium sp. Q54
TGTGCAGAAAAAGAAAAATGGACTAAAATTAGTCATTTGCCCGTTTGCGGATCAGACCCTCCTGGGCAACTGAGGCGATCAACCGACCATCACGGGTGAAAATGCTGCCCCGCGTCATGCCGCGGGCGCCTGCCGCGCTCGGACTGTCCTGGGTGTAGAGAAGCCAGTCATCCAGTCGGCAGGGGCGGTGGAACCACATGGCATGATCAAGACTTGCCACCTGCAGCTCGGGATCGAAGATCGACGTGCCGTGGGCGTAAAGGGATGTGTCGAGCAAGGTCATGTCCGACAGATAGGCAAGGATGGCTGCCTGGTAATGTCGGTCGTCCGGCACGAGACCCGAAGCACGGACCCAGATATGGGCTTCCGGCTCCAGCTTTTCGCGGGACAGATAATGGGTCAGTGACGTCGGGCGGATCTCGATCGGGCGTTCGCGGCCCCAGTATTTCTTCACCGTGTCCGGTGCCTGCGCGAGAAAGGCAGCGCGGAATTCCGCCTCGCCCATCAGCGTCTCGGGCGCGGGTACATCCGGGATCTTGATCTGGTGGTCGAAGCCGGGCTCTTCCACCTGAAAGGACGCAGACATCGAGAAGATCGCCTTGCCGTGTTGAATGGCCACCACGCGCCGGGTGGTGAAGGACGAGCCGTCCCGGATGCGCTCGACCTGGTAGACGATCGGGATCGAGGGGTCGCCCGGGCGCATGAAATAGGCATGCAGGGAATGGACGATACGATCCGGATCGACGCAGCGTTGCGCCGCCATCAGTGCCTGTGCGATGACGAGCCCGCCGAAGACGCGCTGCCAGCCGTTTTGCGGACTGCTGCCGCGAAACAGGTTTTCCTCCAGCTTTTCCAGATCGAGACGTTCGATCAGGTCCTGCATCGGTCTGGTCTGTCCTGATGGCTGCGACATAATGCATTGCTCCGCTTATAGGCACCCGTTCAAGGCTGATCTATATAGGTGACATCAGGTCTACAAGAACAAAGGATTTCGCCATGCTGGATGTGTTGGTCGTCGGCGGTGGCTATGTGGGGCTTTCTGCTGCCGTCGCTATCAAGCAGGCTGCGCCGCATCTCGCGATCGAAGTCGTTGAGGCTGCCCCGGAGGATGCCTGGAAGAGAGATCCTCGTGCCTCCGCCATCATTGCAGCTGCGATCAAGATGCTTGACGTGTTTGGTCTTTGGGGGCGCATCGAGCCGGATGCGCAGCCGATCACACGGATGATCGTGACGGACTCGAAGACCTCGGATCCCGTGCGCCCCGTGTTCCTCACCTTTGATGGTGCGGTCGAGGACGGCCGACCGTTCGCACACATGATACCGAACGTCAGTATGGTTGCTGCGCTGCGTGACGCTTGCGCCGATCGGGGAATTGTCATCCGTCATGGCCTGCGCGCAACAGGGTTCCGCGATACTGGACCAAGCGCCGAACTCACCCTGTCCGACGGCAGCGTTATCCAGGCGCGCCTCGTGGTGGCATGTGACGGCGTGCGCTCGAAGCTTCGGGATCTCGCCGGCATCAGGACAGTCACCTGGCAATATGGCCAGTCGGGAATCGTCACTACCGTTGAACATGAGCGACCGCATGATGGTGTCGCGGAGGAGCATTTCCTTCCGGCCGGGCCGTTTGCGATCTTGCCGCTCAAAGGCAACCGATCTTCGCTCGTCTGGACGGAGCGGACCGAAGACGCTGACCGGCTCGTTGCCTCCGACGATCTCGTGTTCGAAGCCGAACTCGAACGTCGCTTCGGTCATAAGCTCGGCACGATCCGTGCGACGCCCGATCGTCGCGCCTTCCCGCTCGGTCTGACACTGGCGCGTGCCTTCATCGCGCCGAGACTGGCGCTCGCCGGCGATGCCGCCCACGGCATCCATCCTATTTCCGGCCAGGGTCTCAATCTTGGTTTTAAGGATGTTGCAGCGCTGGCCGAGACAGTAGTCGAGGCAGATCGCCTCGGTCTCGACATCGGTTCAGTCAACGTACTCGACCGCTATCAGGTCTGGCGGCGCTTCGACACGTTCCGCATGGGTGTCACGACCGACGTGCTCAATCGCTTGTTCTCCAACGACGTAACGCCAATCCGTGTGTTGCGTGATCTCGGGCTCGGTGTTGTCGATCGCATCCCGGGCTTGAAGAGCTATTTCATCCGCGAGGCCGCTGGCGCGTCGTCTCATAACCGTCCACGTCTGCTTGGCGGGCAAAACATCTGAAGGCGACGGTGACGCCGATTGTCAATTCTTGGACTGGCAATCGGCAGTTCAGGTCAAGCTATCCAGCTTGCGTGCTTCGGAAACGAGCATGATCGGGATGCCGTCTCGGATCGGATAGGCGAGCCGTGCCTTTTCCGAGATGAGCTCACTCTTCTCGCGATCCCATTTCAACGTTCCCTGCGTCAGCGGGCACACGAGAAGCTCCAGCATCTTCGGATCCACAAGACTGGTCTGATTATCGGCCATGGGCTTACTGAAGCATGGTGTCTGCGTCACCGAAGGTGCGAGCCAACACGATTTCGGTGATGGCGATCAGCGTCTCGGCGCGCGTCTTCAGATCCGGTGCTTCCAGCAAGGCCTGCTTTTCAGGCGGCCCGAATGGTGACATCATCGAGAGTGAGTTGACCAGTGTCAGGTTCGAGGCGCGCTCGACGCTTTCCCAGTCGGCTTCCAGCTTGTTGGCCTCCAGATAGGCCTTGAAGGCCGCGAGGAGACCCGTGCGATCAACCTGGCCTTCATCTTCCGCACTGGTCAGATCGGCGACGAACGGAGCGATTTGGAAGCTCCGGAACGGTTTTGAGGTGTGGACTTCGTCCATCAGGCGGAAACGGCAGACACCAGCCAGCGACACAATGCAGCGCCCGTCGCCGGTTTCAGTGAATGACGTAATGCGTCCCAAGCAACCGACGGGCGCCAGTTGCGGCCGCTCCGGCAAGATGTTCGCCTGTACCTCGGACAAGGCGGGCTGAATCATTCCGATCAGTCTGTTGCCCGAGAGCGCCGCATCGAGCATCGCGAGATAGCGCGGCTCGAAGATGTTCAGGGGAAGCTGCCCGCCAGGCAACAACAACACGCCGGAGATAGGGAAGACCGGAATGGTTTCCGGAAGGTCTTCCGCTGTCAGATATCGGGCATTTCCCACTTGCATCGAAGCACATCCTGTCCGGATGACATCCGGCGTTCGTTCTTGCTTCTATCTGGGTCGCGCCAGCCAAAACTCAAGGCCGGGGACAGCTCACGAAAAGAGGATCGAGGACAGTTTGCGACGCGCCATGACAGTCGCAGGGTCCTTTGGCCCCCAAACCTCGAAAAATTGCAGCAATTGCCGGCGTGCGCCGTCATCGTCGAAGGCACGGTCACGCTTCATGATCAGCAACAGATGCTCAGCCGCTTCTTCGCGGAGGCCTTCAACGTTGCGGATCTTGGCGAGTTTCAAACGTGCCTCGTGATCGTCGGGATTGAGCGACAGTGTGTGCTCGAGCGCCACCGGGTCGCCGAGTTTGCGGGCCTCGTCGATCTGGTCGAGTCGCTTGAGCGTCGCCTGGATCTCAGGGGCCTTTGCGAGCTCCTCGGGAAGTTGTGACAGGAGTTCGCGTGCGCGCTGGCGCTGATTGGCGCCGATCATGCATTCGGCGAGACCGGCAAGGGCCTGTGTATTGTCCGGGTCTGCCTGCAGGATGGCTGCAAAAAGTTGCGCGGCGCCATCAATGTCACCACCGACAAGAAGGCCGGACGCTTCTTCAAGCACCGCAGCGATCTCGGCTGCCTGATCGGCGCCAGCCGGGCCGGCCACCTTGTCTATGAAGGCCTTGACCTGGCTCTCCGGAAGGGCGCCCATGAAGCCGTCTGCAGGACGCCCGTTGACGAATGCCACGACGGCGGGGATCGACTGTATGCCGAGCTGTCCGGCCACCGACGGATGATCATCGATGTTCATCTTGACCAGCTTCACCCGACCACCTGCTTCCTTGACGGCCTTTTCGATTACCGGGGTCAGCTGTTTGCACGGGCCGCACCAGGGTGCCCAGAAATCGACGAGAACCGGCTGATTGCGCGATTCGTCCATGACGTCGCGGGCGAAGTTGGCTGTCGTCGTATCCTTGATGAGTTCGCCGGCTGGGGCCGCGCCTGCCGGTGTCCCGCCAAACTGTGCATTGGCTGTCATGGTCTGGCTGCCGTAGCCGCCATAAGGGTTGCCGTAGTCACTCATCTCGTGCATCTCCCGCCTGTGTGGCGACCTCTCGAAGGGCGCCGTCCTTGCCGATAAGATCGTATGTCAGGCCGTGACTTTCAAGACAAGCGGTGTATGCCCGGTCGCCTGCATGAAGCGGATCAGATCGTCACGGCCGATCGATGTCGTCGCTTCGTTGGACAGCGGATGGCAGTTGATAACGTCGTGCTCCATCAGATCCCGGTCGAGGATGAAGGTGACATTGTGGCCGGTGTCGTTGATCGCGCCGAAGGCGGTCACGGACCCCGGTGCCACGCCGAGATACTCCATGAGTTTCTCCGGCTTGCCGAAGGAGACCTTGCTGGCGGCATTGATGATCGTATGGACGGTCTTCAGGTCAACGGAGGCGTTCTCTTCGACCGTCAGCAGGAAGAAATTGTCCTTCTTGTCCTTGACGAAGAGATTTTTCGTATGACCGCCGGGGATTTCGTCACGTAGCGACACGGATTCCGCCACGGTGAATACGGCCGGATGGGTCTTCGTCTTGTGGGCAATGCCCAGTTCATCCAGGAAGCGGAACAGATCGTCTGCAGTTTTGGGCGTCGTCATGGGGCCTCGCTTGTAAAAGTCCGGTGTCATCCGGGCCATCTATCCGAATTCTGTTCGACGCATAGGTCCAAGACCGACGTCGTGCAATCTTCACTGAGGCAAGAACCCCGGAAAAGCTGAGGTTTCTCAGTCCGTTGAGCCGCACCCGCATTTTTTTCGCATAGATCCGTCATTTCCCTGTTGCATTTGAAAATCGATTGGGCCATATAGCGCCCGTCGCCGCAAAACGGACGGCCCACGATCCAGACACTACCCCAGGATCGCGGTTATGAGCGGGTGTAGCTCAGGGGTAGAGCACAACCTTGCCAAGGTTGGGGTCGAGCGTTCGAATCGCTTCACCCGCTCCATTACTCTCTTGAAAGTACGATGATCGATGTCTTGCGGTTTTGCCGCCGTCGATTGTCCTCGGTTTGATGCCGACTGCAGACATGTCCGCAGCCGGCTGTCCCTGCATGTCAGTGTTTCGAGAACACGTAGTCCGTCTCCTGACGCAGCACTTCGCCCGGACGCAGGACCGCATCGGGAAAGTTCGGCTTGTTGATCGCATCCGGCCAAATCTGTGTTTCCATGCAGAAGCCGGCAAATGCACCATAGCGGCGCCCATCGAGACCTGGCACGGCGGGCCCCACCTTTCCACCGGCGTAGAACTGCACGCCCGGCTCCGTCGTCAGGATCTCCATGGTCACGCCTGAATTAACGCTACGGGCGAGAGCAACACTGCGCTTGGCCACACGGCTGCTCGACAGACAGAAATTGTGGTCGTATCCCATTTGCCCGCCATCCACCTCAAGCCGAATCGGGCGCATCTCGCGAAAATCGAAGGCGGTGTTTTCCACCGGGCGAATCTCTCCCGTCGGGATCAGCCTCTCGTCCACCGGGGTATAGTGATCGGCTGCGATCATCATATCATGGCCGAGAATATCGGGCCGGCCATCCAGGTTGAAATAAGCGTGGTGGCAGACGTTGGCGATCGTCGGCCTGTCCGTCACGGTCTCGTAGAGCGCCGAAAAGACGCCGCCTTCCTCGACGGCGAAGGTGGCGCGGGTCCGGGTCGTACCCGGATATCCGGCGCGCCCATCCGGGTCTGCGATTTCCATCACGACATGGTTTGCGCCATGTTCGAGGATCGTCCAGTTCCGACGTCCCATGCCGTCCGAGCCGCCATGAAGGTGGGTCACGCCCTTTTCATTCAGTTCCAGCTGGTAGTCCACGCCATCCAGGGAGAAGCGCCCATTGCCGATCCGGTTGGCGCAGCGGCCCGGGGTGGCGCCGAAATAGGGTGAGTGCTGGAGATAGCTCGCAAGGTCCTCGAAGCCGAGCACCAGCGGAGCGTCATGATCCACAAGGCGTAGATCCTGGAGTACTGCCCCGAAGGTTATGATGGAGGCTGTCAGGCCGCCGCCTGTCAGCACTACTTTTTCGACCGCCTCACCCGCCGGCATCATCCCGAACACGTTTTTTGTCATTGTCTGCGTCCTCGCCTTGTCTTGTCTTTTCGGATCAGCGTGCCAGCTCGCGTGCCGCCTGCTCCAACCCGCCGAGTGTCAGCGGGAACATGCGGCTGCCCATCAAGCGCCGAATCAGTCCAACCGACATCGTATAGTCCCATCGCGGCTCCGGCAGGGGATTGATCCACAGATGCCGGCGGAAATGGTCCGTCAGCTTCGCAAGCCATGCTGCGCCGCTTTCGGTGTTCCAGTGTTCGACCGAACCTCCGGGATGGGTGATTTCGTAGGGGCTCATTGCCGCGTCACCGACAAAGACCAGGCGATAGTCAGGACCATAGGTGCGGATCACGTCGAGTGTCGGGATCGTGTCGGCATGGCGGCGCACATTGTCCTTCCAGACGCGCTCGTAGGGGCAATTGTGGAAGTAGAAGTATTCCATGTGCCGGAATTCCGAGCGAGCGGCAGAGAATAGTTCCTCGACCCCGCGCACGTGATCATCCATCGAACCGCCAATGTCGAAGAACATCAGCAGCTTTACCGCATTGCGCCGCTCTGGCCTTGTCCGGACGTCGAGATAGCCGTGCTCGGCCGTCGATCTGACCGTGCCATCGAGATCGAATTCCTCTGCCGCTCCATGACGCACGAAGCGGCGCAATCGCTTCAGGGCCACCTTGATATTGCGCGTACCCAGCTCCACCCGGTCATCAAGATTGCGGAACTCGCGTTGGTCCCAGACCTTCACGGCGCTGCGGTGCCGGCTTTCTTCCTGGCCAATGCGGACGCCTTCGGGATTGTAGCCATAGGCACCAAAAGGTGAGGTGCCTGCCGTCCCGATCCATTTGTTGCCACCCTGGTGGCGTTCCTTCTGTTCGGCGAGGCGCTCCTTCAGCGTTTCCATCAGTCTGTCGAAGCCGCCCAGGGATTCGATCAGCGCCTTGTCCTCGTCAGACAGGAGCTTTTCCGCCAGGCGGTGCAGCCAGGCCTGCGGGATTGGCACCGCATCGGTGCCATCGGCTGCCGCCACGTCGAAAACGCCACCGAAGATTTCGGAAAAGACCCGGTCGAACCGGTCGATGAAACGTTCGTCCTTCACCAGCGTGGTTCGGGCCAGATAGTAGAAACCTTCCGGGTCAAAGGTGACGAGACCTGCCTCCAGCCCTTCCAGCAGGGCGAGGTACTCGCGCAGCGTGACGGGCAGCTTTTCATCTCTCAGGCGCAGGAAGAAGGGCAGGAACATCGGTCGGTATCGGTTGTACGCGGGACAGGAGAGGCCATCCTGTCACAAGGGCCGCCCTCTGTCCCGCCAAAATCAGCCTATATCCGCGCTGGCGGTTGCTCTCAGCCGCCGAAGTCCTTGCCGATCTCGGCGAGGTCATAGGGCGTCATCTGGTAGATCTCGTTGATCCAGTTGCCGAACAGGAGATGCGCATGGCCGCGCCAGCGGTTGAGCGGTGCCTGCGTGTCATCATTGTGCGGGAAATAGTTGTGTGGCAGCTTGATCGGAATGCCGGCATTCTTGTCGCGGAAATACTCGTCCCCCAGCGACGTCGAGTCATATTCGATATGGTTGAACATATAGAGCCGGTTTGCCCGCTTTTCTGCCACAAGGCACACGCCCATCTCATCGGATTCGAGCAGGATGTTCAGTCCTGCAACGCTCTCGATATCGGGGCGGCGCACATCTGCCCAGCGCGAGACAGGCACCTGGAAATCATCGGAAAACCCGTTCAGATAGACCGATGACGGGGCGAGGTTGCGGTGCCGGTAAACGCCGAAGGCCTTTTCCTTCAGCGCATGCTTTTCGACCCGATGGAAATGATAGATGGCGGCCATCGCGCCCCAGCAGACATTCATGGTCGAATGCACATTGGTTTCGGTCCAGTCCAGGATTTCCTGCAGTTCCGGCCAGTAGGTGACCTCCTCGAAGGGCAGCGTTTCCAAAGGCGCGCCGGTGATGATGAAGCCGTCGAACTTGCGGTCCTTTACCTCGTCCCAGGTCTGGTAAAAGGACAGGAGATGCTCTTCGGACGTGTTCTTCGCCTTGTGCCCGCCCATGCGCACGAGCGAGAGTTCGACCTGCAGCGGCGAAGCCCCGATCAGGCGGGCAAACTGGATCTCCGTCTTGATCTTGTTCGGCATCAGGTTAAGCAGGCCGATCTGCAAGGGGCGAATGTCCTGACGGACCGCCATGGTCTCGGTCATCACGCGCACACCCTCATGTACGAGGGTCTCAAAGGCAGGCAGCGTGTCGGGGATTCGGATCGGCATGTCTCTTACTCTCGACTTTCCTTGTCGCTACGGCATCCTTGCCGCAAACACAAAAATACCGGCAGCTGCTGATCGCCACCGGTCCTCGGAAAGTCTTCGAACTCGCCTCGGCCCTTTAGCGACTTATTTTACGTGGCTGCAAGCCGACCGGCCAAATCACCACGGAACATTGCCTTTTTACGCTTCTCAGACGTGCGAATCAATGGGTAGCGTTAGCGTTCCCGCCGGGCCATGAAGGCGAGCCGTTCGAAGAGGTGTACGTCTTGCTCGTTCTTCAAGAGCGCGCCGTGCAGTTTCGGCAGGGCGTTCCTGGCGTCGCCACGCAAATCGGCCGGATCGACGTCCTCGGCGACCAGGAGTCTGATCCAGTCCAGTGCTTCCGAGGTTGATGGCTTCTTCTTCAGTCCGGGGGTTTCGCGGATCTCGTAGAATTGGCTGAGCGCATTGCCAAGCAACGTCTTCCTGATGCCGGGGTAGTGGACCTCGACGATCTTCTCCAGGGTCTGGACATCGGGAAAACGGATGTAGTGGAAGAAGCAGCGGCGCAGAAATGCGTCCGGCAGTTCTTTCTCGTTGTTCGAGGTGATGATGACGATCGGTCGCACCCTGGCCGTGACGGTCTCGCCCGTCTCATAGACATGGAACTCCATCCGGTCGAGTTCCTGCAGCAGGTCATTGGGAAATTCGATGTCGGCCTTGTCAATCTCGTCTATCAGCAGCACGCATTTCTTCGCTGCCGAAAAGGCCTGCCAGAGCTTGCCCTTGCGGATGTAGTTGTTGACGTCATGGACACGGGCATCGCCCAGTTGGCTATCGCGCAGCCGCGAGACGGCGTCATACTCGTAGAGACCCTGCTGCGCCTTGGTCGTCGACTTGACGTTCCATTCCAGCATCTCGATGCCGAGTGCTGCGGCCACCTGCCGGGCGAGTTCCGTCTTGCCGGTGCCGGGTTCGCCTTTTACCAGCAGCGGCCGCTCCAACCGGATCGCGGCATTGACCGCGATCATCAGATCCTTGTCGGCCACGTAGTCGGCGGTACCTTGAAACTGCATGATGTCAGAGCCTCGTTTGTCCTCGGCTGCAACCTAGTGAGGCCCTTCACGCGGTGCAAGTACATGCTCTGCCTTCGCCGCGTGCGACAGATAATGCTTGTGTTTTGGCTGTGATCTGACAGGCTATTTTGCATGAAAGCTGATGCGTGTCCGTCTGCAAGCGCCAGATTCCGCCAGGACGGAATACCGGGGGCCGGGCATCACCGAATTTCTCCACGACCCGACTTTCTCTCGCCGGACCATCACATCCGGCTGCCATGGCCCGCCCACCGGCAGGCTCCCATCGACTTACAGGATTTCGTTCCGCGCGATTTGGCGAGGGCTGCCTGTCACGACCGCAGTCTTTGCGCTGCAGGAGTATCTATGACCAAACACCGCTATTCCATCGGCGATCTGGTGGTTCTGAAGGACGGCCCTGTCCGTCTCGCCCGCAGTGGGGGTGCCTGCAAGGTACTGGCCACCCTGCCGGAGACTGGTGGAAGCCGCCAGTACCGTGTCCGGTTCGAAAGCGAGAGCTTCGATCGGTGTATCGCCGAAACCGACATCGACCCCAGCCGCAGCTCGGCATCCGCCCGGGTACCGGCTCCCGCAAGCAAGGAAAACACATCATGGCTAAAGGCCAGCAGCGTTCGAACCGCGAAGTAAGAAAACCGAAACAGGAAAAGTCGAAGCCCGCTGCGGCTCCGGTCTCGAGTTTCACCTCGCAGATCAAGAATGCCGAGGCGGCTTCGCCCAAAAAGCGCTGAGACCGATCGGCCCGGATTGCCTCGAATAAGCCAGTCCGGGCTGCGTTTCTCGCACGCCCGTAGGCGCGGTCTTTGCCGCATTCGCCTTTCCCTTTTGGGGCAAGATGCGCTAAGGGCTGGCGCATGACTTCGACCTCCTTCACCCTGCTGCTTGGCGGCAGCCTGACAGTCACCGATCGCCTGCGGGCACTGACGCATGGTAGCCGCGTGATTGCGGCTGACAGCGGCATGCACCATGCGTCGAGCCTCGGTGTGACGCCGGAGCTCTGGGTTGGCGATTTCGACAGCAGCGATGCTGCCCTGATTGCGCGTTTCCCGACCGTCGAACGACGTACATACCCTGCCGCCAAGGCCGTCACCGACGGAGAAATCGCTGTGGCCGAGGCCATTGCGCGCGGTGCCACGCGGCTGATACTCGTCGGCGCTCTCGGCGGCGAGCGCTCTGACCACGCTCTGCAGCATTATCTGAATGCGCTCGGTCTGGTTGATGACGGCTACGAGGTGGTGCTGACCTCCGGTGTGGAGGAGGCCTATCCTTTTTCCGAAGAGAGCGAACTGGCGCTCGAACTGCCGAAGGGTGCTCTCTTCTCTGTGCTCGGTTTCACGGCGCTGGAGGGGCTGACGATCCTCAACGCACGCTATCCGCTCCAGGATTTCCGTTTGCCCTTCGGTTCCTCCCGTACGATATCCAATGTCGCCGAGGGGCCGATCTCGGTCTCACTTTCCCATGGTCGGGCCATGCTGCTCGCCCGCCCCTATGACCTTTCCGGAGCCTGATACCTTGGCGCCTCCCATTCTGAAACTCGACGACATTCAACTCTCCTTCGGCGGCACGCCACTGCTCGCCGGTGCCGGTCTTCAGGTTGAGCCGGGCGACCGTATCTGCCTTGTCGGGCGAAACGGCTCAGGCAAGTCGACGCTCATGAAAATTGCTGCGGGGATCGTCGAGGCACAATCCGGCGAGGTCTTCCGCCACCCCTCATCGACGATTCGCTATCTGGAGCAGGCTCCGGATTTCGATGGCTACTCCACCGTGCAAGCCTATGCCGAAGCTGGGCTTGGTCCTGGCGACGACCCCTATCGGGTAACCTATCTGCTTGAGCACCTCGGCCTCACAGGCCAGGAGGATCCGACCCGGCTTTCTGGCGGTGAAGCCCGGCGTGCTGCGCTCGCCCGCGTGCTCGCCCCCGAGCCCGACATCCTGATGCTCGACGAGCCGACCAACCATCTCGACCTGCCGACGATCGAATGGCTGGAAGGTGAATTGTCGAAGAGCCGCAGCGCGCTCGTCCTGATTTCCCACGACCGCCGTTTCCTTGAGAAGATCTCGACCGCCACCGTCTGGCTCGATCGCGGCCAGTCGCGCCGCCTGAACCGGGGCTTTGCCCATTTCGAGGAATGGCGCGACCAGGTGCTCGAAGAGGAGGAAATCGAGCAGCACAAGCTCGGCCGCCAGATCGAACGCGAAGAACACTGGCTGCGCTATGGCGTGACCGCACGGCGCAAGCGCAACATGCGGCGTCTCGGTAATCTCCAGGCATTGCGCGCCAACTATCGTGGCCACAAGGGGCCGCAAGGCACTATCCAGGCATCGGCGACTGAAGGCAAGGAAAGCGGCAAGCTCGTCATCGAGGCGGACAAGATCACCAAGACCTATGGCGATCGCGCCATCGTTGCGCCCTTCTCGATCCGCGTCCATCGCGGCGACTGCATCGGTCTGATCGGCCCGAACGGGGCCGGCAAGACGACGCTCCTGAAGATGCTGACCGGCCAGCTCGAACCCGACGAAGGCGTGGTGAAGCTCGGCACCAATCTGGAGATTGCGGTTCTCGACCAGAAGCGCGAGGACTTGAACCCCGATGACACGCTGGCCCATTACCTGACCGACGGTCGCGGCGAGAATCTTCTGGTCAATGGCGAGCAGAAGCATGTCACCGGCTACATGAAGGACTTCCTGTTCCAGCCGGAACAGGCCCGCACGCCGATCCGCAACCTCTCGGGCGGCGAGCGTGCGCGCCTGATGCTGGCGCGCATCATGGCCAAGCCCTCGAACCTCCTGATCCTCGACGAGCCGACCAACGACCTCGACATCGAGACGCTCGACCTCCTGCAGGAAATCGTTGCCGGCTATTCGGGCACCGTCATCCTGGTCAGCCACGACCGTGACTTCCTCGATCGTACGGTGACCTCGACCATCGCGCCGGCCAATCCGGACGCCCCCGATGGTCGCTGGATCGAATATGCCGGCGGCTATTCCGACATGCTTGCGCAGCGCAAGGGCGTCGAGGACGAGCGCAAGCGGGTGGAAAAGGCCGAAAAGGCCAAGGCGCAGGAAGCCTCGGGCGGCAAGCCCGCCGAGGCAGGCTCGAAGGGTAAGGGCAAGCTCTCCTTCAAGCAGAAGTTTGCGCTGGAAAACCTGCCGAAGGAAATGGAAAAGGCTGAGAAGGAGATCGCCGCGCGTGAGGCGAAGATGGCCGATCCCAACCTCTTCACCAAGGATCCCCAGACCTTCAACAAGTTCGCCGCCGAAATGGAAAAGCTGCGCGCCGATATCACGCGCATGGAGGAGGAATGGTTGGAGCTCGAAATGCTGCGCGAGGAACTGGAAGGCTGATTGCCTACTCAATTCGTCGTTTGGCCAAAAGTCAGAGAAAGACGAACCAAAACGCGAGCCAGCTGAAGAACAGGATTGCCACGAGAAAGTAACCCACTTTGTTTTCTTCAGTGGGCTTGTTCCATCGATGGGTCTTGGTGTTATAAAGCCGATACTTGTCGTCGATCAGCAGATAAAGAATTACGAGGACAGTGAGGGCCGCTAACATATGGCCTCTTGCACCTTCGGTTCGAGGCCTCCGCTCGTCTTTTCTAGATGAACGGCCCTCGCCCCCGTCGCATTGGCAAAGGCATGGGACCTGCCGAGATAAATCAGGGTCATCCCGGCAAGATCCGTTGCGAGAATTTTCGTGAGCCGGCTTTCGGTTTCCGGCTCCAGACCTTCCAGCACATCCTGCATCACCAGCCAGCGGGGCTTGCGGATGAGGATATTGGCGAAAGCCAGCGCCATCTGCTGGTCCTTGTCGAGGATCCTCTCCCAGCGTCCCTTTTCATCCAGGCGCCGGGAAAATTCGCCAAGCCCGACCGTCTGCAGGGCCGAGACGAGTGTGGCATCATCGACAGTGGCAGAGAGCGACGGATAGGTGAGAAGGCTGCGCAGCCGTCCCTCGGGCAGGTAACCGGCCTGCGGCACGAAAACGAGTTCGTCCTCCGGCAAGAGGATGCGTCCCTCGCCGAAAGGCCAGAGCCCGGCCATGGCGTGGAAGAGCAACTTGCGGTTCACGCCCTGGTCGCCATTGACCATCACGCGATCGCCGGCGGAAATCACGACATCCCTTTCCTTGAGATGGAAGGCGCTTTCGCAGGCATCGCCGTTGACGCGAACGCAGATCTCGAGATTTTCCAGCCTGAGCGTCCCATCCTCGCTGCGGGCGAGCGTCAGCCGCCCGCTGCCACCTTCGTTGTCGTTCATCGTGGTCAGGGCGGCTCTCAGCACCGTGACGCGCATCAGGGCCGCCCGCCAGTCGGCAATGGCCCCGAAATTGTCGACATACCAGCGCAGCGCCGAATAGACCTGGGTGAAGGCGGCAGCGGCCATCATCAGGCCACCGAAGGAAATGGTGCCGGCAAAATAGGCCGGCGAGGCAATCAGGATCGGCACGATGATCGCAAGCCATCCGAAGCCGGCCGTCACCCAGGTGAGATTGGTGAGCGCCAATGCCAGATGGCGGATCGACATCAGCACCCCATCAAGCGAATCATGGATATGCTGCCGCTCGGTCGCCTCGCCGCGTGTGACGGCGATCGCCTCGAGGTTCTCGTTGGCGCGCATCAGC
>CALSAF010000123.1:0-14167 GCA_943372805.1 Rhizobium sp. Q54
CATGTCGGACTGGCGCTGGCGCAAGCGCTGGCGCCGCTTCCGCTCAATGTGACCCTGATCGACTCGCGTCCCGCAATCGACGGCGAGTTGCCCCAAGGCATCAATTTCCGCCGGGTCGCCATGCCCGAGGCGGAGGTGGCAAAGCTCAAATCCGGCGCCGCCGTCGTCATCCTGACCCATGATCATGCATTGGATTTCCTGATCGCAAAGGAAGCCCTCGGCCGCACCGACCTCGCCTATGTGGGCATGATCGGGTCGAAGACAAAGCGCGCCACCTTCGCCTCCTTCCTTGGGCGGGAGGGTGCGAACCGCGCGAGCATGGACAGGCTGACGCTCCCGATCGGCGGCGGATCGGTGAAGGACAAGCGGCCGACGGTGATTGCAGCCATGGTCGCGGCGGAGTTGCTGGGCGTGTTGCTCGCGTGAATCAATGATCGAAGCAACTGATTCTGTTCCGGAGGCAATCGGATCAAACCACTGATCCCAAGCCGTTTTCTACATCAACCCAGGACGCGTGAGATCAAGCAGCCGTCGCTCGGACTGCTCTCTCACACGCCACACCGCCTCAGCAATCTCCAGCCCGACGTCCCGGCGAAGGTCGTCCGGAAGGTCCTCGACATCAAGGCGGCGTGCACCTTGCCCCGGTGGTACGGCCTTGAAAAACCGCTGCAGAATGCCCTCAAAATTGGGCATAAGTCGTCCGATCGCGGATACCATCTGAGCCTCCACGCTACGTGATTTCGTTCTTGTTAGATGACGCAATCATGCCCGTGGTTGCGAGCGCAATCCAATTCAATTACGCTTCGCATGGATAAAGAGAACTAATCCATGAAACTGTCGCGCCAACTGCCGCTGAATGCCCTTCGTGTCTTCGAGGCCGTCGGACGGCTGATGAGTTTCACCCGCGCCGGCGAAGAGCTCGGCATGACCCAGACGGCCGTCAGCTATCAGATCAAGCTTCTGGAGACCCATGTCGGAGAAGCCCTCTTCCTGAGAATGCCCCGCCGCATCGAGCTGACCGAGGCCGGTCGCCGGCTGCAGCCCAAGGTGGCCGAGGCCTTCGGGCTTCTGTCGGAGGCCATTGCGAATGCCCGCCAGGAGGCAGACGGGATACTGCAAATTCGTTCCACCCCGACCTTTGCCTCGCACTGGCTGGCACGTCATATCGGCGCATTCCAGCTGCAGCATCCGGGTCTGGCCGTGCGCATTCTGCGCATGGACAAACCGCTGGATTTTCGCAGCGACAATGCCGACATCGTCATCTGGCGGGGCGAGAGGCCACCGGCGGATGTAGAGGCGCACGAACTGTTCCGACTGCGTTATGCACCCATGCTGAGCCCGAAGCTGGCCGAGACAATCGGCGGCGTGACGGCCCCGGCGGATCTTCTGAAGCTGCCGCTGATCGGCGGCAGCAGCAAATGGTGGGGAATCTGGTTTCAGTCGAACGGCATCGAAACACCTCTGCCCGGCACGATCACGATCGACGCCGACGGTGCACTGGATCTGGAAGGCAGCGCCGCCATTGCCGGTCACGGCGTGGCGCTGCTGAGCCCGTTTCTTCATCGCGAGGAACTGGAAGCCGGTCGACTGATCATGCCCATCGACATCTTCAAGAAGGACGACCAGAGCTATTGGCTCATCTCGCCGAAAAGCCGTCGCAGATCGGCCAAGGTGCAGGCCTTCCGCCAGTGGATGAATGAAACGCTGCCACCCTGGATCGCACCTGACGGACCAGCGGATCAATAGGCCATGTCCGTCGCATGGAAGCAGTGCAACCTGTCCTCGTTGGGATAGAGACAAAGTATGGGAGTAGTCCCTGCTGCAGCGCACTCTCCCCCTTTCCTTCAGTGCAAAATTTTCGCAATGTGGCTGGTCGGGGAATGTGAAGGAATTCTGCAATGTATGAATACGCAATCGCCTGGGAATGGCTGAACTTCGCAGTCCGCTGGCTGCATGTGATCACGGCCATCGCCTGGATCGGCTCGTCCTTCTATTTCATCGCGCTGGATCTCGGCCTCGTGAAACGCCCCGGCCTGCCTGCTGGCGCCTATGGCGAGGAATGGCAGGTGCATGGCGGCGGCTTCTATCATATCCAGAAATATCTGGTGGCGCCCGCCTCGATGCCGGAGCATCTGACCTGGTTCAAATGGGAAAGCTATGCCACCTGGCTCTCCGGTTTTGCCCTTCTGGCCGTCGTCTATTATGGCGGCGCCGATCTCTTCCTCATCGACCGCACGGTCCTCGACATCGAGCCGTGGCAGGCCATCTGTCTGTCGCTGGCGTCGCTGGCCGTCGGCTGGATCCTCTATGATCTCCTGTGCAAGTCACCGCTGGGCCGCAACACCTGGGGCCTGATGGTCTTCCTATACCTGGTGCTGATCGCAATGGCCTGGGGCTATACGCAGATCTTCACCGGCCGCGCCGCCTTCCTGCATCTGGGTGCGTTTACCGCCACCATCATGTCGGCCAATGTCTTCTTCATCATCATCCCCAACCAGAAGATCGTCGTCGCCGACCTGATAGCCGGCCGCACGCCCGATCCGAAATACGGCGTGATCGCCAAGCAGCGCTCGCTGCACAACAACTACCTGACGCTGCCCGTCATCTTCTTCATGCTGTCGAACCACTATCCGCTGGCCTTCGCCACGCAGTTCAACTGGATCATCGCAGCCCTTGTCTTCCTGATGGGCGTCACCATCCGCCACTGGTTCAACACGACGCATGCCCGCAAGGGCAAGCCGACCTGGACCTGGCTGGTGACGGTGCTGATCTTCATCGTCATCATGTGGCTCTCGACCGTGCCGAAGGTGCTGACCGGCGAGGAGGAACAGGTGAGCCTGTCTCAGCGTGAACAGACCTTTGTCCAGAACGGCCATTTCGAAGCGGTGCGTGATGTCGTACAGGGCCGCTGTTCGATGTGCCACGCTGCCGAGCCCGTCTGGGAAGGCATTGCGCGGGCACCGAAGAACGTGAAGCTGGAAACGGACGGCGAGATCGCCGCCCATGCCCGTGAAATCTATCTCCAGGCCGGCCGCAGCCATGCCATGCCGCCCGGAAACATCACCGATCTCTCTCCCGAAGAGCGCAAGCTGCTCGTCGCCTGGTACGAGACGACGGTCGAAGGCAAATGATGACAACTGAGACCCTGATCCGCGGCCGCCTCCTCTCTTTTCGCCGGGCACCTGAGCATGCCGGCGACAGCGAGAGCTATCTCCATGAGGAAGACGGCGCGCTGCTGGTCCGCGACGGCAAGATTGCAGCCACCGGCGCCTATGCCGATGTGAAACCGAAGGCCGGCGCTGATACAACCGAGATCGACCATCGACCGCATCTGATCCTACCTGGCCTGATCGACTGCCATGTGCATTTCCCGCAGATGCAGGTGATCGCCTCCTATGCCGCCAACCTGCTGGAATGGCTGAACACCTACACCTTCCCTGAGGAATGCCGCTTTGTCGAAAGCGCCCATGCCGAGCGGATCGCCACGCAATTCTTCGACGAATTCCTGCGCCAGGGCACGACAACGGCGGTGGCCTATTGCTCGGTGCACAAGGCGTCCGCCGATGCCTTCTTTGCCGAAAGCCTCAAGCGCGGCACGCTGATGATCGGCGGCAAGGTGATGATGGACCGCAACGCGCCGCAGGGCCTGCTCGACACGCCGCAGCTCGGTTATGACGAGACACGCGCGGTGATCGAACAATGGCACGGCAAGGGCCGCAACCACGTCGCCATCACGCCCCGCTTCGCCATCACCTCGACGCCTGAACAGATGGCGATGACCCAGAAGCTCGCGGAAGAATTTCCCGACCTGCATATCCAGACGCATCTGTCCGAGAACCACGACGAGATTCGCTATACCTGCGAGCTTTACCCCGACGCGACCGATTATACCGACATCTATGCCCGCTACGGCCTGCTCAGGAAAAAGGCCCTATTCGGCCACGCGATCCATCTGTCGGAGCGCGAAGCCGATGCCATGGCAGAAAGCGGCGCAGTCGCCGTCCACTGCCCGACCTCGAACCTCTTCCTCGGCTCCGGCCTCTTTCCGCTGAAGGCGATCAAGCGCCGCGAAAAGCCCGTCACCGTCGCGGTCGCCACCGATATCGGCGGCGGCTCCAGCTATTCCATGTTCAAGACCATGGACGAGGCCTACAAGATCCAGCAATTGCTCGGCGAACGTTTGAACCCGCTCGAAAGCTTTTACCACATGACGCTCGGCAATGCCGTGGCGCTCGACCTCGCGGACAGGATCGGCACGCTGGACGAGGGCACGGATGCCGATATCGTGGTGCTCGATGCGGCCGCGACCCCGGCCATGCGGCTTCGCATGGAAACGGTGACATCGCTTTCGGAAGAACTCTTCCTGCTGCAGACGCTGGGCGACGATCGTTCGGTGGTCGAGACCTATGTGGCAGGCAAGGCGTCGAAGCCTGCAAACTGAACGGCGTCCGACACCGGCGACAGGCCCTTATCGGCCTCTCACCTCCGCCAGGGCTTCGCTCAGTTCCAGATAGGGCTCGCATTGGACGCCACAGATGCGTCCGATCTGGATGAGCTCGGCCTCGGCATCTTCGATACGCCCGAGCATCAGATAGGCCTCGCCAAGATATTCCCGTGCCTCGGCATAATAGGGATCGAGGACCAGCGCGCGACGATAATGGATCAGTGCTCCCTCCGGGTCGCCGAGCTTGCGGGTGACGAAGCCGCGATAGTTGAAATAGCGGGCGGAGTTCTTCTGCCGGACGGCATCGAGCAAGGCCCGCGCCTCCTCGAAGCGCTCCTCGTCCATCCTGCGTTTGGCATTGGCCATCAGGTCGGCATCGGTCAGTCGGGCCCTATCAGTCGCGCACTGCCCCGCGCCGCTGTCGAACACTTCGCCCGGAGGGCCGGTCGGCACCGGATCCGCTTCGATGATAACCGCGTTTGATGGTCCTGCAGCCACGCCAAGGCCCCAGACGAGCAAAATGACGGTCAGAACGCAATTCCGTGGCAGCCTCAACATCACGATCCTCTCTTCTACCCGTCATGAGCCTATGGCCGCTCCGCAAAAAACCGATGACAAAGCGCGCATTGACACACCGGCCCGAACCCGACGATGCTCCAATTCGCGTCGCCCCCATGCGGCGCTGAACGATGCCGGTGCTGCAAACCTCGGGAAAGATTTGGACCATCATGAGTGACAGCGGCTATTCCGGCACCCCTGTTCCGAAAAAGCTCGGATTGAAGCCGGAGCTTGCCGCTCTCTTCGTCAATCTGCCCGACGATCTCGCCCATCTTGTCGACGATCTGCCCTTGGTGCACTGCATCGGAAACATCGCCGAGACTGATGGCAGGGAACTCGACTATATCCATGTCTTCGAGACGGATTGCGCTCGCCTCGAAGAAAACGCGCTACGCCTGAAATCCATGCTGAAACCAACGGGCATAATGTGGATCTCCTGGCCGAAGAAGGCCTCGAAAGTCCCGACCTCAATCACCGAGGACGTGCTCCGCACCATCTTCCTGCCGACTGGCCTGGTCGACGTGAAAGTCTGCGCCGTCACCGATGTCTGGTCCGGCCTCAAATTCATGATCCGCAAGGACCTTCGCTGAACGACAGCCATCCGGAGGAGGATGCATCATGCTGGCCACCAATCTCGCCCTCGGCACACTGATGATCTCGCTGACGGTGGTGATCCACACCTTCGGGCTGATGGGTGTGACGCATGCCATGAGCTTTGTCACCGATCACATCCGCCTGCATGGCCACCGCAGTCGCATGCTGGCGATGAACACCGTGGTCATCGGGGTTTTTGCCGTATTGACGGCAGAAGTCTGGCTCTGGGCAGCCGCCTATAGCCTGATCGGCGTGGTCGATGATTTCGAGACCGCGCTCTATTTCTCGACCATCACCTTCTCCACCGTCGGCTATGGGGACGTCGTGCCCCATCCCGAATGGCGCATGTTTGCTGCCCTTGAGGGTGTCAACGGCTTTCTGCTGATCGGCTGGTCGACTGCCTATCTGATCGCCGCCGGCATGCGGGTGGGCCCGTTCAGATCCGGAGAGCATTTTTGAACAAACAAGAGGTAAAATTATTTTACCTCCAGACTCCTCCCTCTGTTCACAGCCGGCTAGCCATCGTGATATGCCGATGGCAAGACATTGGCGGAGAGAGAGACAATGGGGCCGATCCTTGAAATTTCCGATCTGAAGACGCTGGCACGCAAGCGCGTGCCCAAACTCTTCTTCGATTATGCCGACAGCGGCTCCTATACCGAAAGCACCTACAGGGCGAACGAGAGCGATTTCTCCAAGATCAAGCTGCGCCAGCGCGTGCTGGTTGACATGACCAATCGCTCGCTCGAAACCACGATGATCGGCGAAAAGGTCAAGATGCCGGTGGCGCTGTCCCCGACGGGTCTGACCGGCATGCAGCATGCCGATGGCGAGATGCTGGCGGCGAAGGCTGCGGAGAAATTCGGCGTGCCCTTCACGCTCTCGACCATGAGCATCTGCTCGATCGAGGACGTCGCCTCGGTCACCACGCGCCCCTTCTGGTTCCAGCTCTATGTCATGCGCGACCGCGACTTTGTGATGAACCTGATCGAGCGCGCCCGTGCGGCCAAATGCTCGGCACTGGTGCTAACCGCCGATCTGCAGATCCTCGGGCAGCGCCACAAGGACCTGCGCAACAGCCTGTCCGCCCCGCCGCGCCTGACGCCCAAACATCTCTTCCAGATGGCCATGCGCCCGCGCTGGTGCTGGAACATGCTGCAGACTGAGCGCCGCACTTTCCGCAACATCCACGGCCATGCCAAGAATGTGTCCGACCTCTCCTCGCTTGGCGCCTGGACCGCAGAACAGTTCGATCCCAAGCTCTCCTGGGCCGATGTCGAATGGATCAAGAAGCTGTGGGGCGGCAAGCTGATCATCAAGGGCATTCTCGATGTCGAGGACGCCCAGATGGCGGCAAAGACCGGGGCCGATGCCATCATCGTCTCCAACCATGGCGGTCGCCAGCTTGACGGCGCCCACTCCTCGATTGCCATGCTGCCGAAGATTGTCGATGCCGTCGGCGACCAGATCGAAGTGCATGTCGATGGCGGCATTCGCTCCGGCCAGGATGTGCTGAAGGCGATCGCGCTCGGTGCCAAGGGCACCTATATCGGCCGCCCCTTCCTCTATGGGCTCGGCGCCATGGGCGAACAAGGCGTCACCAAGGCGTTGGAGATCATCGCCAAGGAGATGGACATCACCATGGCGCTGTGCGGCAAACGCCAGCTGGCGGATGTCGACAAGACGATCATTGCGGAAAGCCCGTTCTGAGGTTTGTCAGGCTATCCAGCCGCTCGAGAGCGCGCTGACCCAGTCCATCATGCCATGACGGCGGGCAAGTGCGGCCATGGCGAGATTGTCGTAGCGCACCTGCCGGAAACTCGGCTGCCAGCCGCGCGGGCTCTTTTCCAGCACCGCGTAGCTCGCAAACGGCGTTCCCGCCTGGGCCTTGTGATAAACAGGCACGTCATAGTCAAAACCAGGGCAGCCGACGCTGCCCGGATTGACAATCAGTCGGCCGTCAGAAAGCTGCACGGCACGCGGAATATGGCTGTGCCCGCACAGGATGAGCGGCGTGTTGATCCCCTTAGCCAGCGCCTCTATCTCGGCGAGCGGCTTCAGGTGAAAGATCCCGTCTGCCGACAGCGTCTCGGTCCAATAGGTGTTGTCGTCCTCAGGCGTCGCGTGGCAGAGGAACACCTCGTCGCCCATGCACGCCGTTTCCGGAAGGCCACGGATCCAGTCGAGCTGGACCGCCGACAATTGCGGAAAGCTCGGTTTTTCCCAATCACCCATCTTCTCGAACGGTCGATCGATCAAGGCCCGGTCGTGATTGCCGCGCACGGTCAGGGCGCCCAGCGGCATCAGCAGATCCGCGGTCAGGCCCGCCTCGAGCGGCCCCGAAAAACTGTCGCCAAGGTTGACGATCTGGTCGATCCCGTGTGCCCTGATGTCGGCAATGACCGCCTCGAGTGCCAGATGGTTGCCATGGATATCGGCGATGGCGGCAAAGCGCATGCTCAGCTTCCCCGATAGGTCGAATAACCATAAGGCGAGAGCAACAGCGGCACGTGGTAATGCGCCGAGATGTCAGAAATGCCGAAGCGGATCGGGATCACGTCGAGAAAGGGCGGGTCGGTCAGCACAAAACCCCTGGCCTTGAGATAATCGCCAGCATGGAAAAGCAGCTCATATTGCCCGACCTGGAATTCCTCGCCGATCAGCATCGGCCCGCCATCGACCCGCCCGTCGTCATTGGTGAAGACGGTCTTGATCAGCTCCGCCTCCTCGCCATTCATCCGCATCAGCTGGATGCGAAGCCCCTGGGCGGGCTTGCCGAGGGCAGTGTCGAGCACATGGGTGGTGAGGCCGGTCATATCAGGGGCTCCCGAATCACGAAGGGGGTCTCGAAGAAGAATTCCTCGAGATTGTTGCCGGGTCCGTCCCGATCGACAACCAGGAAATCACTGACCCCGCCGATTGCCATCAAGGGATGATGCCAGGTGTTGCGCCGATAGTTCACGCCCTGATGCGGCGCGGCGAGAAACACTTGCGGCTCGCCCGGCTTGCCGTCTTCATCGGGGGAAACGGCAATAAGGAACGGCCGGCCCGACAGCGGCGAGAAACTCTGACTGCCGAACGGATGGCGCTCCATCATGCCGATCTCATAGGGAAAGGCGCGCGGCTGGCCGCGAAAGATATTGACGATCACCCGGGCACCCTCGCCCGCAATCTCGGGCGAGAACAGCGCATGAAAGCGTTCGGTCGTTCCGCCATTGATCAGCCGCATGGTCGAGGGATCGGCTTCGATCACCTCGCCGAAGGGCGCAAAGGCTTGGGCCGTCAGGGGACGGATGGGGAGTTCGATGGGCAATGGGATCATTCTCCCTCGGGATAAATATGGATCAGGGAGTCGACGATCCTGACCAAGTCAAGCGCCTCATACTTCGCAGTCTGGTACACATAATCCAAATTGATGTCGAAGTATCCATGCGCCATCCGGTTACGCATGCCACGGATCGTAACCCAATCGATTTCCGGATGCTCCGCAACGAAATCCGGCGAAAATGCTTCGAGTTGAACAACGCTTTCGCTTGCCATCAAAAGGCTCATCCCGACGCCGCGTTGAACAAGAATATGGTGCGGAACTCTCGCAGATCGAGCGCGCCCAACAGCTCATGGGCATCCAAGGATGCGCTTCGGATCCGTTCGAGAAGCGAGCGAATACGATGTTCACGCTTCATATTGGCAGCGCTTCGGCAAGGATCCGCCCCCGATGCTTCTGCGGAATTTCGCTGGTCGTCACCAGATGCACCGGCACTCCCTCCGCAAGATCTTCGAGGGCAGACTGCAACCCGCCAAGCGTCATGAGGGAAGAACCCGGAAGCGCATCGACGAGAATATCGAGATCACTGTCTGAGCGGTCTTCTCCGCGCGCAACGGAACCGAAGACACGAGGATTCGTCGCGTGGTGACGTGCTGTCACCTCGCGGATCAAAGCTCTCTTTCGTTCCAGTACATCTGACGGTCGCATCACCGGGCTCCTTGACGACAATATATGTCACAGCCGCCGCAAACAAAAGACGCCCGGCGGTTGCCTAGACCCCTCAAACGAAAACAGCGCCGGTGTTGCCACCGGCGCTGCAATCATGAGCCTTCAACCTGAAATCAGGCCGCAGACTTGGCGTAGTCGGCCGTCGGCACTTCGGCGATCGTCTGCAGGACGATGGAAGCGATCTGGTAGGGGCAGCCCTGAGAGTTCGGGCGGCGATCTTCCAGGTAACCCTTGTAGCCGTTGTTGACGAAGGAGTGCGGAACGCGGATCGAGGCGCCACGGTCGGCAACGCCGTAGGAGAACTTGTTCCACGGAGCTGTCTCGTGCTTGCCGGTCAGGCGCAGATGGTTGTCCGGACCGTAGACGTTGATGTGTTCCTGCCAGTTCTTGGCAAAGGCCGCCATGAGGGCTTCGAAATATTCCTTGCCGCCCACTTCGCGCATGAAGGTGGTCGAGAAATTGCAGTGCATGCCCGAGCCGTTCCAGTCGGTGTCGCCGAGCGGCTTGCAATGGAATTCGACGTCGATGCCATACTTTTCGCAGAGGCGGAGCAGCAGGTAGCGAGCGATCCAGATCTGGTCGGCGGCCTTCTTGGAGCCCTTGCCGAATACCTGGAACTCCCACTGGCCCTTGGCCACTTCGGCATTGATGCCTTCGTGGTTGATGCCGGCTTCGAGGCAGAGGTCGAGATGCTCTTCGACGATTTCACGGGCGATCGAGCCGACGTTCTTGTAGCCAACGCCGGTGTAGTACGGGCCCTGAGGAGCCGGGTAGCCCTGCTCCGGGAAGCCGAGCGGACGGCCGCTTTCGTAGAAGAAGTATTCCTGTTCGAAACCGAACCAGGCGCCTTCGTCGTCGAGGATCGTGGCGCGGCTGTTCGACGGATGCGGGGTGACACCATCCGGCATCATGACTTCGCACATGACGAGAGCGCCGTTCGTGCGAGCCGGGTCGGGATAAATGGCGACCGGCTTCAGCACGCAATCCGACGAGTGGCCTTCGGCCTGCATCGTCGAGGAGCCGTCAAAGCCCCAGAGCGGCAGCTGTTCCAGGGTCGGGAAGCTGTCGAATTCCTTGATCTGCGTCTTGCCACGCAGGTTTGCTACCGGCTTGTAGCCATCGAGCCAGATATACTCGAGCTTAAACTTGGTCATGGTGCTCTCTCTTCAGTCTCGCGCCATTCATGCGCAACAGAGGGGTGATTCTCCGGTTCGCCCGGGAGTCGGACAAATAAAAGCAGGATCCGTGCCAATTCGCTGCCTCCGTCATCGGCCTGTCACGAAAGCCGCCTGAAAGCCGCTGAAAACCCGTGATGAAAGCGAAATCTTAAACAGAAACACCTTAAGCTGCCGGAACAGAATGCCGGCGAACGGCGTTTTCAGCCTGAACGGCACAAGAAAGCGCTGTGATGATTTTAAATTCATCACTTTTTCTGCTTCAAATATGCCCACAAAATAGGCATTTTGCACTTTTCATGTGCATTTCAGTTTTAGACGTGCTAAGCAAGGACCATCGAGACAACACTCGGTGAAACGAGAGGTAGTAGCATGACAACGAACATCGTTCGGGAATCGGCGAAGATCTACGAATTCCCGGTGCGTGACCTGGCCCGCATCAAAGCCCTGCGTGAGCGCCAGCAGCCGAAACCCGTGATCTATGAGAGCGGTTCGGCAAGCTGGTATCACGAGGAAGCGATCCGCGAAGCCGAACGGGCGCCGAAGCAGTAAACGCCGTCAAGGCACATAAAAAGCCGCCCGCATTGCGGACGGCGAAAAGCATGCGACGAGCGGGCCTTATGCCCGCTCTTTTCGTTTCCGCCCTACTCTCAGGCCTTGGTACCAAAGAGACGCAGGCGCATCACACCACCATCCGGATGCACACCGATCCGCACATGCGTGACCGGACCGATCTTCTGGACCTGATCGCGCTCATAAAAGTGCTCGGCATCCATCTGCATCTTCTGCCGCGTCAGGATCGGCTTCCACTGTTCGGAGGCTGAAATCTCTGCTTCGCTGAAGGTGTCGCCCGCGTCAGGCAGGTAAGCGCCGAGCAGCTCGCAGGTATCGGGGTAATTGCCCTTGTAGAAATGCGTGTCGATCAGCACCCGGTTGATCACGCCGGGATGGCCGAGGCGGATGATCGCCCAGTCATGGCCGGGACCACGGCGGCGCTTCGTTTCCCAGCCATCGCCCATGTTCGTGCCGCGGCCCGGCGAGAGGATCTTGTCGGGATGGCCGTAATGGGCGTCCGACCAGGCGAGCGATTTTGCGCCATGGAAGATATAGGCGAGATCGATCTCTTGGGCTTCGCCAACCTTCGACCAGTCGAAATGAGCCGCCCCATAGACGCGCAGCCGCGCCACACCACCATCGGGATAGATATGCAGGCGCAGATGCGTCCAGACCTTAGATGTATCGGAATTGACAAAGAAGTGCTGTGCAGACGCGCCGAGTGGCGACTTGGCCACGAGCTCGGTCCAGACGGTTTCATCCGACGGATCGCCGCTTTCGACGAATGCCGCCTCGATCGAGCCATGCGGCGGGTAGTTGCCGGTAAAGAAGCGCGTATCGACATCGAAGCCGAAGATGCGGCCCGGCATGGCAAGCCGGATCACGGCATAGTCATGCCCCGGCACGCGCTTGCGACGGCTTTCCCAGCCATCCATGTACTTGCCGTTGTCGTCGTAGAGATCCGGATCGAATGTCGCCGGATCGTCGTTCAGCATGCGCGAGACCGGCGCGAAGAACTCGTCGGTCGAGAAGATGCCCACCGCACCGAGGCGCGCAGAGGCGAGGTTGACGGCACCGGCAGCGAAATCCGGCAGGACGACGGTCGAAGTCTCAAGCATGTCAATGTGTCTCCGGAAGCAGGCTTTCGAGACGAAGCCTGGCGATTTTTTCCACCTGCTGGCAGGCGGTGTCGAATTCCTCATCGCGGCTATTGGCGATGCGCGTCTCGAAGGCGGCGAGAATGTCGTCCTTCGTCAATCCCTTGACCGCGATGATGAAGGGAAAGCCGAATTTTTCGACATAGGCCGTGTTGAGTTCGGTGAAGCGGGCATGCTCGGCAGCCGAGAGCCGGTCCAGCCCGGCACCCGCCTGCTCGCGCTTGCTGTCTTCGGTCAGTCGGCCCACGATGGCGAGCTTGCCCGCGAGATCAGGATGCGCCCGCAAGACGCCAAGACGCTCATCCTGGCTTGCCGTGCGAAACATCGCGGCCATTGCATCATGCACGTCAAGCGCCGTCAGCGGCTCCTCGATCATGCCGCCATCGAAGGCCCGTTCCGCAATGAAGGGCGAATGTTCGAACACACCGCCGAAACGCTGAACGAAGTCCGCTCTGTCCATGCCGATATCCATCGAAAGTGAGGCCGCGCTGACCGGCACGGCAAAGGAGAGTGCTCGCAAGCGCCTTGCGAAGCAGTTGCCGATAAGAATTAGCCGAGCCCCAGACGCTTGTCGAGTTTCGGAAGAAGACAGTCACTTTCAACACAAACGGCAGGTCCGATCGCTTGTGCAGGGTCGACCGCGCCCTATCTAGAGAACGCTCTCCAAATTCATTCCCGAAAGGATACCCCATGCCGATTGCCAAAGGCTATGCCGCAACGGATGCCTCCAAGCCATTGGTTCCCTTCACCTTCGAGCGTCGCGAACCGAACGCGGATGACGTGGTGATCGAGATCAAGTTCTCCGGCATCTGCCATTCCGACATCCATCAGGCCCGCAACGAATGGGGCAATTCGACCTATCCGATGGTCCCCGGCCACGAAATTGCCGGCGTGGTCACCGCCGTCGGCGGCAAGGTGTCGAAATACAAGGTGGGCGACCGCGTCGGCGTGGGCTGCTTCGTCAATTCCTGCCTGCATTGCGAACGCGACCTTTACCGCGAACAGTATCTGCCAGGCCTCGTGGGCACCTACAACTCGGTGGAAGCCGACGGCGTGACCCCGACGCAAGGCGGCTACGCCGATTCCATCGTCGTCCAGGAAGACTATGTTCTCTCCATCCCCGACAACATTCCGCTCGACAGGGCAGCGCCCCTGCTCTGTGCCGGCATCACGCTCTATTCGCCGCTCAGCCACTGGAAGGCCGGCCCCGGCAAGAAGGTTGCGGTCATCGGCATGGGCGGTCTCGGCCATATGGGCGTGAAGATCGGCGCTGCCATGGGCGCTGACATCACCGTGCTCAGCCAGAGCCTGTCGAAGAAGGAAGACGGCCTCGCCTTCGGCGCCAAGGAATATTACGCCACCTCGGATGCCGAGACCTTCAAAAAGCTCGCCGGCTCTTTCGACCTGATCCTCTGCACCGTCAGCGCCGAAATCGACTGGAACGCCTATCTGAGCCTGCTCAAGGTCGACGGCACCATGGTCCTGCTCGGCGTGCCGGAAAACCCGGTGCCGGTTCATGCCTTCGCACTGATCGGCGGTCGCCGTTCGCTCGCAGGCTCGATGATCGGCTCGATCAAGGAAACCCAGGAAATGCTGGATTTCTGCGGCAAGCACAACATCACGCCTGAGATCGAGATCATCGACATCGCCCAGGTGAACGAAGCCTATGAGCGCGTCATCAAGAGCGATG
>CALSAF010000124.1:0-14128 GCA_943372805.1 Rhizobium sp. Q54
AAAGGTACGTCAACGATATGACGAAGGTCAGAAAGGACCATCGATATGGTCAGTCTTGGTGGACTTGCGCGCAAAATCTTCGGCTCGTCGAACGAGCGTCGCGTGAAATCCTATAGCCCGCGGGTCGCTCAGATCGCAGCCCTTGAGGAAAAGGTAAAGGCGCTGACCGACGAACAGCTCGCCGCCAAGACGGCCGAGTTCCGGGCAGAACTGGCAGCAGGCAAGACGCTCGACGACATTCTCGTTCCGGCCTTCGCCGTCGCTCGCGAAGGCGCCCGCCGCGCGCTCGGCATGCGTCCTTTTGACGTACAGTTGATCGGTGCGATGATCCTCAACGACAATTCGATCGCCGAAATGAAGACCGGTGAAGGCAAGACGCTCGTTGCGACGCTCGCCGTCTACCTGAACGCGCTCTCCGGCAAGGGCGTCCACGTCGTCACCGTCAACGACTACCTCGCCCGCCGCGACGCTGCCACCATGGCCAAGATGTATGGCTTCCTCGGCCTCACCACCGGCGTCATCGTCCACGGCCTCAGCGACGACGAGCGCCGCGCGGCCTATGCCTGCGACATCACCTACGCGACGAACAACGAACTTGGCTTCGACTATCTGCGCGACAACATGAAGTATGAGCGCGGCCAGATGGTCCAGCGCGGCCACAACTTCGCAATCGTCGACGAAGTCGACTCCATCCTCGTCGACGAAGCCCGCACGCCGCTGATCATCTCCGGCCCGCTCGACGACCGCTCCGACCTCTACAACACGATCGACGCCTTCATCCCGCTCCTGTCGGAAGAAGACTACGAAATCGATGAAAAGCAGCGCTCCGCCAACTTCTCCGAAGTCGGCACCGAGAAGCTCGAGAACCTGCTGCGTGAAGCCGGTCTCCTGAAGGGTGAAAGCCTTTACGACGTCGAGAACGTCGCGATCGTCCATCACATCAACAACGCACTGAAGGCCCACAAGCTCTTCCAGCGCGACAAGGACTACATCGTCCGCAACAACGAGATCGTCATCATCGACGAGTTCACCGGCCGCATGATGCCGGGCCGTCGTTACTCGGAAGGCCAGCACCAGGCGCTCGAAGCCAAGGAAAAGGTGCAGATCCAGCCCGAGAACCAGACGCTCGCCTCGATCACCTTCCAGAACTACTTCCGCATGTACAAGAAGCTCGCTGGCATGACCGGTACGGCGGCGACCGAAGCGGAAGAATTCGCCAACATCTACGGCCTCGAAGTGGTCGAAGTCCCGACCAACCTGCCGATCAAGCGTATCGACGAGGACGACGAGGTCTACCGGACCTTCGAAGAGAAGTTCAAGGCCATCATCGAGGAGATCAAGGCCGCCAGCGAGCGCAACCAGCCGGTTCTCGTTGGCACCACCTCGATCGAGAAGTCCGAACTGCTGGCCAACATGCTCAGCCAGTCCGGCTTCAAGGACTTCAAGGTCCTGAACGCCCGCTACCATGAGCAGGAAGCCTATATCGTCTCTCAGGCCGGCGTGCCCGGCGCCGTGACCATCGCCACCAACATGGCGGGCCGCGGTACCGACATCCAGCTCGGCGGCAACCTCGACATGCGCCTCGAGCACGAACTGGCCGAGATGGAGCCGGGTCCGGAGCGCGATGCCAAGGCCGAAGCCATCAAGGCTGAAATCGCAGCCCTCAAGCAGAAGGCGCTCGAAGCCGGCGGCCTCTACGTCATCGCCACCGAACGCCACGAAAGCCGCCGTATCGACAACCAGCTGCGCGGCCGTTCCGGCCGTCAGGGCGACCCGGGCCGCTCGAAATTCTACCTGTCGCTCCAGGACGACCTGATGCGCATCTTCGGCTCCGACCGCATGGATGGCATGCTGCAGAAGCTCGGTCTGAAGGACGGCGAAGCGATCGTTCACCCCTGGATCAACAAGGCACTGGAACGCGCCCAGAAGAAGGTCGAAGCCCGTAACTTCGACATCCGCAAGAACCTCCTGAAGTATGACGACGTCATCAACGATCAGCGCAAGGTGATCTTCGAGCAGCGCATCGAGCTGATGGACGCAACCGACGTGTCAGCAACCGTCACCGATATGCGCCACGAAGTCATCGAGACCATGGTCGGCATCCACGTTCCCCCGAACGCCTATGCCGAGCAGTGGGATGTCGCAGGCCTCAAGCAGAAGGTCGCGACCACGCTCAACCTCGACCTGCCGGTCGAAGCCTGGGCTGCCGAAGAAGGCATCGCAGAGGACGACATCTACAACCGCATCATGGAAGCCGCCGACAAGGCCTATGCCGACAAGGCAGAGCGCTTCGGCGCCGAGCTGATGGCCTATGTCGAACGCTCCGTCGTCCTGCAGACGATCGACAATCTCTGGCGCGAGCACATCGTCAACCTCGACCACCTGCGCTCGGTCGTAGGTTTCCGTGGTTATGCCCAGCGCGACCCGCTGCAGGAATACAAGGCCGAAGCCTTCGAACTGTTCCAGGCCCTGCTCGCCAACCTGCGCGATGCCGTGACCACACAGATGTCGCGCGTCGAACTGGTGCGTGAAGCACCGCCGGCCCCGACCCCGCCGCAGATGCAGATGCAGGCCCATCACATTGATGCGACCACCGGGGAAGACGAACTCGTGGCACCCGCCGATCAGGCTGCCCAGAACCGCAATCCGCTCGAACCGAAGAGCTGGGGCACGGTCGGGCGCAACGAGCCTTGCCCCTGCGGCTCCGGCAAGAAGTACAAGCACTGCCACGGCGCGCTGGAAGCCTGATCCTTCAGGCTCAGGCTTGAGGTTTTTTCAACCTTTCGCTGTCAGCCTCCGACGAAAGAGGGGAACCGCGCCACCCGGCCCGGTTCCCCTTTCCTTTGGAGGGTCGCGATGTCGGCTGGAGCAGCACGGGAACATCATTGGGATTCGCTGCGCGCATTCCTGATGCTTCTCGGCATCCCCTATCACGCCGCGATGGCCTACAATGCCCGGGTGCTCTGGGACATCCAGTCGCCCGACAAAAGCGAGTTTCTGACCTTCCTGAGTGGCGTGCTGGTGACGTTCCGCATGCCGGCCTTCTTCATCGTCGCCGGCTATTTTGCCGCCATGATGCTCGAGCGCAGAGCTGCAGGTTCCTGGCTGCGCGGCCGCTTCGTGCGGCTCGGCGTCCCCTTCCTGACAGGTCTTGCCCTGCTGGCCCCCTTGCAGATCGCCCTGGTCGACATCAATCAAGCGCTCACCGGCACGATGTCGATGACATCAGCCCTCGATCAGGCAGCCCGGGATGTCACCCATCCCGGCTTCAGCTGGATCATGCATCTCTGGTTCCTGCCGGCACTTCTCGCCTACAGCACCCTTCTCGTCCTCGTCTGGCATCCACTGCGGCAGCCACCGCTGGCAGGGCTTGTCCAGCGCCTTCACCAGAACGCCACGGCCTATCCCCGCACGGCACTTGCGCTGCTCACGCTCGCCGTCACGGCATGGGAGGTTCTCGTCTATCTCGCGCACCAGACCATGCTCGTCCGGGATGGCACCCTGCCTTACCTGCTCGCCCACGGCATCGATCCTTATCTGCGCTATCTCCCCTTCTTCCTGATCGGCGTCGGCCTCAAATCGGCTGCCGATCTGCGGGCGGCATTCGTCTGGCAAAGGGGTTGGACACTCCCGGCCCTGGCCGTCATCACCGCCATCGCCGCCTCCCTGTTGCGCGGGCGCGATACGACCAGCCTCGAACTCGCGTACAACGCCGTCGATGGCGCGGCTGCCGTCCTCATGAGCCTCGTGGTGATCGGCATCGCCGAGCGCTTCTGGAACCGCCCGGATCCGCGCATCGACCGGATCGTCGACGCCTCCTTCAGCATCTATCTCCTCCATCATCCGATCATCTACGCGCTTGCGACGCTCTTCCTCCTCACCACCTGGCCACCCCTTGTAGAGTTCCTGTTGGTCTGCCTGGTGACCTCGGTGCTGTCCTATGCGGCCCACCGCCTGATCCGGCGCTCGGCGCTGGCACTTTTCCTCTTCAACGGCGTGCCGCTGTCCGGCAAGACCCGGGATGGCGGCCGACCACAAGGCAGCATCACCACACTTCGTTAACCCTGATCTGTCATCACTGGAGGCCATACCCGACCCAGCGAGAAGTATTGCGTCCGTACCGATGACTGTTCTGGAAACAGCGGAAAAATGGTTGCCCGCGGGCCCGCGTCTGGTCCGTGCGCTCCTTGCCGAGGACGAGACGGCCCGCGCCCGGCGCATGGCCGCCATCGCCTTCGCCATCCGCATCGTCAGTGCTGCCATCGCCTTCGTCTCGCAGATCATCCAGGCCCGCCTGATGGGCGAGTTTGAATACGGCATCTTCGTCTTTGTCTGGGTTCTCGTGGTTCTCGCCGGCAATTTCTCCTGCCTCGGCTTCCACACCGCCGTCATCCGTTTCCTGCCGCAATACGATCTCGACCGGGCACAGGCCGAAATCCGCGGCCTCACCTCCACGGCACGCCTCTTTGCCATGACGAGCGCCAGCATTCTGGCCCTATCAGGCATCTCGGCCCTGCATCTGTTCGGCGACAGCATCGAGCATTACTACCTCGTGCCCCTGTTCCTTGCCGTCTTTGCCCTGCCGATGATCGCCCTCGGCGACGTGCTCGATGGCACCGCCCGCGCCAATCGCTGGGCCGTCCTCGGACTGAGCCCGACCTACATCATCCGCCCGAGCCTGATCCTCGCCTTCATGCTCGCGGCTGTCGGCTGGGGCGCGCCCGCCACGGCGATTACCGCCATGCAGGCGGCCCTCGCAGCCACCTATGTCACGACCCTCGGCCAGTTCCTCTTCGTCGACCGCCGCCTCGTGCGTCGCTACGACCGTGGAGCCCGCAAGATCGACTTCACCGCCTGGATCAAGGTCGCACTGCCGATCTTCCTGATCGAGGGCTTCGGCTTCCTGCTCACCAATTCAGACGTGATCGTCGTCGGCCTTTATCTGCCGCCGGATCAGGTCGGTGTCTATTTCGCCGCCGCCAAGACGATGGCGCTGGTGCAATTCGTCTTCTTCGCGGTCAAGGCGGGCGCGACGCCACGCTTTTCCAGCCTGATTGCGGAAGGCGACAGGCAGGGTCTCGCCGGCTTCGCTGGCACCGCTGCGCGCTGGAGCTTCTGGCCCTCGCTCGCCGTCGGCGCCGTGGTGCTGATGCTCGGCGAGCTGCTGCTCGGTCTTTTCGGCTCGGCCTTCACGGCCGGCTACGGGCTGATGGTCATCCTGTTTGCCGGCAACATGGCCAAGGCGCTTGTCGGCCCCGCGGAAATGCTGCTCACCATGGCCGGACGCCAGCAGCTCTGTGTCGCGGTCTATGCGGTGGCGCTGGCCTCCAACATTGCCCTGAACATCACCCTCATCCCGATCTGGGGTCTTGCGGGTGCTGCAACCGCTACGGCCACCGCAATGGCCGTCGAAGCGCTTCTCCTGCACCTTGCCGTCCGCCGCGCGCTTGGCATCGTCGTCTTCGCCTTTGCCGATCCACATGCCCTGACGCCCCGACAGGAGGCCGTCCGCCCATGACCGAACGCATCTACAACGAGAGCATGAACAGCGACGCCAACCGCCTTGTCGGCAGTCTGGCCGGTGCGGCGACCTCCCCCGTCGCGGAAACGGAAATCGCGGTTGGGCGCCCGGGGCGCCGCCTGAGTGTCTATCCCGGCCAGATGGGTTACGAACTGCAGGACGAGCTGGAATACCTGACCTACCGCGTCATGGAGGCGAACGTCTTCTTCGCCCCGCGCTTCCTCGCCCCCGCCATGCCGCGCCTGGAAGAGCGTCAGGTCCGCTTTGCCGTCATCCGTGACGAGGACGAGCGCCGCTCGCGCCTGCGCATGCTCTTCCCCTTTTCGATCGAGAAGCCGGGCTTCTCCGTCGGCCCCTCGATCATCCGCGTCTGGGCCAATCCCTTCGGCCCCCTCGGCACACCGCTGGTCGATGCCGAAGGCGCCGCCGAGACCATCGACAATCTGCTTGAGGCCCTGGGACGCCCCGACGCCCGCATGCCCGGTCTGCTTGTCATTCCCGATCTGCGCCTGTCCGGCCGGTTCACCCAGCTCGCCCGCGCCGTCGCCCTTGCGCGCGACCTGCCGCTGACCGTGACCAACGAATACCAGCGCCCGATGCTGGAGAGCTACGAGGACGGCGACACCTATCTCAGCGCCGCGCTGAACAAGAACCACCTGCGCGAAATGCGCCGCCAGTTCCGGCTGCTGTCCGAGCAGGGGAGCGTGACCTATGCCGTCGCCCGCCAGCCGGAGGAGATCCGCCAGCGCATGGAGGAATTCCTGGCGCTGGAAGCGAGCGGCTGGAAGGGTCGCAAGCGCTCCGCCATGGTCAACGACCGCCTGCGCGCCGCCTTCGCCCGCGAGGCGATCACCAATCTTGCGGAAGCCGACGCGGTGCGCATCCATACGCTTGACCTCGACGGCCGCGCCATTGCGTCAATGGTCGTCTTCATCATGGCGGGCGAGGCCTACACCTGGAAAACGGCCTATGACGAGCGGTATGCCCGTTTCTCGCCCGGAAAGCTCTTGATGGCAGACCTCACGGAATGGCATCTCGACGACGCCAACATCCAGCGGACCGACAGCTGCGCCGTGCCGGACCATCCGATAATGAGCCGCTTCTGGAGAGAACGCGAGGCGATGGGCACCCTGGTGATCGGCCTGAAACCCAATGCGGACCGCGATGTCCGCCAGGTCGGCGCCCAGCTTCATATGTATCGCAACACCCGCAACATCGCCCGCATCCTGCGCGACAAGGTCCTGAACCGTCGCTTCGGCGCCTGACCCTCCTTGCCGACAGTGCGACCCCGACACCGGGCCGGCTCAACTTGCCCTGGCGATCTCCTGGTCGCGCAAGAGCCGGCGAATGACCTTGCCACTGGTGGTCAGCGGCAGTTCGGCGACAAACTCGACTTCGCGCGGATATTCGTGCATCGAGAGACGGGTCTTCACCCAGTCACGGATCTCGACTGCAAGCGCCGGATGCCCGGCGAAACCGTCCTGCAGCACGACGAAGGCCTTGACGATTTCGGTTCTCAGCGTGTCGGGCTTGCCGATGACAGCCGCCAGCCGCACTGCCGGATGGCCTATCAGGCAGTCCTCGATCTCCGCCGGCCCGATCCGGTAGCCCGAGGACGTGATCACGTCGTCGTCGCGCCCGAAGAACTGCACATAGCCATCCTCGTCCTGCCGTCCAAGATCCCCGGTCTTCATCCAGTCCCCGACGAACTTTTCCGCCGTCGCCTTGGCATTGTTCCAGTAGCCCAGGAACATCACCGGATCAGGTCGCCGAATTGCAACCTGCCCCGTCTCGCCGGCGGCCACCTCGCGCCCATCCGCGTCGATGATCGCGACCTCATGCCCCGGCACCGCCTTGCCGATGAAGCCGCCCTTGGTCACGCCGAGATGCGCCGCCGATGACAGCACGAAATTGCATTCCGTCTGGCCGTAGAACTCATTCGGGACGATGCCGAGCGCAGACTTCACCCATTCATAGGTCTCGCGCCCGAGGGACTCGCCCGCCGAGCCAATGCTCCGCAGAACGAGGTCATAGGCCTCGCGCGGCTGCTCGACCGCCTTGAGCAGCCTGAGCGCTGTCGGCGGAATGAAGGCATTGCGCACCTTCATCTCGGCCATGATCCGGAAGGCCATGTGTGGATCGAACTTCTGCGCCGGTGACGACACGACCGGCACGCCGAGCATCAGCGCCGGCAGCAGCGCGTTCAACAGACCACCCGCCCACGCCCAGTCCGACGGCGTCCAGACCTTGTCGCCGGGCTGCGGCAGGTAATCATGCGCCAGTTGGAAACCGGGAATGTGACCCGCCAGAACCCGGTGGCCATGCAGCGCACCCTTGGGCGGCCCCGTGGTTCCGGAGGTGTAGATCATCAACGCTGGTGTATCGGGCCCGCTCTCGGCGATCGCGAAGACTTGAGGCCTGCCCTCGATCAGGGCGCGGAACCCTGTCACATCAGGGCCGGTGCCCTCGATGGAGATCACTGTTTCCAGGGCCGGCAGCCGTGCCTTGATCGTCTTCAGCCGTTGCAGGCCGAAGCCGTTCGTCACGATCACCCGGGCCCCGGCATCCCGCAGCCGGTATTCCAGCGCCTCTTCGCCGAAGAGCAGCGCGAGCGGCAGCGCGATGGCACCCATCTTGTAGATCGCAACATGCGCTATGACCGTCTCGAAGCACTGCGGCAGGAGCAGCGCCACCCGGTCACCCGGCAAAACGCCAAGGCTTTGCAGCCCATGAGCGAAGGCCGAAGATTGCGCAGCGAGTTCCCCGTAAGTCATCGAAAGATGCCGGCCATCCGGCGAGAAATGCTGAAGGCAGATGCGCTCCGGCGCCCTTGCAGCCCAGTCATCGGACACCACCCGTCCGATATTGAAATCGGCGGGGATGTCCCAACGGAAATCGCGGCGAAGCGCCTCGAAGGTATCACGCGGCTCAAGCAGCATGGCGCAGTGTCCGGATCGTCATGCTGTACGTGCTAACATTCATCTCGCAGATGCACAACAACCGGCTCTATTGACCGTAAACGACCGGCAAATAGGAAGACGATGTCGCAGGGCTCTGGCCAGCATCCATGTGCGCGCTGCGAGGCGCCGACGGAGCAACTCGTCACAAGCCCGCCCGGCCGCCAACTACGACATCAGCCCTTCGCCTGCACAGCTTCCGCGCGCATCAGGTCAACCAGCGCCTTCAACTCTCCGGCGCGCACCATCTGCGCCGGCGTGCGTCCGCCAAAGGCCTCGAGATGCTGGCTGCGATACCATTTTTCGGCTGTCTCCTTGGCACCAAGCCGCTTGACGGCGAGCGCCAGCACCAGAGCCTTGGCCTCCGCCGCAGAGACTGTGCCAGCCTCGATCGCGGCATCGACACGCGCGACGGCCGACTGGACCGACTGCTGCTTCAGCTTCTGTCGCATGGCCGCGACCTGCGGGGTGACCGGCGCCACGATATTGACCTTGGCCTTGCCGTCGACCGCAGCAGCAGTTGCCGCCACCACAGGGGCGGCAGCCTTGCCCTTGCCCTTACCCCGGCCAACCGCTGGCTGAGCCGGCGCCTTCGGCAGGAGCCCGACATCGACGACCACCTGCTTGACGGGTTGCGCGATACGGATCTTTTTGCCGGTAGATGTCATGCGTCTTGCCTTCCGAGGAACTGAAATGGTCCGTAGAACGGGCCGGAACGGCCCGCACGACGTGTCATGCAGCCCTGCCCTTTCCACTAGCATTCCGGGAGGAGGGCTTCAACTCGCTTAGTCCGCGTTCGGCTATCGGCTGTCTCCCCGACACCCTTGCCGCACCAGTCACGGGCACGCCGACCGCCAAAGCCAAACAGGACGCCAAACCCTCTTGCACCTGCGACGCAGCCCATGGTAAGCCGCGAACATCCAGACCGTGCCCCATTGGCGGAACTGGTAGACGCGCTCGACTCAAAATCGAGTTCCGAAAGGAGTGCTGGTTCGATTCCGGCATGGGGCACCATCTCTCTTCTTCGCATTCGTCAATTCATCACGCACTCGTGCGCCCATCCGCCGAGCCGGCGCGGATTTACACATCTTCGCAAACGCAATAGAACGCGGCCTGTCCGGCCCTGACGCCGGCGATGTGCAATCAGCCGCAGGCCAGATCCCATGCTCGCAATTCTCAACCGCCACCCCGACCGCGCTGCGGCCGTTTTCGTCACCTTCGGCATGGCGATCGTCGTCGGCTCCGCGCTCGGTTTCGAGCATATCGGCGGCTACATTCCCTGCGCGCTCTGCCTGATGCAGCGCAATCCCTATTACATCGGCATCGGCGTCGGTTTCCTGGCTGTGCTCTCCGCCGTCTTCCGCCTGCCGCCTGTTGTCACGAAGACGCTTCTGATCGCGGTTGCGATCCTGATGCTCGTCGGCATGGGGCTGGGCATCTACCATTCCGGCGTCGAGTGGAAGTTCTGGGAAGGCCCCTCGACCTGCACGATCGGCGCCACCGGCGGCGATACCCCTGTCAACGTGCTGGATGCGCTGAACGCCACCAAGGCGCCCTCCTGCACCGAAGCGACGCTTCGGGTGCTTGGCCTCTCCTTCGCCGGCTGGAACGTGCTGACAAGTGCGGCACTGGCGGCCATCGCGCTCTGGGGCGCGCTGCGGAAGCCCAGCATCTGAGCCAGCCCAAGGTCTGAGATGGCGGCGACGCAGAGAGCGTCGCCGAGCATGAAACGAGCTCAGGCCTTACGGCTGCAGTTCGGTATCCCAGTAGAGGTAATCCATCCAGCTTTCATGCAGGTAGTTCGGCGGGAAGAGCCGGCCGTTGTTGTGCAGGTCCTGCACCGTCGGGCGATAGGGCTTCTGGTGCGGGAACATCTGCGCCTGCTTCGGCAACTTCGACCCCTTGCGCAGATTGCATGGCGAGCAGGCTGCCACGACGTTTTCCCAGGTCGTCTCGCCGCCATGGGCGCGCGGGGTCACGTGGTCGAAGGTCAGATCATCAGGCGAACCGCAATACTGGCATTCGAACTTGTCGCGCAGGAAGACATTGAAGCGGGTAAAGGCGGGGTTCCGGGTCGGCTGAACATAGGTCTTGAGGCTGACCACGCTTGGCAGCCGCATCGAGAAACTCGGCGAGCAGACCGAGTGATCATATTCTGCGATGATGTTCACACGGTCGAGGAAGACCGCCTTGATCGCGTCCTGCCAGGACCAGAGCGACAAGGGATAATAACTCAGTGGCCGGTAGTCGGCATTCAGGACGAGCGCCGGCAGGGCCTGGGGAGAAACTGCAATCGTCAAGGCGTACTCCTGATCGATTCGGCATCTGCCCTTCTATATTAGGTCCGTTGTTACAGCATTGTGAAGCCTGAATCTTTGAGCTGCATTGCGACCTCTCGGCGCGGCCTCAGCGAGGCAAGGCAACACGGCCGGTGATGCGCGCATAATGCGCCCAGAACAGCCGGGCCGCGACCGAGCGCACCGGCGCCCAGGCTTCGGCAAGCTCCGCCACGAGCTCAGGTGCGGGGCGCTCGCCGGCGAAGAAAACATCTCCCACAGAGATCCTGAGCGCCACGTCACCCACCGGGAAAATGTCGGGATGGCCGCCGCAGAACATCAGGTAGACCTCCGCCGTCCAGGGGCCGACGCCCTTGAGGCCGGTCAGCGCGGCGATGGCCGCCTCGGCCGGCATCTCCGCCAGCTCGTCGAGCCGGAAGGGGCCGCCGAGATCCGCCTTGGCGGCTGCATCCAGCGCCTGCGCCTTGCCACGCGACAGGCCGAAGGTGCCGATCAGCTCGGGACCAAGTGCCAGATAATCTTCCGCCAGAGGCCTATTTCCCAGTACCGCCGTCATCCGCCGCCAGATCGCATCGGCGCTGGCCCGCGACACCATCTGCGAGACGATGATCGAGGCGAGCCCCGCAAAGCCCGGCGCAGAAAGCCGGAGCGGCAGCGGACGGCACACCTCCGCGATCGGACAGAGCCGCGGATCGCGCGTCAGCAAAAGGGAAAGCCCCGCAGCGAGGTCGGCCTCGCATCGGATCGTCGTCACGCCCTTCCCCTTTTCCTCATGCCACTCTCATGCGAAGGAAAAGCATGACCGAACGTCCTCGTCAAACCGCAAGCCACGATGCCCCCGTCTTTCGCTTCGCGCCGAGCCCCAATGGCCGGCTGCATCTCGGTCACGCGCTCTCTGCCCTTCTCAACGCGGACATGGCCGAGAAACAAGGAGGCCGCCTGCTGCTGCGCATCGAGGATATCGACCTCGCCCGCTGCAGTCAGGAGCTCGAACAGGCGGTCATCGAGGATCTCACCTGGCTCGGGATCGCCTTTGAGCAGCCCATCCGCCGCCAGTCGGAGCACTTCCCGCTTTATCGCGCGGCTCTTGACCGGTTGAAGTCCATGGACCTCGTCTATCCTGCGTTCCTGACACGCGGCGAGGTGAAGGCCCGCGTCTCGGCCTTCGAACGCGAGGGCGGCGCCTGGCCACGCGACCCGGATGGCGCACCGCTTTATCCGACGGAGGAGCGGTGGGTTGGCGAGGCCGAAAGGGCGGAGAAACTGGCAACCGCCGAGCGCCACGCCTGGCGGCTCGATATCGACAAGGCGCGGGCCCTGGTTGGCGAACCGCTCACCTGGCAGGAAACCGGCGACGGGCCGCAAGGCGAGATCAAGGCCGATCCGTCCGCCTGGGGCGATGTCGTTCTCTGGCGCTCCGACGCGCCTTCGAGTTACCACCTCGCCGTCACGGTCGACGATGCCGCTCAGGGGGTGACCCATGTCGTGCGCGGCCTCGACCTCTTCCACGCCACATCCGTCCACCGCCTGCTGCAGGCCCTGCTCGGCCTGCCGCAACCCGTCTACCATCACCACCGTCTGATCCTGGGGCCGGACGGGCGCAAGCTATCGAAAAGCCTTGGCGACACGGCGCTGGCGGCGCTTCGCGCGGAGGGGAAAACCCCCTCAGATATCCGCGCCATGGTCGGGATTTGAGATCCCCACAACAGGCTCACCCTTGACCGGCACCACCCGGAACTTCATCAGCGCCGCGTTGAACTCCGCTCCGATGATGAAGATCGCGCCGACCATGTAGAGGAAGACCAGCACGATCATGATCGAGGCGAGACCGGCATAGGTCGCGGCGTAGTTGGCAAACGAGGCGAGGTAGTAGGCGAAAAGCAGCGCGCCGATGAGCCAGAGGGCAAGCGTGAGCATCACGCCCGGCAGCACGTCGATCAGCCGCCGACGGCCTGCCGGCAGGCCGAGATGGAAGACCACCAGCGTCACGATGAGGAATCCGACCGTGCCGTAGACGCGCCAGTTGGCGACCGTTGCCAGGAACTCCTTCAGGAACGGAAAGAGCTTTTCCGCATAGGCGAGCGCCACGGGCACCGCGACGAGAAGCGCGCTGATCGCCGCCAGAACCACCACCGCCGCCAGCACAAAACCGAGGCTCATGAGCCGGGTGATATACCACGGCCGCGTCTCGGCGACCCGGTAGGCACGGTTGAGCGAGACGCGCAGCGCCTCGACGCCATTCGAGGCAAAGTAGGCCGCAGCCAGCACCGAGATCGTCAGCAGCCCGCCGCGCGGAATGGTCAGCACCTGCACCACCTGGTCAGACAAGGGCTTGGCGATCGTCTCCGGCCAGGTATCGAAGATCAGGTGTACGGCCGTTTCGGCGAACTGGTCTGCCCCCAAAAAGCTCGCAAGCGCGGTGCCGAAAATGAGGAAGGGGAAGAGCGCAAGAATGGCGGACAGCGCCACATGGCTCGCCATGGCCCAGCCGTCGTCCTCGGTGAAGTGCCAGAACGCATCGTAACCGACCTTGTAGAGCATACGCAGGAAAGTCGGCATCCAGTCTCCTTGAGAACGCGGGGCACGATTGCAGGCTGGGGCCGAATATGGGAAACCGATTGCCGTTTGAAAAGGAAGAACGAGGTTTTCCCCGTGAAGAGCATCATCGTCACCGGCTGCTCCTCCGGCATCGGCGCCTATTGCGCCGAGGCGCTGAAACGCGACGGCTGGCGCGTCTTCGCGACAGTGCGCAAGCCGGAAGACCTGGGCGCCCTTGACGCCAAGGGCATTGAGGCCCTCCTCATGGATTACACCGACACAGCCAGCATCGAAGCCCTTGTCGCTACGGTGTTCGAGCGGACCGGAGGCCGGCTCGACGCGCTCTTCAATAACGGCGCCTATGGGCAGGCGGGGGCGGTGGAGGACCTGCCGACCGAAGCCTTGCGCATGCAGTTCGAGACCAATCTGTTCGGCTGGCACGATCTGACCCGCCGGGTGATCCCGGCGATGCGAGCGCAAGGCGAGGGCCGCATCGTGCAATGCTCCTCGATCCTCGGCATCGTGCCCTACCGCTGGCGCGGCGCCTATACGGCGTCCAAGTTTGCGCTCGAAGGCCTGTCGCTGACGCTGCGCATGGAGCTCGAAGGCTCCGGCGTGCAGGTGAGTCTGATCGAGCCCGGCCCGATCGAAAGCCGTTTCACCGCCAATGCGCTCACCCACATCCGCCGGGCAATCGATCTGGAAAACTCTGTGCATGCCGAGGACTATCGCCGGCAGCTGGCGCGCCTTGATGGCTCGGGGCCCGTGAACCGCCACAAGCTCGGGCCGGAAGCTGTCTACAAAGTCCTCACCCA
>CALSAF010000125.1:0-14049 GCA_943372805.1 Rhizobium sp. Q54
GGGGAGGGTCGGAGCGAAGCTGCGGGGTGGGGTGACCCGGCGGCTCACTCCAACATCACCCCACCCGCGCGTTCCGCGCGACCTCCCTCTCAAGGTGAGGTCAAGAACCCCGTCACCTTCGCCGTCCTCAGCCGCAGCGCATTCGACAAGACAAACACGCTCGACAGCCCCATGGCAGCGGCCCCCAGCATCGGCGAAAACATCACGCCGAAGAGCGGATAGAGCGCACCCGCCGCAACCGGGATCAGCGCCACATTGTAGCCGAAGGCCCAGAACAGGTTCTGACGGATGTTGCGCATCACCGCGTCCGACAGTTCGATGGCATGCAGCGCGCCCATCAGGTCTCCACCGACGAGCACGACATCGGCACTTTCGATGGCCACGTCCGTGCCGGTGCCGATGGCAATCCCGGCATCGGCCGTCGCCAGCGCCGGCGCATCATTGATGCCGTCGCCGACAAAGGCCACGCGACCGCCCTTCGCCTGCAGATCCTTGATGGCACTCACCTTTGCCTCCGGCAGGACTTCCGCCACCACTGCCTCTATACCGGCCTTCCTCGCCACGGCATTCGCCGTCCTGATATTGTCGCCGGTCACCATCATCAGCTTCAGGCCGCGCGCCGTCAGGGCTGCAATCGCCGCCGCACTCGTCGCCTTGATCGGATCGGCAACCGCAATCGCGGCTGCCAGCTTGCCGTCGATCGCGACGTAAAGCGGGCTTGCGCCTTCGTCCGCAAGACGGGTGACCGTGGCCCGGAGATCGGTGTTCTCGCCTTCCCGCATCACGCCGAGCTTCACCATGAACCGGTCGGCGCCAGCCGCAATCTGCCGGCCGGCGACCCTGCCGGTCACGCCAAACCCCGCCACCGCCTCGACAGCCTCGACAGCGGCAAGCGTGATCCCGCGCGCCTGCGCGGCCCGAACGATGGCATCGGCCAGCGGGTGCTCAGACCGCGCCTCAAGGCTTGCCGCCAGCAGCAGCACCTCGGCCTCGTCAAAACCCTCCGCCGTGACAATCTCCGTCACCTCAGGCTTTCCGGCCGTGATCGTGCCGGTCTTGTCCATCACCACCCAGTCGATGCCGGACAGCGTCTGCAGCGCCTCGCCCTTGCGGAAGAGCACGCCGAGTTCGGCAGCGCGACCCGTGCCAACCATGATCGAGGTTGGGGTGGCGAGCCCCATGGCGCAGGGGCAGGCGATGATCAGCACGGCAACCGCGGCCACCAGGCCGTGGGTATAGGCAGGCTCCGGCCCGAGAAGCAGCCAGATCAGGAAGGTGATCACCGCAATCGCAATCACCGCCGGCACGAACCAGGCAGTCACCTCATCGACCAGTTTCTGGATCGGCAGTTTCGCCCCTTGTGCTTCCTGTACCATGCGGATGATGCGCGACAGCATCATGTCGGCGCCGATACCGGTCGCCTCGAAACGGAACGAGCCGGAACCGTTGACGGTACCGCCGATGACGGTTGCCCCCGGTCCCTTCTCGACCGGAATCGGTTCGCCCGAGATCATCGCCTCGTCGACGGCACTTGCCCCGTCGATCAGCCGGCCATCAACCGGAATGCGCTCACCCGGACGCACCAGGACGGTCTCGCCGAGCCGGACATCCGAGAGCGGCACGTCGCGCGTTTCACCATCCCGCTCGACCCGCGCGGTCTTCGCCTGCAGGCCGGCCAGCTTGCGGATCGCCGCCCCCGTACGGCCCTTGGCACGCGCCTCGAGCAGCCGTCCGAGCAGGATCAGCGAGACGATGACGGTCGCCGCCTCGTAATAGACATGCCGGGCGTCGACAGGCAGGATATCTGGGGCAAAGGTCGTCACCAGCGAATAGAGATAGGCGGCTCCGGTTCCGATCGCGACCAGCGCGTTCATGTCGGGGGCAAGCCTGAAGAGGGCTGGAATGCCCTTCACGTAGAAGCGCCGGCCGGGGCCGACAAGCACTGCGGTCGCCAGCGCGAACTGCAAGAGATACAACGTGTTGCCAGGGAAAACATCCATCAGCACATGATGCAGCGGCGGGTAGATATGGGCGCCCATTTCCACGACAAAGAGCGGCAGGGTCAACACGAAGGCGATGAGGAAATCGCGCCATAGCCCGTCGATCTCGCGGCTGCGCCTAGCCTCGCGGCTGTCGTCTTCCGCAGCCGGCCTGCCCGCACCCGCGCCGTCTTCTGCACCCGCATCCGGGCCATGCTCGATCCCGGCCAGTCGCACCTGATAACCCGCCTTTTCCACCGCAGCCTTCATCGCCGGCAGGGCTGCTGCCCCGCCAAAGACGCAGACTACGGCCTCGCCGGTGGCCAGATTGACGCTGGCTGTCTGAACGGCGGGAACGGTCTTCAATGCCTTTTCCACCCGGGACACGCAGGAGGCGCAGGTCATGTCCTCGATTTCGAGCCTGACGGTTTCGGCGCGCGCCTCATAACCCGCCTCCGCGATCGCCTTTTCCAGCGCCTCACCGGAAAAGCCGGGGCCAACGTTAAGCGACAGGGTTTCCGTGGCAAAGTTCACAACACTTTCGGAGACGCCCTCGACAGAGGCTGCGGCCTTCTCCACCCGGCGCACGCAGGACGCACAGGTCATGCCCTCAACCGGGATCTCCAGTCTTGTCGCCCTGCCCTCGGTTCCGTCTATTTTGTTCATGCTTTGAATGTTCATGTCATCACCTCTGTGCCCTTACATGGACCTTCCCATCATGGGAGGGTCAAGGGGTGGCGATGAAATTCGTTCCATCACTTTCCATATCGTCGGAACAAGGGTCGGGGCACCCTCCCCTTGAGGGAGAGTGGCGGAGCGAAGCTCCGTGTGGGGTGAGCGGCAACACAGCCACCCAGATCGATGCCCCGAAACGCGCAGCCACAGTTCAGCCCAACCCGCGCGTTCCGCGCGACTTCCCCTTCAAGGGGGAGTGGCTGTGCCCTTGCCGGCCTGCCACCACGGGCTTGTCGCGCAAGCGCAAGCGTCCTAGGCATGACTTCATACAAGGAGGAAACGCCATGCCGCTCAGTTTCACTCTCAGCGAGACACTGCCCGCCGATGAGGACCAGATCCCAGACCTTTATGCTGCTGCGTTTCCGCAGGAAGATCTCGTCGCCCTGGTCGAAGCGCTGCTCCCAGACCCTGCCGTGCTGTCGCTTTCGGCCAGGACCGGGGCGAAGCTGATCGGCCATGTGCTGTTCACACGGGGGCGGCTCGAAAGCTCAACAGACACCGTCGCCCTGCTCGGGCCACTCGCTGTCCACCCCGAGCATCAACGCCAGGGGGCCGGCAAGGCCCTGATCGCAGACGGTCTCACGCGACTGAAGACGGAAGGTGTGGCAGAGGTGCTGGTGCTCGGCGACCCAGCCTATTACAGCCGCTCCGGCTTTCGGCCGGCAAGCCGTGTCATCCCGCCCTATCCGCTCCCCGCCGAATGGGCTGAGGCCTGGCAATGGCAAAGGCTTGATGGCGCCAGCGATGATCTCGGCGGTCGGCTGTTATTGCCGGAAGCCTGGATGCGCCCGGAATTGTGGGGCTAAGGACCTTGATGGCCCACCACCCTCCCCTTGAGGGGGAGGGTCGGAGCGAAGCTCGGGGGTGGGGTGATGTGCGTTCCGATCAGCGCCTTCCATAAGCAAGGCTTGACATTGTGGTTAACAACTCGTTTTGCCTCTGTCCTATCGAGACATTACGCGGTGTTCGTCGTAGCCTTCCCGCATGAAACCCCTGCAATTGCGGTCTTTATGCCCCCAGCGAAGACACAGTGACGGAGCTTGCCGATGTCCTTCATGCGCATTTCATTCGCCTCGTCGCGTCCGGTCGGGCACCTCCGCTTCGTGCTTCTCGCCGCCATGCTATCTCTGCTTGCGGCCTGCCAAGCGCCACCCGCGCCGCAGATCCAGAGCGTACTCAACCAGTTTTCGCTCGCCGAGATCACTGTCGATTATTCCAGGCTGAACCAGCCGCTCCTGGTGTCGGATCTGGAGGGGGACATCAACCGCTCGGTTTCGTCTTCGACGCTTGATGGGATCGGCACGAAGCTCGGGCTGACCAACCAGGCGGCCAAGCAGACGGCGATACAACAGGCAATCAATGCCCATATCACCCCGCATGTGCGCGATCAGCTCACCCCGCTGTTTAAGGGCACGCGCCCGGCACGCGCCGAGGTCGTGGTCTATTCCGTCTTCATCCGCAGCCGGCTCAGCCTGCAGCAGCTGACCGGCGCCCACGTCATCATCGACGGGGTCGCGCGGCCGGACACGCCGCAGCTGGTTGCGGGGCTTCGCATTTACGATGTGCAGACCGGCCAGCCGCTGCAGGAGATTGCGCCTATCACCAAGACCGATGACGGCTCGATCACGGTGGCCCTGAGCGGCCCCAAGGCGCCCGAATACGGCACCTCGCCGAGGCTCAACAAGCTCGCCTTCGACTTTGCCCGCGAGGCGGCCTACGCGCTTTCGAACGCGCCCCCTGCTGCCGGTTTCGGCCCCGGCACGGTGCCCGGCCCTATGTTCGGCGGCCCCGCGACCGGGAGCGACGTGAAGACGCTGTGGTCGGTGCAGAAGGTGGAGTGAGGGGATCGAGGGGATCGAGGGGATGAATTGCGACAACATACAAAATATTGTATAGTCATCCTTCATGAGAACCGTCGTCTTCATTGGTAACGCCTTGCAGGCTTTGCGGGCCTTCCCGGCAACGGCAAGGCGAGACGCCGGGTATCAATTGGACCGGCTGCAAAATGGGTTGGAGCCGGGGGACTGGAAACCGATGGCCAGTGTGGGCTCAGGCGTTGAGGAAATCCGCATCAGAGACGCGAATGGTGCCTTCAGGATCCTCTATGTCGCCCGCTTCGCTGACGCCATTTATGTCCTGCATTGCTTTCAGAAGAAGAGCGAGAAGACCGGAAAACTTGATCTCCAACTCGCTGCCAAACGCTATGGTGAATTGATGAGGGAACGCAAGACATGAGCCAGGAAACCTATCCCAGCGTCTGGGACGCCATTGAGGACACACCTGCAGAAGCCGAAAACATGAAGCTTCGCGCCAAGCTGATGATGGCACTTGAGCAGCATATCGTGTCGAGCGGCTGGACCCAGGCAGAGGCCGCGCGGCGGCTCGGCGTGACGCAACCGAGGATCTCGGACCTAAAGCGCGGCAAGATCGACCTCTTTGCCCTAGACGGACTGGTGACCATGGCAGTCGCGGCGGGGCTTTCGGTCGAGATGATCGTGACGGAGGCTGCGTGAGGGATAGGCGCGCAAGTGGCTTCGGGACCATGGCCAAGGGTCGGTCGCTCTGCACAAGCCCGACTTTGCCAAAGACTGCGCACGGCAGGCGCGGCTGACACGAGCGGCTGGCAGGGAGGATGCAGGGCTCGCTGGCTTTCTGGATGGGGCGCTGGCGGATGTTGAAAATGGGGTGTCGGATCACGAACGAAGGTGACGCCCGGTGAGATCGCCACAGAACCGGTGGCTGGCGAACGTCGAACAGTCAGGGCCGCAGCATGCGTTTCATCAACCCCATTCCGTTTGTCGCGGACATCGACCGCGCCCGCGCTTTTTACCGCGATGTCCTGCGTCTTGAGATCCGGGAAGATCATGGGAACTTCGTGCTGTTTCAGGGCGGCTTTGCCATTCATGAGGGCCAAAGCCTGGAGCGTACCGTGTGGAAAAAGGCCGGTCCGGCGCCAGATTCCTATGGGTGTCGGAACCTGCTTCTCTATTTCGAAACGGATGCGCTTGAGGCCGAATTCGCTCGAATTGCCCCACAGGTGGACCTGATCCATGCCATCGAACGGCAAGCCTGGGGCCAACGCGTGTTCCGTTTCCATGACCCGGACGGGCATGCGGTGGAGGTGGGGGAACCGATGCATGGATAAGGATTTGACGCGATGAAGACAGCCACCATCTTTGATTGCGAATTCCTCTGTGCGGAGGGCTCCCAAAGGCGGTTCTGGTGCGGGCCGCAAGATCCCGATCCGGTGGTCGCCCAGATCGGCGCGGTCAAGCTGGGGCTGGAGGGAAGCTTCGAGATTGTTGACACTCGGTGCCTCTATGTTCAACCGCTGGATCGTTCTGGCAAGGTTCAACAGCTCGATCCATTTTTCACGCAGCTGACGGGCGTTGGAGAAGAGATATTGGCTCGCGAGGGGCGGTCGCTGGCAGAAGCGCTTGATGCGCTTGATCGCTTTTCCGAGGGGGCCAGATTCTGGTCCTGGGGCAAGGATGAATTGAACATGATTGCCATCAGTTGCTACATTGAAGGAATTGAGCCTCCGATAGCGGCTGATCGGTTTTCCAATGCGGTACATCTGATGGTCGCCGCCAACATGCCCGCAGAAGACATCGTCAAAACGCCGAGTCATGCGCTTTCTGCCTATTTCCAGATTGGTCGCCCGCCACTTAGAGCCCATGATGCACGCGACGACGCGCTGTCCCTTGCCTATGCATTGCAGCATCTGTTGCGGGTTGGGCGGTTGAGGGCAGAGCACTTCGAGCGCTGATGACGGAATTTCAAGATGCGCTCAACGGCGCCGGAGCCGAGCTTTTCAAGTTCTCGTTCGGCCGAGCGCTCAAACTCAATCCGCCAGACCATGCCGCTTCATCAAGCTTTCGAGTGAAACGGCCCCGCTCTCGCCGCGCTCCAGGGCAGCCAGCCGCTCGGTGGCGACATGTGCGTCTTCGATATCCTCGACAAGCGCCACAATCGCCTGCTCCACAAGCGCAGCCTTGCTCTGCCCGGTCATGCGGGCTAGGTCTTCGAGGCGGCGTCGAGGTCTTTGGGCAGGGAAAGGACCAGCATGGCGGAGGTATCCTTCGGCGGTGAGGATACCATCTGCAGCAGGCTTTTGCGAGTGATCGCTGCTCCTGGTCCCAGCCGCTAATCCCGGCCGCCCTCGCCGAGCCGCATCGGCCAGTCCACCACGTAATTCTCGAGGTCTTCCACATCCATGCCCTCTTCCGAGATCGTGCGGCCCTTGGCCGAGACGCCGGCGGCGTGGACGGTGTTGGGGTCGCCTGAAACCAGCGGGTGCCACCAGTAGAGGTCCAGGCCCTCGTCGATCAGGCGGTAGCCACAGGTGGGCGGAAGCCACTGGATTTCGCGCAGGCCCTGAAGCGTCAGCTGGATGCAGTCGGGCACGGTTGCCTGCCGGTTCTCGTAGTCCTTGCAGCGACAGCTCTCGCCGTCGAGCAGCTTGCAGGCGACGGATGTGAAGACCACCTCGCCAGTGTCCCAATCTTCCAGCTTGTTGAGACAACAGAGGCCACAGCCGTCGCAGAGGCTTTCCCATTCTGCGTTGCTCATCTCGGCGAGCGTCTTGGTCTTCCAGAAGGGTTGTTCGGTCATCGGCTCGTTCAACTGGCTGTGGTTTTGCGGGGCATCGGTGGCGTGCGGCTGGAGCCCTGGCGGGTGGCCCTGCTCCCGGCCGGTGGCAGAGGTGCAACGCCGTCCGGCAAAAAGCGCGCCCTCACCTCGGCCGGGTTCACCATGGCCCGCGAAACCGCTTGTTCTTTGGCGGCAAATCGCCCATCACTCGTTGACGACGACATGCCCCATGATCCCTCTGGGTCCTGATCCCAATCGGCGGGCGCGTCAAGGGAGCGGACAACAAGTTTTCAGGAAAAGCCACGGTGGCCGACAGTGACAAGCCTGAGGATCTGGAGCCGGTGGAGCGCCTCGGCGGCACCGATGAAAGCGATCGGCTTGCCTCGGGACGACCCGGGACAAAGGGCGAAAAGCCGCCGAAGCTGAAGCGCCACATCTTCCTCAAGATCGACAGCTGGCTCGATTCCACCCTGTGGAATGCCGGTTACGATCTGGTCGAAACCTGGGAAGAGATCACCATCTTCTTCCGTCGTTTTCGCGTGCGGGGGCTGAAGAAGCTCGGCTTCAAGATTGCCGGCGAGGCCATGACGCTCGGCACCGCCGGCATGGTGGTGTTGCTGGCGCTCGCCCAGCCGGCCTTCGAGGAAACCAAGAAAGACTGGCGCAACCACGACAATTTCGCCGTCACCTTCCTGGATCGCTACGGCAACACGATCGGCCATCGCGGCATCATCCATGAGAACTCCGTGCCGGTCGACGAGCTGCCGGACCATCTGGTCAAGGCGGTGCTGGCCACCGAAGACCGGCGCTTCTTCGAGCATTTCGGCATCGATTTCTTCGGTCTGGCGCGTGCCATGAGCGAGAATGCCAAGGCAGGCGAAGTGGTTCAGGGCGGCTCGACGCTGACGCAGCAGCTGGCGAAGAACCTCTTCCTCACCAATGAGCGATCGATCGAGCGCAAGATCAAGGAAGCCTTCCTGGCGCTCTGGCTGGAAGCCAATCTCTCCAAGCAGGAGATCCTGTCACTCTATCTCGACCGGGCCTATATGGGCGGCGGCACGTTTGGTGCGGCAGCCGCCTCGCAATTCTATTTCGGCAAGAACATCACCGAGGTGACGCTGGCGGAAGCGGCCATGCTGGCCGGCCTCTTCAAGGCGCCGGCGAAATATGCGCCGCATGTGAACCTGCCCGCCGCGCGTGCGCGGGCCAATGACGTTCTCACCAACATGGTGCAGAGCGGGCTGATGACCGAGGGCCAGGTGGTCGCCGCCCGGCGCAATCCGGCTTCCGTCATCGACCGCGACGAGAAGGAAGCGCCCGACTTCTTCCTCGACTGGGCGTTTGAGGAAGTGCAGCGGATCGCGGCGCGCTTCAAGGATCACACGCTCGTCGTGCGCACCACGATCGATCTCGGCCTTCAGCAGGCGGCAGAAGAAGCGGTCGCCTCGTCGCTGCGGGAATATGGCGAGAGCTATAATGTGCGCCAGGGCGCGCTTGTGATGATCGAGAATGGCGGGGCCGTGCGGGCCATGGTCGGCGGGCGTGACTATGGCGAAAGCCAGTTCAACCGGGCCACACGGGCGCTGCGTCAGCCGGGCTCGTCATTCAAGATGTATACTTACGCGCTCGCCATGGAAAACGGCTACACGCCACAGACCGTGGTGACCGACGGGCCGATCTCCTGGGGCAACTGGAGCCCGCAGAATTATGGGCGCAGCTATTCCGGCCGGGTGACGATGGAAACGGCGCTGGCGAAATCGATCAATACGATCCCGGTGAGGCTTGCCAAGGAAAAGTTCGGCATCGACGCGATCATCCAGACCACCAAGGCGATGGGGGTCGAAACGCCGATCAAGAAGGACGTGACCATTCCGCTCGGCACGGCGGAAGTGACCGTGATGGACCAGGCGACGGCCTATGCCGTGCTGCCGGCCGGCGGCAAGGCCTCGCGCCGGCACGGCATTGCGCAGATCAGCAATTATGCCGGCGAGGTGCTCTATGACTTCGACCGCGACGTGCCACAGCCCGAGCAGATCCTGACCGAGCAGGCGGCCATCTACATGAACGAGATGATGACCAAGATCCCCTATATCGGCACGGCGCGGCGCGCCGCCGTCGACGGGGTGCTGACCGGCGGCAAGACCGGCACGACACAGGCTTACCGCGATGCCTGGTTCGTCGGTTATACCGGCAACTACACCGCCGCCGTCTGGTTCGGGAACGATGACTACACCTCGACCAACAACATGACGGGCGGCTCGCTGCCGGCCATGACCTTCAAGAAGCTGATGGATTATGCCCATCAGGGCATCGACCTGAAGCCGATCTTCGGCATCGACCAGCCGATGCCGGAACGGCAGGAGGCGCCTGCGGTCGCCGATGCGGCAGCTAGTCCGGATGCGCTGCCGCCGATGGTGCGCCCACGCTCGCTTTCGTCGCAATCGACGCGCCTGATCCGCGATCTGGCAGCCCGGCTGAAGGCGGCGGATCCGCTGGCCATCCCGACCGCCCGCACCGCGCAGGCCCCGGCAGAGCCGGAAACGACCGGCGCAACCCTACGTTAAGACAATTGCAGGTTTACGGACGGGTAACGACCCCGACGAAAATCCGCGACATGGAAAGGCCTGATTCGGCCATCAGGATGCGATTCGCCGAGCCCTGAAGCGGCGCGAAGCCGATACCATCCTGAATTGAAACAGAAATTTCTGGTATTTTGAGCGCCGCCTGCCCGGCTTTACCCTTTGTTTACCATGGCCTCTTTGTTCATCCCTCATTTCTCGTATTGGGACACAACCTTCACCCCAAATTAAGGGGGACGCCGCTAGGTTCACGACGTTTTCGAAGGACACATATTTCAATCGGTGATTGGACATCCATGATGAGATGGCTCGGACTTCCCGCACGCCCCCGCATGACGGCGGAACAATATGCGGCTTTTCTGCAATCGCGCGCGCCCCTTCGCAGCCGCATGCTGCGGGCCGCCGTGCTCTGCGTCTTGATCTTCTACCTCATCTGCTTCCTTTTCGATCTGTGGTTGCTCGGTGATGTTACCCTGCTGTCGGCGACGCTGCGCTTCGGCGTCATGCTGCCGATTGCGATCGGCCTCGTCGTCTATATCGGCGCCGACCACCCGGTGGAGAAGAAGGAGATCGCCGCGATCCTCGTGGCGCTGTTTGCCAATGTCTGTTGGTGCGCGATCCTGGTCTCGAGTTCGAGCCCCGGCGTGCTCACCTATTTCTATGCTGCTGCCAGCTTCCAGATGGCGATCACGATTGCCGCCGCCTCGCCCTTCCGCCCGGCGCTGCGCGCCAGCGTCTTTACCTTCTGCCTGAACTATTCGGCGATCTGGTTCCTGGAAGGCGCCACGCCCGCCTATGTGATCCAGCATCTGGCGGTCTACATGCCGACCGTGATCATGACGCTGCTCGTCTCCTACCAGCTTGAGGTGGAGGCGCTGACCAGCCATCTGCAGATGGAGGAAAACGAGGCGCTGAAACGCGAATTGTCACGGCAGAACAAGGATCTGGCGCGGCTTTCCGTCACCGATCCGCTCACCCGCCTGTCGAACCGGCGCGGCACGGAGATGGAGCTTTCGCGGTTGATGAGCGAGACGCCGGATGCCGCCTCCCGCGTGGTGCTGCTGGTCGCCGATGTCGACCACTTCAAGGCCTATAACGACGCCTATGGCCACGGTGCCGGCGACGACTGCCTGAAGCGCGTGGCCCGCGCCATGCGCCGGGCCCTGCCGATCGAAGCCCATCTCGCCCGCCATGGCGGCGAGGAATTCGTCGCGATCCTGGCCAACGCAGATGTCGACATGGCCGCCTCGCTGGCCGAAAGCCTGCGCCGGGCGGTCCGCCAGCTCGGCATCGCCCATGCCCATACCGGCGACCGCAACCAGCATGTGACGATCAGCGTGGGCGCTGCCTGTGGCCCGATCCGCAGCGACGGCGATTTCGAGCAGCTGCTGGAGATCGCCGACCGGGCGCTCTACGCCGCCAAGAGCGACGGCCGCAACAGTTGGCGGGTCAGCATGAGCGAGATGGACCAGCGGGTGGTGGCGTGAGGGGCGGAGTGGAACAGAACCCGCATTGACCGTCGCAGCCAAGGTGCCTTTGGCTTTGTCAGGGGCGCCTCGGCTGCCCAAACAAAAGCGTACAGATGGGCAGCCGGATGGAGGCTTCCATGTTTCTTCCCAGCCGCATCAAGATGCCAGCGGCAGGGAACCTGTATGGTCTGTCATCACCTAGAGGCCTTGCCTCGCTCCCAGTACCAGGCGACGGATTGGCTCTTGCGATCATAGCCTCGTATCTTCAGAAAAGAACGGATATCTCGTGCGTCACTCTTTTCGCATGCGACCCAGGTGTAGGTGCCGGGTTCGTTCTCCGCGATGGCTGCCTTGACCTTGTCTTTGAATGTGCCCGACTGACCTTCCACGTATGTCATTCTGTGCAGCCAATGCACTTCAAGCGAAGCGCTGCTTGGCAATGGTTGCTGCTCTTTCTCGTCCTCGACTTCGATGATGGCCTTTATTCGGGCTCCGGCGGGTGCTTCTGCCGCTATGCGTGCAATGGCTGGCAGTGCGGTTTCGTCACCAGCAAGAAACATTTGGTTGGCATTGGGAAGGCTGCCTCCCGGGCCGATCAGCGCGATCTTGTCTCCTGGCTGCGCGTCGCGAGCAAAGTCGCCTCCCGGCGTCTTCATCCCCGGCGCCGGATGTTGGAGGAAGTCGATCCAGAGCTGTCGCTTCTCGCAATCGACAGCACGGATGGTATACACCCGCGCCACAATCTCATCGTCACCCCTTGGCCACGCAATGCGTCCATCATCGTCCAACCCCGGCCAGGCTGGCGGCCTCCCCTTGGGTGGGATCAGGACGCGAACATGCACATCGCTGCCGATGAACGGCGTGACGTCGTCGCAGGCAACCTTCACCCGGCGCATGCGGGGGGTGACGCCTTCAGCCGAAACGACGGTGACCTCGTAGAGATTTGGCAGCCGCGAGACGGGCGCCGCATCGATCCATGACAGCTCGAATGGATCCTCGTTGGCGAAATAGAACAGGTGCTCCGCTATCATGTTGCGGCACAACTGAAGCGCCTCTTCGGTCGGGCAAGCCAGATCGATCACCAGCCGCTGATCAACAAGCTTAATCTCGGCTGTTCCGATGTCGCTCTTGAGGAGCACCGTCCCTTCGCTCCGACGCACGTCCGCGTGCTCGACAAAATGCTCACATATCTCGTCCAGCATAGAGTGGGCGTTCGTCGGAACAGCGATGCCGGAGAGCCTGAAGGTTGGCAGTGTGTCCATTACTGGCTCCTGATGCGGCCTCCATGAAGGCTCGGAGAAAAGAGTATGCTTGTGGGACTTGTCCGTTCGAGACGGCGAGGTTTACCTGTGGGGTGTCACCCCGGCATCATTCGCCAGAGTACCGACGTGAGTTTGCGCGGACACCCTTGCAATCAGAGGAACGACGGCCAAGGCAAAGACGGCGGCGGCAGAGAAGAAAACACCATAGCCGAACGCCTCAGCGATTTGTCCCGCGACCACTCCACCTACGATGCTTACGGCAGCGTCGCAGCACTGAAACAGCGTGAAGTCCACACCTGCTTGGCGGGGGTCCGAAAGACGCATGAACTGCGCGTACAGGGCAACAAAGCCGAAGGCCATAACGCCTGAACTGCTGGCGATCGCGATGATGATCATGATTGGGGCCGAGAATGCCCCTGTGACGCTGGCCGCAGAGAGAAGCGACAGCAACGAAGCCTGCAGGATCAGCGCGAGGATCAGGACAGGCCTGGTTCCCCACGCCCTCACGCACGCGCCTCCCAAGAGCGCCGCAGCAGAACCGACTATGAGACTTCCACTGCCGTTGATGATGCCGATCGTGCTCAGATCCAGACCTTGGTCGATCAGAAACGGGCCGATCATGCCCAGTGACACTTTCTGCGCTATGACAAAGATGCCCGCCGCAAACAGTCCACGCCGCAACAGTGGTCGTCTTAGCGCATGCAAGAGTGATGGAACGTGTTCTCGCCTCTCCTCCGGCGGTAATCTGGCTGCCGCAAACAGAAAAGGCAAACCGAGAAGCAAAAGGACTGCGGCCATTGACCAGGTAGCGATCTGCCAATCGGACGTGCCGACAAGGTAGAGAAACAGACCGCCTCCCAAGGCAGATCCCAAATAAGCCCCTCCAACCTGCGCTGCATTGGCCCAACCGTGATGCCCGGAGGCCAGACTTTGTACAGCGAACCCATCGCAAGCGATATCGACCGTTGATGCCGCGAAAGCGACAACGGTCAGGATGAAGAACAGAGGCATCCAGCCAGATGGATTCAAGACACCTGACAGGACCAGCCCGAAGATCGAGATGAGGCCACCGATCAAGACAATTGCGCCGGAGCGATTGCCGCCGGTCTTGGGTAGACGGTAACGCTCCACCATGGGTGCCCAAAGAAACTTGAACACCCACGGCAGGGCGATGAGCGAGACTAGACCGATGCGATCGAGGGGAACGTCAGCTTCGCGCATCAAAGCGGGTAGAGCAGTCCAGGTTATGCCACCTATGACGCTCTGAGCGATGTAAAGGGCCGTGATGCCCGTAAGCAGCATCGCGGCCTCTCTTGGCTTCACCATCGGCATCAGAAGCGGTATCTCAGGCTGCCGTAAATGGTCCGGCCTTCATCCCAGTAGCAGGATCCAGCGGAGCATATTGGCTTCTTGGTATCGAAAAGGTTCTTGG
>CALSAF010000126.1:0-13738 GCA_943372805.1 Rhizobium sp. Q54
GATCGAGGGCTATATCGGATCGACGGCGGCGGACAGCTTCGTCAGTGGCTCTGAAGTGGTTCTCTTCGACGGTGACGGCGGTGTCGACACCGTCGATTACTCGAGTTCCACGGCGGCTGTGACTGTCGGCCTCGGAGCGGCTGGTGTGACCACGACGGGTGCCGGGGGTGATGCCCAGGGCGACCGGTATCTCGACATCGAGCGGGTCGTGGGCTCGGCCTTCAACGACACGCTGTCATCAGCGGTCTCCGGCCACACGCTGGTTGGCGGCGCCGGAAACGACATATATGTGGTCGGTCATGCGGGCGTCACCGTGACCGAAGCCACGGATTCCGGCACCGATGAGGTGCGGACAACGCTTGCGACCTACACGCTCGGTGCAAACCTCGAAAACCTGACCTATACCGGCGCTGTCAATTTTCAGGGCAATGGCAACAGCTTGTCAAATGTCATTACCTCGCAAGGCGGGTCGGACACACTCAACGGGTACCAGGGCAACGATACTTTCATAGGCGGGGCCGGGGCTGACGCCATACTTGGGGGCGACGGGTCGGATACGTCCAGCTATTTCAACTCGAACGCTGCCGTGAGCGTCGATCTGCAGGCCTTGACCGCGACTGGCGGGCATGCCCAAGGCGATGTCCTAAACAGCATCGAGAACCTCGTGGGCTCGGCCTTCAATGATAGTCTCGTCGGAGACGCCGGTTCCAACCGCTTGTCTGGCTTGAACGGAACCGACGTCATCAATGGAAATGGCGGCAATGACTGGATCGACGGTGGCGCGGGGGCCGACGTGATCGACGGCGGCGCTGGTATCGATACGCTGTCTTACAGGGCATCTGCCGCCGCGGTGACAATCGACCTCGTTACAGATGTTCATACCGGTGGTGACGCGCAAGGCGACAGTTTCTTAGAAATCGAGATCATAGAAGGCTCGAACTTCGCCGATACGTTCATCGGGGAAAGCAGCTTTACGCTGCGCGGTGGCCTGGGTGATGATACCTATGTCATCGATATGGACAACGTGGTCATCGATGAGAGGTTGAACGAGGGTAACGACACGGTTCGGGTCTCCGTGGCTACTTATACGCTGCAAGACCATATCGAAAACGTCGTCTTTACTGGTATTGGTTCCTTCTCGATTGTTGGCAATGCGGCTGACAATCTGTTGTCGGGGGGAGGCGCTGACGACACCCTCTCCGGCGGCGCCGGCAATGATACGCTCGTGGGTGGTGCCGGAGGCGACACGCTTAACGGTGGCGACGGCATCGATGTCGCTGACTACTCAGGCTCGCTTGCTGCTGTTTCGATCGATCTTGCCAGCGGCACCGGTTCAGGCGGCGATGCCGAGCGAGACACCTTTAGCGGCATCGAAAAGGTGGTTGGAACGGCGCTTGATGATGTCTTTGTCAGCGGCATCGCAGGCAATCATTTCGTGGGCGGCAGCGGAAACGATACCTATCTGGTCAACCATGCCGACGTGATTGTTGAGGAACTTGCCTCGCAAGGTGAGGATGAGATCCGGACGACGTTGTCGACATATTCGATTGCCGATAACGTAGCGATCGAGCGTCTCCGATATGCCGGGGCGTCGGATTCCAGCCTGACTGGCAATGCTGGCGCCAATGTTCTTGTTGGCGGAAGCGGCAATGACGTTTTGATTGGTGGAGCAGGTGCCGACCAACTCATTGGCGGGGCCGGTTCAGATTCCGCCAGCTACGCGAATGCGGCAGTAGCCGTCACTCTCAACTTTGTGACCGGTAGCCACACCGGTGACGCCGCGGGGGACGTTTTCGACGGCATTGAGGCGTTCATCGGTTCTAATCTTAATGACACGTTCTTCTTGTCGGCAGGCGCAGACCGGATCAATGGCGGCGCGGGCAGCGACACGGCAAATTACTCCCTTTCATCGTCTGCCGTCGTCATCGATCTGACTACCAACATCCACTCCGGTGGCTTTGCAGAGGGCGACAATCTCGTCGGTGTTGAGCGCGTGGTCGGCACGTCCTTTAGCGACACGCTGGCATCTTCAAACTCCGGCCATGTTCTGACGGGCGGAGCCGGTGACGACATCTATGTGATCGGCGGCAACGGGGTGTCGGTGGTTGAGTCTGCCGGTGGCGGGAACGATGAAATACGGACGTCTGTTGCGAATTACTCCATGGCTGGTTTCAGCAATGTGGAAAAACTCACCTATACCGGCACGGCCAATGCAGTGTTGACCGGCAACGCGGGGAATAACACCATCATCGGCGGTGTGGGGAGCGACCGACTGGTTGGCGGCGCTGGCGCTGACATCCTGATTGGTGGAAGCGGTGTCGATACGGCAAGCTATGCCAACGCAGCCAGCGCCGTGACCATCAACCTGCATTTGGGGACCCACCTTGGGGATGCAGCCGGAGATGTGTTCGACAGCATCGAGGGCTATCTCGGTTCTGCCTTTGACGACACGTTCGTCGGCAATTCGAGCGGTAACACCTTTAATGGTGGTTCCGGGTTCGATAGCATGGACTACTCAAACTCGACCGAGGGGGTAAATGTCAACCTGACGGCAAACAATCACTCGGGAGGCCATGCTTCTGGCGACAGTCTAACCAGCATCGAGCGGCTGATCGGGACCGCATTCAACGACATTCTCGCTTCGGCCACAGCTGGTCACGTGCTGGAGGGTGGAGTGGGAGATGATACATACCTGATCGGCGATCAGGGTGTCGTCGTCAACGAGGCCGCTTCATCCGGGCTCGATACCATTATCACTTCGGTCGCCAGCTATTCCATCGCAGGGATGACCGGAATTGAGCGGCTGACCTACAACGGTTCCGCTGCAGCCACTCTGATCGGCAACTCCGGGGATAATCTTCTGACAAGCGGTGCTGGAAACGATATGCTTGAGGGTGGTGCGGGCGACGATGAGCTCGGGGGCTCCGTCGGTGACGACACTTATCTCTACTCAAGAGGGGACGGAAACGATCGGATCATCGAAGATCCTGCAGCAGGGATTGCCGATCAACTGATCCTGCGGGATGTCAACTCCTCCGAGGTGCGAGTGGAGCGTCTTGGCGCTGATCTCAGGCTTCAGATTCCGGAAAGCAGCTTCAACGTCGGTGACGCCGGATCCATCGTAATCGTGGGGGCTTTTGCAGAGGGTGACCATGCTGGTATCGACACCATCGTGTTTGCTGATGATGTGATCTGGTCGACTAGCGACATTCAGGCGCTTGTTCTCAACGCAATCTCTACCGAAGGCGATGATCTGATCGAAGGCTTCAATGGTGCCGATGTCATCGACGGAAAGGCAGGGGCGGATGTCATCGTGGGTGCTGAAGGCAATGATATGATTGATGGTGGTTTGGGCGACGACATCATCAGCACTGGTCCTGGCAATGACACGATCGTTTTTCGTCCATACTTCGGTGTAGATGCCGTCTCCGACTTCCAGGCCGGAGCGTCGTCGGACGACGTGATCGAGTTCGCCGGCGGGCTGTTCATCGACTTTGAGGCAGTTCTTGCATCTGCTGCACAAGTAGGCAGCGATACGGTCATCACCTATGATGCTGACAACAGTATCACTCTGAGAGATGTCGCGATGACATCGCTACATCAGGACGACTTCCGGTTCGTGGCGTGACCTGAATGTCGATGTACTCTTCAAAGACAGAGCAGCGGCGACCATTGGTCGCCGCTGCTCTGCAGCAGGTGCGGTCGACTTTTTTTACGGTAGCGGCGGTGAGTGCCGTCACCAACGTGCTGATGCTCACCGGTCCGCTGTTCATGATGCAGGTCTATGACCGGGTGCTGGCAAGCCGTAGTGTGCCAACGCTGGTGGCGCTGTCGCTGCTGGCCGTCGGTCTCTATCTCTTTCTGGGCGTGCTGGAACTGTTACGATCCCGGATCCTGACGCGCGTTGGGCAGTGGATTGAGGAGGATCTCGGCGATGCGACCTTCCGGGCGGTGATGGTGCTGCCGCTCAGGATGTCGCGCAAAGAAGCGGTGTCGCAGCCGATCCGGGATCTCGAACAGATCCGGCAGTTCATGGGTGGACCCGGACCGGTCGCCATCTGCGACATGCCCTGGCTTCCGCTTTATGTCGCCATTCTCTTCCTCTTTCATCCGCTTCTGGGTTGGCTCGCGATTGCCGGCGCAGTTGTCCTGATTGTGCTGACGATCACCAGCGAGTTCCTCTTGCGCGATCCCATGCGGCGCATCGCGCAGTTTTCAGCGGCCCGGGCGGAGTTTCTGGAGGCCGGGCGGCGCAATGCCGAGGCCCTGCAGGCCATGGGCATGCGCGGCGCCTATACCACCCGATGGCGTGGCGCGAATGCGGAGTATCTGGCGGAACAGCAGCGAACGGGCGATGCGACCAGCAGCTTCTCGACCACATCCAAGATCTTTCGGCTGGCGCTTCAGTCCGCCGTGCTGGCCCTCGGTGCCTGGCTTGCCATAAACGGGATGGCCTCTCCTGGCGCCATGATCGCAGCCTCGATCCTGACCGCACGCGCATTGGCGCCGATCGAACAGGCGATCGGCCAATGGCGTGGTTTCATCAATGCGAGACAGGCGCGAGACCGACTTTACAAGCTTCTCGAACAGTTCCGCGAGGATATCCCGCGCATGGCGCTGCCGAAGCCCGGAACTTCGTTTGTTGCTGCAGGACTGACCGTGGTAGCACCTGGCGCTAACACGCCGACCATACGCGACATTAGCTTTAGTGTGAGCTCGGGCCAAGGTGTGGGGATCATCGGACCCAGCGGTTCGGGAAAATCTTCGCTGGCGCGGGCTCTTGTCGGCATCTGGCCGCCAGCGAGGGGCAGCGTCCGGCTGGATGGCGCGGAACTCGACCAATGGGATCCGGAGGCGCTGGGGCCTTCCATCGGCTATCTTCCGCAGGGCGTCGAACTGTTTGACGGGACGATTGCCGAGAACATCTGCCGCTTTTCTGCTGATGCCCAGCCGCAGCAGATCATCGATGCGGCCAGACTTGCCGGTGTGCATGATTTGATCCTGTCGATGCCGGATGGTTACGACACGCGGATTGGAGCGAGTGGCGCCGTCCTCTCGGCCGGCCAGCGGCAGCGGGTCGGGCTTGCGCGCGCGCTGTTCGGCAAGCCGTTCCTGATCGTGCTTGACGAGCCGAATGCCAGCCTTGATGCGGAAGGCGAGACAGCGCTGACAAACGCCATGCTGGCACTGCGGCAAGCGGGTTCAATCGTCATCGTGATCGCGCACCGGCCGAGTGCGCTTGCGGCGGTCGATCAGGTTCTGGTGGTGGCGCAGGGCGCGATGGTCACCTTCGGGCCGCGTGACGAGGTGTTGCGCAAGACAACCATGCGGGCGGTGGCCGAGAAATGACCGACAGGCAAAACATGACGCCGATTGCGCGTTCGATCCGCAACTATTCACTTCTTGCCTTCGTGACCATGTTGGTGCTGGTGATCGCCTTCGGGGGCTGGGCCGCGACGGCGAAGCTGTCTGGTGCTGTCATCGGTCATGGCGTGGTGGTGGTGGATGGCAACGTCAAGAAGATCCAGCACCGGGCCGGCGGGATCGTCGGCGAGATCCTCGTCCGCAACGGAACCCGAGTTGCGCAAGGTGACCTGCTGATCCGGATGGACGACACGATCACGCGTGCCAATCTTGCCATCGTCACCAAACAGATCGATCAACTCACCGCGCGGCGCCTACGGCTCGTGGCAGAGCGTGACGGATTGGCGGTGATGGCGACGTCCGATGAGGCCGGTCTCGACAAAACGGAGGATGGTCAAAGCTACGTCCGCGCCGAGCAGGCGCTGTTTGCGGCCCGTCGCCAGACGCTTCAGAGCCAGCAGAGCCAGCTGCGGCAGCGGATCGGTCAGATCGGGCAGGAAACCGATGGGCTGACCGTCCGGCTGAGGGCGAAGGAGCAGGAACTGTCCTGGGTCGAACAGGAGCTCGTGCGGGTGCGGAGCCTGAGTGGCCAGCAGCTCATCCAGTTCAACCGGCTTGCCGAGCTGGAGCGGCTGAGGGCGCAGCTCGATGGCGAGCGCGGACAACTGATCGCCGAGATCGCCCGGGCAGGGGCGCGAATTACGGAAACCGAGTTGCAGATCCTCCAGCTGGACCAGGATCGCCGGACCGAAATCGTCACCGAACTCCGCGACGTCGACAACAAGCTCGCCGAGCTCGAGGAGCAGCAGGTCACGGCCGAGGATGAGCTGAAACGCGTCGAGATTCGCGCCCCCCAGGAGGGGATCGTGCATGAACTGGCCGTTCACACGATCGGCGGCGTGATTGCACCTGGCGAGACTGTCATGCAGATCGTTCCGATCAACGACAGCCTTGTCGTCGAAGCGCGCATTATGCCTGCAGATATCGACCAGCTTCATCCGGGCCAGGATGCGGTTTTACGCTTTTCCGCCTTCAACCAGCGCACCACGCCTGAAGTCTTCGCCAAAGTGGAAACGGTCGCGGCCGACCTCGTCACCAATCCGCAGACAGGCGAGGCCTGGTATTCGATCCGCACCCGGATCCCGGCGGAAGAGATGGCGAAGCTCGGGAAACTGACCCTGCTCTCGGGGATGCCGGTCGAGGTGTTCGTCAAGACAGGCGACCGGACGGCGATGTCCTATCTTCTGAAGCCCTTGTCGGACCAACTGGCGCGGGCGATGACGGAGGAATGAGAACTGGCTGTCTTTCATGCTTTTGTTGACAGAGCAGCGAGACAGGCAAGTGCGCCACCTGTTTCCGCTCCCTTAGCTCCTAACTTCCGGCCTCCGTTCATCACCTATCCTGCCGGATATGAATGTGGTTTTGGGCGTCGAAAGTTCAGGATTCACTCGGATCGTCTGGAGTCTCCGGTCTTGAATTGTGTTTCCGAACGTCCTGAAAGTGGCTCAGTTCGGCTGATGAAAGATACCGATTTGCTCGTTTACCACCGGTGGGGCAGACAAGGGTCACCCTGTAGTTCCCCGTTGGCCTAACTGGGCCGACTTCGACCTGTTCCTCCAGGAAAGAGTGGGTAAGCTTGCACGACACGCAATACACCTCGAAGGGACCCAGCGGTCGCAGTCTCCGTTGACGGCATTCGGCATGGAACGCGTTGAGATCCTCGCCAAGAAACAGCCGCGGTTCGCTTGCGATGTAGCGAAGGCCGGCAGCGACCCAGTTTCCGACGGTATTTCGGCAAATACCGTAATGCCGAATTAAATCATCGGCAGTGTAGAGCCAGTTTTGCCTTGCGCTTCTCGTGCGCCGTGCGTTGCGTGGCTTTCCGGTGGAAGGGCGGGATCTTGTCATCGGGCCGCCCCCTCTCTAGCGGCTTCGTAGGCCGAGATTTCGCTCAGTCGCCATCGCGTTGATCCGTTGAGGATCTTCAGCGGCTTCGGGAATGCCGGGTTTTCCTTGGTGTGGCGCCAAATGGTGGCGACACTTACCGCATATCGGGACGCAACGTCCTGAACCGACAGGAATCGCTCGTCTTCAGCTCCGCCCTTTATGTCGGGCTTCAATGCGCGGGCAGGTTTTGTTGAAGATCTTGCTTCGTGCGTTCCAACTAGTGGCTCAGCCGAAGATGCCGTCATCTCAGTCCGCACTTCCTCGCAAGGTGAACAAGATGCGAGAAGATCGGTGGAAGAGCGGAGCGCGGGAGAGAATAGATCAGTTTGCTTCAATTCAGACATGAGGGACCCTTTCCAGGACCGAGCACGTCTTGCGCAAAGGTTCTATTTCTATACCAGTCCAGTGTAATCGAATGTCATCGCATTTGGCAATGCTGAGTCTGCCCCGTTATCCACAGGTTTCGGCGTCGGTTTGGCGTCAGTTGTACGTGGCGGGCTGCATGGCGGGCCAGAACGACAATCCCAAAAGAAAATCCAATGAATTCAGTATTTTAACAGGTTTAATGGCGGATGGGGTGGGATTCGAACCCACGGTACGGTCTCCCGCACGCCGGTTTTCAAGACCGGTTCCTTAAACCACTCGGACACCCATCCGGACGATCGCGTTATGCGCAAAGCCGTGAGACTTGGCAAGGGTGATTATGGAGGGGCAGACACGGTGTGAGCTGTTGTTCTCCTGCCATCTTGCGCAGCGGGTCCGGCTGGTTGCGGTGAGATATTGGCGCTTACCGTTGATTAACCATGATTGCGGGTATCCCTCGTTCGAGGTCGTGCAAATTGTGACTTTTCCCATTTTGGCCATTTTTGCACGGGCTTCATTGCGCGCAAGTGACGCGGGGCATGGGGGCCTCGCAGATAGGACGCAGATGATGTGCGTCCGTGATCTGAAGTGGGACATATGCAGGTTTCGACGCGCGGCCTTGTGGCCAATTCCGTGAAGTGGCTGAGCCTTGCGCTCCTCTGCGCCTTCACGGCTTCCTGTTCGACCACCAAGGAGACGGCCGACAAGCCGAAGCGGTCAAAAGAGTACTTCGCCGAATCGATCTACGGCGTGAAGGCGAGCCCCCGGGTGGTGGCGAGCGGTCCCGTGCCGAAAGGCGGCGGGCGCTACATGGTCGGCAAGCCCTATATGGTCAAGGGCAAGACCTTTGTCCCGAAGGAAAACCCCGAATATGACAAGGTTGGCGTGGCATCGTGGTATGGCGATGCTTTCCATGGCCGCATGACGGCGAATGGCGAACTCTACGACAAGGAACACCTGTCGGCCGCCCATCCGACGTTGCCGCTGCCGAGTTATGCACGCGTGACCAATCTCAACACCGGAAGCTCGGTCATCGTGCGGATCAACGATCGCGGCCCCTTCCACAAGGGCCGCATCATCGACCTGTCGCGCAAGACTGCCGACATGCTCGACATGAAGCACAGCGGTACCGGCGAGGTGCGGGTCCAGTATATCGGTCCTGCGCGGATGGACGGGCACGACATACCCTATCTGATGGCCTCCTACATCCGCAAGGGTGAACGCGGTCCGGTCATCGATCCTGGTGGGCAGATCGCCTCTGGCGTGATGGTGGCGTCGAACGATGTGGCCGTGCCGCCGATGCGTCCAACGGTGGAGCCCGGCTACCAGACCGCGCTTGCCGGCCCGACGCCGAGCGGCAGCGCCGCGCAGCAGACCCTTGATGCCCAGCTTCTGATGCAGGGCTCAGGCGAGAGGGGTGCGACGCTCCAGGTCGAGAGCTTTGCGGCGCTTCCTGAGGTCGGCCCGTTCCCCATGGCCCGCCCGCATCACATTGACGGCTATGATGGGTCTGGCTATGCGGCGGCCTTCACGGAAGAGCCGTCTGAAACCGGCGCGCTTGCCTTCGAGGCGATTCTCGTGCGCAATGACGGTCTCACCGAGCGCTCGATTCTCTCCTCGGTCGCAAGCGGCGGCATCAGGCTCTCAAACGGGCTCTGATCCGGCCAGCGGCCGGACCGGACAGCCGGTCGCCGTGTCGAAGAGCGTTCCCAGCCGAAGTGTGAACATGCGTCGTCTCCTTGCCCTTCTTGTGCTTCTGGCTGTCCTGCTGCCTTCAGTCTACCCCCGCGCGGTGGTCCATGCGCAGGCTGTTCCGCCGCCGCAACCCATCGATACCAAGGCGGCCCAGGCCTATCTGATCGAGGCCGCGACAGGCACGGTATTGCTCGCCAAGAACGAGAGGCAGAGTTTCGCCCCCGCCTCGCTCGCCAAACTCATGACACTGGAAATCGTCTTCGATGCACTCAGGAAGGGCGAGATCCGATCGGACACGGTCTATCCGGTCTCCGAATATGCCTGGCGCACGGGCGGCGCGCCTTCCCGCACATCCACCATGTTCGCAGCCGTCAAGTCGCAGGTGCCGGTGGCGGACCTGATCAGGGGCATCGCGGTGCAGACGGCCAATGACGGCTGCCTGATCATTGCCGAGGGCATGGCCGGGTCCGAGGCAAAGTTTGTCGAGCGGATGAATGCGCGCGCCGCCGAACTCGGTCTTGCCGACAGTCGCTTCGGCAATGCCACCGGCCTGCCACATCCGGACAACAGGTCGACGCTCTATGATCTGGTGAAGCTCTCGCGGCACATTGTCGATGCATACCCCGAACTCTACCTGACCTTCGGCCTGCCGGAGTTCGAATGGAACAAGATCCTCCAGCGCAACCGCAATCCCCTTTTGTCATTCGGGGCGGATGGGCTGGGCACCGGTTTTGCCGACGGCAGCGGTTTTGCCATTCTCGCTTCGATGGAGCGGGACGGGCGGCGGCTCTTTCTGGGGCTCAGCGGGGTTGCGACCGATAAGGAGCGCACCGAGGAGGCGGTACGTCTGCTTAATTGGGGTTTCGACGGATTTGAAATGCGTCGGCTGTTTGCGGCAGGTGAGGTGATCGGCGAGGCGAGCGTCTATGGTGGCGCGCAATCCAAGGTGCCGCTGGTGGCCGAAAGACCGGTCGAGGTCTATGTACCGATCAACAATCCCGAACGGTTGCAGGCGCGCATCGTCTACCGCTGGCCGCTCGATCCCCCGGTTGCGGCGGACCGTGAGATCGCGACGCTCAACATTCTTTCCGGTGAGCGGCCACTGATAAGCGTTCCTTTGATGAGTGCCGAGGCGGTCGAGGTCGGGACTCTGCGGCAACGGGCCTGGGATGCGCTGATCGAGCTTCTGTTCTTCTGGATCTGACGGAAAATCTGCGATGCTCCAGTGCTTCGCGGTTTCGCTGCGCGCCATCTTGGGTTAGAGCCGTAGGCAGGCCCCTGGGGCACATTCTGGAACGCCGCTGGCGGGAAGTAGGCAAGGCATTGACGACCACCGGACGCGGATTGTTCGTGACTTTCGAGGGAGGCGAGGGGGCTGGCAAGTCGACCCAGATCCGCTTGCTGGCCGAGAGCTTGCGTCTGGGCGGGCATACGGTGGTGACGACACGCGAACCTGGCGGATCGTCGGGGGCCGAGGCCTTGCGCCATGTGCTGCTGTCGGGCGCAGCCGAGCCTTTCGGCGTGCGCATGGAGGCGCTGCTGTTTGCGGCGGCCCGAGCCGACCATCTGGATTGCGTGATCCGTCCGGCGCTTCAGCGCGGCGCGATCGTTTTGTGTGATCGCTTCGTTGATTCCTCCCGGGTCTACCAGGGAGTGACCGGCAATCTGGAGCCGGTATTGATGGCCGCCCTCGAACGCGTGTCGATCGGCGCGACAATGCCGGATCTGACATTGATGCTGGATCTTCCTGCGGACGTCGGCCTGCAGCGCGCTCGCCGGCGGGCAGGGGGCAGCGCAGCAGTCTCCGTTCCCGACAGGTTCGAGAAGGAAAAACTCGACGTGCATGAAAAGCGGCGGCAGGGGTTTCTCGACATTGCCGCTCGTGAGCCGGAGCGATGCCGGGTGGTGGATGCCTCACATGATGTCGAGCGGATTGCACGGGACATCTTCTCCGAGGTGATGCTGGTGATTGCGCGACAAGCCGGTGCTGTCCGGGACGGCGATCAGGCGGCCCGGCGATGAGCATGGAACGGGCAGGGCTTCTCGACGGGGCAATCGCGCCAGTCAGCAATATCAGGCTGTTCGGCCACGAGGCGGCGGAGGCTTTTCTGGCGCGCAGCTATCGCTCGGGCAAGGGTCACCATGCGATCCTGATCGAGGGCCCGGAAGGCATCGGCAAGGCGACGCTGGCGTTCCGTTTCGCCAATCACGTCCTGCGCTATCCTGAGCCTGAGACCGCACCGGAGACGATCTCCGATCCGGACCCCGATCATCCTGTCAGCCGACAGCTCGCCTCCGGCGCCAGCCACAATCTGTTGCATCTGTCGCGACCGGTGGACGAGAAGACGGGCCGCGTCAGGACCGCGATTACCGTGGACGAGGTGCGCAAGGCGGGGCACTTCTTCAGCCAGACATCGGGGACCGGCAACTGGCGGATCGTGATCATCGATCCGGCGGACGATCTCAACCGCAATGCAGCGAATGCCATCCTGAAGATCCTCGAGGAGCCGCCGAAGCGGGCGATGTTCCTGGTGCTGTCGCATGCGCCGGGCAAGCTCTTGCCGACCATCCGGTCGCGCTGCCTGCCGCTTCGACTGCACGAACTAGCCCCTCGGGCGATGGATCAGGCGCTCGGTCAGCTGGGGCTTACGATCCCGGCGGAGAAGCGCGAGGCGGTGCTGACGCTTGCTAAGGGCAGCGTGGCGCGGGCGTTGAAACTGGTCAATTACGGTGGTGCGGATATTCTCGAGGCCTTCGAGCAGATGCTGGCTTCACAAGGCCCGGCGCAGCGGCGGATGATGTTCAAGATCGCCGATGCGCTCTCGGGCAAGGACAGCGATGTTGCCTTTGGCTTTTTCATCGAACATCTCGGCGACTACCTGGCCGAGACCGCCCGGAACTTTGCCCATGCCGGGAACCTGGCAGCCGCCGAGCATTATGCGCGGCTGACCTCGACCATCGGGGAGCAGCTGACGGTGGCTGGCGCCTATAATCTTGACCGCAAGCAGACGATTCTCGACGTGCTTTCGGCCGTGACGCGCTGAACACGAATTCGCCTTGGCCGGCATCGCCCCACCCAAAGGGGCAAGGGGAGCGAGAGACAGGGCGACGGACGATGACTGAGATACAAAGGCCGATGCACGATCTCCTTGTCATTGGCGATATCCATGGATTTCCAGCGGCTGGAGATCTGTCGAATTTTGGTGGGCGTGCGCACAATATGCTTCGCCTAGCCGATATCAGTGGACGACCTGATTTGAGCGGGGAGGGGCTGCACGACCATATGTTCAAGGGCCACGGCCTGGAACATGCTGTTCACATGGTTTATCAAATCGACGCTTCCAGCTCTATCGGCATCGGCTTCAGGCGCTGATTTGCGTTTCCTCGACGCGGTTGCGTCTTGAAACCGCTCCTTTGGCCATGCCGACGATGACGCTTTGGGGAGAACTCGATCCGCATCGACCAGCGGAGAGCTGGAACGCTGCCGTTCCGACATTCTCGAAGATCTATCCTCACCAGTCGCATGACTTCTATAGAGATCAGTTGGGCAACCCCAACTCGCCATTATGGACGGACATATCTGCCTTCCTCACGGAGGGCTTGATGTCGTCCTGAGCGATCGGGCCTCAGAAATGCCGGGCCTCTCGACAGGCCCGGATCGTTTGCCGTCAGTTTCTCGTTCCAAGGGCGAGACGGCAGGCAAGGCCGGCAAAGACGGTCGCCAGCAGGTATTGGGGGAGTTTTCTGAAGCCGCCCAGTCCGGTCCCGGTCATCCGGTTACGGATATGGCCACTCAGCAGGATCACCGCTCCGTTGACCACGAATCCTATCAGGTTCAGCACCGTCGCCAGAATGAGGATCTGCAGGGTGAGAGAACCCTTGGCCGGATCGAGGAATTGCGGGAAGAGGGCGAGGACAAACAGCGCCATCTTCGGATTGAGAAGGTTGGTTGCCAGGCCTTCGCCGAGAACTCGCTGCAGGGAATAGCGCTTGAGGCCGGCGCTCGGGGCAAAATGCGTTGCTTCAGACCGAAGCGTCTTCCAGGCGAGGTAAAGCAGATAAGCGCAGCCGGCCCAGCGGACGACCTCGTAGGCGGTTGGGACGGCGAGAAAGAGTTGTGACAGACCCAGGGCTGCGGCAAGGGCATGGCAATAGGTGCCGAGCGCGATGCCCAAATAGGTGAGAAAGCCTGCAGCACGCCCCTGGCTGATGCTGCGCGAGGCTATCAGCAACATGTCAGGCCCCGGCGTCGCAGTGAGAACGACGGCGGCTGCGGAAAAAAGCATGAGAGTAGAGAGATCCGGCATATCGGTTTCCTTCGAGTTGGCCGGAATTCCGGTTTATCAGGATAGCCAGCCTTCGCAAGCGG
>CALSAF010000127.1:0-13669 GCA_943372805.1 Rhizobium sp. Q54
TTGATCGCCTGCACGAGGCCGGCGATCGCAGTCAGCCCGTCGCCGGTCTCGTTGACCAGCTTCACGCCCTCGCTGACCGCCACTTCCGAATTGCCGATCAGCGCCTTGATCTCCTTGGCCGCATTCGCCGAACGCTGCGCAAGCTCGCGTACCTCCTGGGCAACAACCGCAAAGCCCTTGCCGGCTTCGCCCGCACGTGCTGCTTCGACACCGGCATTCAGCGCCAGAAGGTTGGTCTGGAAGGCGATTTCGTCGATCACGCCGATGATCTGGCTGATCTGCTTGGAGGCATGCTCGATCCGCTCCATGGCGGTCACGGCATTGCCGACCACCACGCCGGACTGCTCCGCACGGCTGCGCGTGGTGCGGACAATGTCGCGCGCCTCGCCGGTCCGCCGCGAGGTGGCCGTCACATTCGAGGTGATTTCTTCGAGCGCCGCTGCAGTCTCCTCCAGCGAAGCCGCCTGCTGCTCGGTCCGCTTGGCGAGGTCATCAGAGGCATGCGAAATCTCGCCGGACCCGCCGGAGACCGCATGCGCCGAGCCGCCAACCGAAACGAGCACGCCGCGAAGCTGCTGCACCGACGTATTGAAGTCGTGGCGCAGCGCCTCGAACTGCGGCGCAAACTGCTCCTCGATCTCGCACATCATGTCGCCCGAGGCCAGGCGCTTGAGGCCGGCCGCAAGCGTTCCCGTGGCGCGTGTCAGGCGCTCCTCCGCATCCGCTTCGGCGCGCGCCTGCATCTCCGCCCGCTCGCGCTCGGCGCGGACGCGGTTCTGGGACGCTTCTGCTTCGAGCTCGGCATTGCGGATCGCCGCCTCCCGGAACACCTCGACCGAGCGGGCCATTTCACCGATCTCGTCAGAGCGATCGGTAAACGGAATGGAATTCTGGGTTTCGCCGCGCGCGAGATCGACCATCGAGGCCCCCACCCGGCGGATCGATGCGGCCAACGTCCGGCTGACAGCCATGGCGACGCCGATCACGGCGACCACGAACAGCGCCAGGGTTCCAAGAACGGTCAGAAGGTGCTGGCGTGCCTCGGCGACCCGACTGTCGATTGACGAGAGCAGATAGGCGGCATTGTCCTGGATGATCGCCGTGACATATTCACGACGCTTGGTCATTACGTCGATCCACTGCTGCAGCCCTTCGGCCGGGCCGGCATAATCCTCCAGGCTCTCCATGCGCTTGATGAGATCGGCGACGACCTTGCCATCCGGCGTATCGAAGAAGGCGTCGTAGCGCGCCACGATCTCCGGTCGCGCATGTTCGCGGAACGGACCATCGAAGGATCGGATCTGGTTGACGAGCGACGAGAAGCGGAACACCTCGGGTTTTCCGAAGCCGCCATTGCTGATGTAGAATTGTCCCATCCGGTTGATCGCCAGATAGCCCTCGTTCACCTTCATCAGGGCCTGATGGCCGCGGATGTTGGACGAGAGTTCGACATTGTCGGTCAGGTTGGCGCTGCGCAGGGTGAGCGCGAGGGCGGCAGAAGCCGTCGGCTGGGCATAACGCAGAGGCAGGATGGGATCCTTGTCGCCAGCGTCGAGCTTCTGGCGATACTCCGGCATCCGGGCATAGGTCGCCTCCAGATCACCGCGCAGCTTCTTGGTAATCGGATCGTTGTAGCCGAGCGCCTCAAGCGCGTTCAGCGTCTCGATCGTCCGAGCATAGGTCGCGTCAGCGCGCGTGCGGATCTCGGCCTTGTTGGGCCCGGTTTCCAGCGGCATGAGCACCATCAGCTCGCCGCCTGCATGAGCGAGATCGGCAAGCACCTGGGCTTCCTGCAGCTTTCGGTAGTCACCATAAGCATTGATGCCGATCATGGCGCCGAGACCGAGCACGGCACACAATGGCACGAGGGCCAGAAGCGTCAACGACTTCCGGAATGAGAGGCGGGACAGGGCGGACAAGCGTGGTTCCTCCAGACAACGGCGGAGGATCATGATGGTCCACGCGACGTCGATCACACGACCGCATCACGATGCGGCGACTGAAATAGCTATGCCGCACAAACGATTGAAATTAAGTATACGAAGATATTCGGTTGAGCCATTTCAACGAAGCTCGCCGGAAGCCTCCGGAGAAGGCACGACGTCACCTTCTCCGAAAAGCCCTTATTCGGTACAGCCGGTGTCTCTCAGAGCCTGGGCGTGGAAGCGGCGCAGCGCTGCCTCGATGTCGGCGCGCGTGAAGCTGTGGCCGGCGGTTGCCAGATCGCGTGAAAGCCGGGCGATCACGTCGCCATCACCGCTCACCACGTGATCGACGGCATGCAGATCCCGGGCATACCGCCCGAGATCGTCACCAGCGAAGCCGATCAGGGATCCGGCCCAATAGCCGGCGAGCAGATTGCGACGGGCACGGATGCTGCCGAGCCCCTCCTCTTCATGCGGGTGGGCGGAAAGGGCTGTGGCATTGACGACAGCAAGCGGCATGGGACGATCTTCCTCCTCGATCATGATCAGGCTTCCGCTTCGGCGGATGTGAGATAGCTGGCGATGGGCGCGCAGGCGGGGTTGCCGGCATCGAGAAGCTCGGCCGGGCTCGTCAGACCCGTAGCAACATAGACCACCGTCGTCCCGGCCCACCAGAGATCACCTGTTGCCCGCTCGATCAGCTGCGGCCCAGTCGTGCGAAGGCAGTCTCCGGCCTGTGTCACAATCTCAACCGGTGCCTTCATCTCCTCGAGGCGCTGCTGGATGTCGGCCTGGAGCGGGTCGATGACAAGCGCGGCGAACAGCGATGCGATCCATTCGCTGATCATCGGATCGTCTCCTGGCGATGCGAGGATGAAACGAAAGCCCGCGAAGTCTGGGCGCGCGGCTTCGGGCAGCCGGCCTGCAAGCCGGCGTAATCAACCGCGGGAAAGCGGCCGGGGCCTAAGAGAACGGAATTGTGGCGTAGCATGAACTGGTCCTTGAACCGGCAACGGTGTCGAAACGGTCCGACATCGCAGGAGCGCCGGAGGCTCTTGCCAGAGGGGCCCGGACCAGCGGGTTGATCGGCATATGGGGATCGATTCCGGCGCCTTCAAGGCATCATGACCGGCCGATACGAAAAAGGAAGGGCCATGCAGCCGGGGTCTTGTCTGGCCCTGTGCTGCATGGCCCGGGCGGCGGGCGGGCAAGGCTACGGCGTTCGAGCCAAGGCCAGTCGGCTCCGCTGCCGTTTGCGTCAATAGCGGATGACCGGGCAGCCACGCACATTGGCAAAGACCATCCGGTCGCGCCCCCCGTGACGGATGCCGGCGACCACCACCCGGCGCGGCGTCACGTCGGCGACAAAGGCCCGACGCAGACCGTTCCAGCGGGCCTTTTCCACGGCATGATGCGGACGGCACTCGCCGCGGTGCGGACGATCCCAGCCGGGACGGTCCCAGCCCGGGCGATGACCGGGTCGATCCCAGCCAGGACCGCCATGGCGCGGACCTTCGATATAGACGCCCCAGCCGAAGCTGTCGGCGGACGCCGTGGTGGCGAGACCCGTCGTCGCCATGACCGAGACGAGGGCTGCGAGACCGAATTTGCGAAGCTTGCCGATCATTTTCTCTCTCCTTGATCCGACGCATCTCGGCGCCGTCGTTGCCATCCCGCCGTTGCGAGCGATTGAGGAGAGATTAGGCGGGCGCGGCTGAACACAGTCCGAAGCCCGCATTCAGCAAGTGTTCACCTTGTCAAAGACGTCGATGACACGGGCTCAGAGATGCAACACCACCTCGCGGCGATGCGGGCTATCGCGGTGCTCGAAGAGATAGAGCCCTTGCCAGGTACCGAGCAGCAGCCGCCCGCCGGCGTGAGGGATGGAAAGCGACACCGGAAGAAGGGCTGCCTTGATATGCGCAGGCATGTCGTCCGGCCCCTCGTCGCGATGGCTGATGTAGTTCATGGCGGGATCCGTGGTCGGCGGCACCAGCCGACGAAAGAAGGCCATCAGATCCACCTGGACAGACGGATCTGCATTCTCCTGGATTAGCAGCGAACAGGAGGTATGGCGCACGAAGACGGTCATCACCCCTTCCGGTGCACCGCTGTCGCGCAAAAAGTCGCGCGCCGCCTCGGTGAATTCGTAGAGCCCCTGCCCTCGGGTGGAAATTGCCAGCTGCAACAGCGCCATGGATCAGACCTCATCTCTCACCGGGGAAACCACGTCCTACCCCTAGCCAGCGTCGATCCGCCTGAGTAGTCTCCCGCGCAAACAGGGAGGACGAACGACCGATGAGCCTGATAGAAACCATCGAGAAGCAGGAAAGTGAACTCGTTTTCAAGCGCTTCGACGAGATGACCGCGCTTGAGGTTGGCCGTCGGCTTGTGGATCTCGCACTATCCCAAAAGGCACCTGTTGTCATCGACATCCGCACCAATGACCGCACCCTCTTCCATGCCGCACTGCCCGGGGCATCCCCGGACAACGACCATTGGGCACGCCGCAAGAGCAATGTCACGCTGCGTATGCACAAGGCATCGCTGCGGGTTGGAGAACTCAACCGCGCCCGTGGCCGCAGCGTCTCCCCCGAAATCGGGCTGGATCCCCTGGAATACGCCGATCATGGCGGCAGTTTCCCCGTACGCGTGAGCGGAGCGGGGGTCGTTGCCGCCATCACGGTCTCCGGCCTCAAGTCGGAGGAGGACCATGCGATGATCGTGACGGTGCTGGAAGCCTATCTCGCCTCCGCATGAGGGCGTATCAGGGCCGTGTCCCGGCATAGAGGCTGAGCCGGCTGAAGAGATCGCCTTCCCGCTCCAGGATCAGCACTGCCGGCAGCGCATAGGAAACGATGTCTCCTGTCTGATCCGTATCGACATGGCGGCGATCCCGACCATTCAGCGTGCATTCGGCCGCAACTCGAAAACCTGCGCCATCGGTCATGATGACCTGGTCGGCGAGCGTGAGGTCATGGCGCAGGACATAGGCAGCCAGCGTATCGCGAAACGACGCCTTGCCAATCACCCGGATCCCGTCGGGCAGATCGAGAACAGCCTCCTTCTCAAACAGCGCGAGCAAGGCGTCGAAATCGTGGCGATTGAAGGCGTCGATCACGCCAAGCGTCTGGGTTTCGAGCGACATGGGTATCTCCTTCTCTGTGCCGAAGATAGTCTTTGGCCGGCCAGCGGCAAAGGCGGGCGGCGGCCGCAACCTCAGCCGATCGGCCGCAGCACGGCGCTCGCGGCACTTTGAACCGCGGCGGTCAATGGCTTCAGCGCTCCCGCCACGGTGCGGCTGACATGCCAGTAGAGTGGCACATCGAGCGGCTGCCCGGGGATCAGCTCCTGCAATCGCCCATCGGCAATTGCCTTGGCGGCGAGTGCCTCGGGATTCATGCCCCAGCCCAGTCCCGCGATCGCGGCATCCACGAACGCATGGCTCGACGGCAGCCAGTGGGAAGGCCCCATGGATGCGATACCCAGCGCCTGTTCAGCCCAGCGCGTCTGCAAACGATCCTTGGCGTTGAAGGTGATCACAGGCGCCTCTGAAATCCGCTGTACTGTTAATCCCTCCGCACCGAACCATCGCTCCACGAAGGAAGGGCTCGCGGTTGCAAGATAACGCAAGGCGCCGAGCGGGCGGCAGTCGCAACCCTGCACCGGCTTTGGCGACCCGCTGATCGCCGCCCGTACCTCGCCGCGCTGCAGCCAGTCGGCACTATGGTCCTGGTCGTCGATCACGAGATCGAACAGCACCGTCTCGACCTCGGCCATCGCCGGGAAAAACCAGGTGGCCAGACTATCGGCATTGACCGCAAGCCGCAGGGTCGGCCAGCCCCGCACCTCACCCGCGCCTGGGACGGCGAGGCCGAGATCGCGGCGAACCCCCTGTGCCAGCAACTGCAATTCCTCGGCATGGCGGAAAAGTCGCTCCCCGGCGTCCGTCGCCCGGCAGGGCTGCGACCGGATGACGAGAGAGGTCCCGGCCTGTTCCTCGAGTTGCCGCACCCGCTGGGAAATAGCCGACTGCGTGACATGCAGAATCTGGGCGGCGCGCTCGAAGCTTCCGGTTCGGAGCACCGCCGACAGAGCAGCAAGCTGCGCTGGATCAAACATTAGGAATCCTTATGTTCGATTAAATCTATTATCTTTCCTAATGGGCCGGGGCGCTTAGTCAAAGCGGCGTTCCACAGGAGTTTGTCATGCTCGTTGCCGCCACCGCCGGTTTTCTTCTCGGACTGAGCCTGATCGTCGCGATCGGGGCACAGAACGCCTTTATCCTGCGCCAAGGCCTCAGACGCGAGCATGTGCTGCCACTGGTGCTGACCTGCGCAATCTCGGACGCCGTCCTGATTGCCCTCGGCGTCGCCGGCTTTGCAACGGTCCTGTCGCGTCTGGATTGGCTGGAACCCGTCATGCGCTTTGGCGGCGCGGCCTTCCTGATCGTGTATGCCCTGCGCAGCCTCTATTCCGCCTGGGCGGGTGGCAACAGCCTGCGTGCCGGCGAGACCTCGGCCACAAGCCTGCGTACCGCCCTCCTCACCTGCATCGCCTTTACCTGGCTGAACCCGCATGTCTACCTGGATACCGTGGTGCTTCTGGGCTCGATTTCGACCCGCTATGCCGGTTACGAAACCGCCTTCGCGCTGGGCGCCATGATAGCCTCCTTCGTCTTCTTCTTCAGCCTCGGCTATGGAGCACGACTGCTGGCACCGTTGTTTGCAAGGCCAGTCGCCTGGCGCATTCTTGACGGCATCATCGCTCTGGTCATGGCAGCGATTGCGATCAATCTGCTGAAATGAGCGAGCCCCGGCACTTCATCTGGTCACGGCCCTGTTGTAGTGACGGAGTAGCCGATGATGAGGAGATGCCGATGTTCCTGACCGATCACGACATGGTCGAACTCACAGCCTTTCGCCGGAACTTGCACCGTCATCCGGAAGTGTCGGGAGAGGAAAAGGATACGGCCCGCCGTGTAGTCGAGGCGCTCCACCCGCTTGCGCCATCGATGATCCTCACCGACCTTGGCGGCCACGGCGTGGCTGCAGTGTTCGAAGGGGAAGCGCCGGGACCTTGCCTGCTCTTCCGCGCCGAGCTCGATGCCCTGCCGATCGAGGAAAAATCGCAAGCCGCCCATCGCTCGACCGTCACCGGCAAGGGTCACCTTTGCGGCCATGACGGTCACTCGACCATTCTTCTCGCACTGGCCACCGGCTTGTCGCGCGCACCCATCGCGCGGGGGCGTGCGGTGCTGCTCTGGCAGCCGGCCGAGGAAGACGGCAGTGGCGCCGCAGCCGTGCTGGCCGATCCGCGCTTCAATGAGATCCGCCCCGATTTTGCCTATTCGCTCCATAATCTGCCGGGCCTCGCCTTCGGCACGGTCGCGCTGAAGACCGGGCCGGTCAATTGCGCCTCGCGTGGCATGAAGATCAGGCTGTCAGGCAAGACGGCTCATGCCTCCCAACCGGAAACCGGCCTCTCGCCCATGGCGACGATTTCCCGACTGATGCCGGTATTGACCGCCCTCTCCCACGGCGCCCCGCCGGCCACGGACTTCACGCTCGCGACCGTCACGCATGCGGTTCTCGGCGAACAGGCATTCGGCATCGCCCCCGGCGACGCCGAGATCTGGGTGACACTGCGCACCCTGATCGATGACAGTATGGCCGAGCTTTGCGAGAAGGCGGAAGCAATGGTGGGTCAGGCGGTCCGGGGGACAGGCCTTGAACACGCCATTAGCTATCACGACATATTCTTCCACTGCGAGAATGCGCCGGAAGCCGTCACCCATCTGGAGGCAGCGCTGGCGGCCGAGAAAGTGGCTTTCAACGAAGGCAATCTGCCGATGCGGGCCTCGGAAGATTTCGGTCGCCTGCGCACCATTTGCCCCTCGGCCATGTTCTTCCTCGGCGCAGGGGAACATCACCCGGCCCTGCACAATCCCGATTACGACTATCCCGACGACCTGACCGACATCGGTGCACGGGTCTTCATGGCGGTGATTCGCAGGGCGCTGGGATAGTGCCCAAGGAGTCAGGTGTCGGGAAAGCCGCGCCCGGCCCACTCCGACCGCGGAACGGCCTTTCCAACAGACAGGGAGAAGCGCACCACCTGCGTTGCGTCATCATCGACCTCGCAGCGGACTCCAATGTTGATCCAGGCGCCGTTGATCTCACGGAAGGCGGCAAGCGGGACATCCACCACATTGCCCTCCCCCAGACGCAATATCGGCAGAAAATATGGTACATAGGCAGGCGTGCCGTTGCGCAACTGCTGGCTGAGTTCAGTGCCGCAGAGCTGGTCGCCGCGCTCCTGCCGCGTCAGCCCCGCCATGGCCGTCATGGCAGCCTGATCGCCAGATATGGCCGACGAGAAGAGTTCCGTGACCTCGCGCGGCTCAAGCTTCGCCTCCGTGAGTGCGGCTTCCGAAGGACGATCCAAAGGCTGCTCGTCGGCTGACGCTTCCGCCTCACCGCTGGTCTCGCTCGTTGTTTCAGTCGATTCAGCGGCCGTCGTCTCGGCAGGCGGCGCCTCGGGCAAGGCGATCTCCGGCTGGGCGACAGTCGGCGTGGCTTCTGCGGTCTCCTCATCCTCTGCCGCGGGCGCCTCCTCGGCAGCCTCGGCTTCGACCTCAGTGCCCCGCGAAAGTTCCGGCCCGCTGTCACGCTCGCCAAATCGCACCACCGGCCTCAGAACGGGAATGGGAACCTGCGCTGCATCCGGCACCTCTGGCTCCGGCACATCAGGCTCAGGGACAGGTGGTTGCGCCGCAGGTTCCGGTTCTGGCTGCGGCGCGACCTCGGGCTGCGGCGCAGGCGGCGGCTCCGGTGTCTCCGGTTCTGCCGCTTCCGCCTCGGGCTCTTCGGGGGTCGGCTCCGGTTCGGGCTGTTCGGGCGGCGCAACCAGCGTCACCTCAACGGCTTCTTCCTCTTCGGCAAGATTGACCGGGCTGTCGAAACTCAACAGAAAGACAGCCACCGCAAGCGCATGCAGTAGCAGGGAAACAGCCATCCCTCCGCCGAGATGCCGCCAGCCTGTCTTCCTCGTATCCGTCATGCAGTGATCCATAACGACGATTGCGGCAAAAAGGGAGGCGGCAATCCAATCCCAACGCTGACCACACCGTCTGCAATCCTTTTCTGGTGCCGCAGATAGGTTGTGATGACGACAATGCCAGTCTTCCACGACGATCGGGAGCAACACGATGGCCCACCCGATCATGACGATCTGCAAAAAACAAAAAACCCGCCAGATCACTCCGACGGGTTCTGATGTCAAAGGTCGAGTTCCTGATCAGCTATCCAGGAAGCTCCGCAGCTTCCTCGAACGGCTCGGATGCTTCAGCTTGCGCAGCGCCTTCGCCTCGATCTGACGGATACGTTCGCGGGTAACCGAGAACTGCTGGCCGACTTCTTCGAGCGTGTGGTCGGTGTTCATGCCGATGCCGAAGCGCATGCGCAGCACGCGCTCCTCACGCGGCGTGAGCGAGGCGAGAACACGGGTCGTCGTCTCGCGCAGGTTCGCCTGAATGGCGGCATCGATCGGCAGAAGCGCGTTCTTGTCCTCGATGAAATCGCCGAGATGCGAATCCTCTTCGTCGCCCACGGGGGTTTCGAGCGAGATCGGTTCCTTAGCGATCTTCAGGACCTTGCGGACCTTTTCGAGCGGCATGGCGAGCTTTTCGGCCAGTTCTTCCGGCGTCGGCTCACGACCGATCTCGTGCAGCATCTGGCGCGAGGTACGAACGATCTTGTTGATCGTCTCGATCATATGCACCGGAATACGGATCGTGCGGGCCTGGTCGGCGATCGAGCGGGTGATCGCCTGACGGATCCACCAGGTCGCATAGGTCGAGAACTTGTAACCGCGACGATACTCGAACTTATCGACCGCCTTCATCAGGCCGATATTGCCTTCCTGGATGAGGTCGAGGAACTGCAGGCCGCGGTTCGTGTACTTCTTGGCGATCGAGATGACGAGACGCAGGTTCGCCTCGACCATTTCCTTCTTGGCGATACGCGCTTCGCGTTCGCCCTTCTGGACCATCGACACGATGCGGCGGAATTCGGCGATCGAGATACCGGTTTCGGTCGCCAGATTCTGGATCTCGCCCCTGATGTCGCGGATCGTCTGGTTTTCCTCGCGGGCAAAATCCTTCCAGCCACGGGCGGAGAGATTGGCGATGGACTTCATCCAGTTCGGATCAAGTTCGGCGCCCTGGTACTGTTCGAGGAACGAGTCACGCTTGACGCCATAGCTTTCGGCGAGGCGCAACAGACGCCCTTCGTTCTGCATCAGACGCTTGGAGATGTCGTAAAGCTGCTCGACGAGGCTGTCGATACGGTTCTGGTTGAGCGACAGCGACTTGACCGCCGTCACGAGCTGATCCTTCAGCTCCTTGTAGCGACGCTCCTGGCCAGACGACAGCGTGCCGGCACAGGCGAGACGTGCCTCCACCTGCTGGTCCTGCAGCTTGCGCAGCTTCTTGTAGGTGTCGGCGATGAGGTCGAGGGTCTCCATGACCTGCGGGCGCAGTTCGGATTCCATCGCGGCCAGCGACAGGTTCGATTCGTCCTCGTCTTCTTCCTCTTCTTCCGGCGGCATGCCTTCGCCGCCGATGGCCGTGATGTCGTCGTCATCGCCGGAGGCAGCAGACTGCGGACGGCGCTTCGCGCGTTCCTTTTCCTTCTCTTCAGCCGCCTTGCGGTCGGCCTCGATCTTTTCAGGAGACTGGAACTGCGGGGCAGCCTTGGCTTCCGGGCCGGAATAGGTGGTTTCGAGATCGATGATCTCGCGCAGAAGTGTCGTGCCTTCGTTCAGCTCGTCGCGCCAGATGATCAGCGCCTGGAAGGTCAGCGGGCTCTCACAGAGACCCGAAATCATCGTCTCGCGACCGGCCTCGATGCGCTTGGCAATCGCGATTTCGCCTTCGCGCGACAGAAGTTCGACCGAACCCATTTCGCGCAGATACATGCGCACCGGGTCGTCAGTACGATCGGTCGGCTCTTTCTTCTTGGCGGTCGCAACAGCCGTGCCAGCGGTCGGGGCAAGTTCGCCGCCTTCGCTCTCGCCATCCTCTTCGGCGTCGTCCTCGCCGCCCTGGGGCTCATCGACGTCTTCGTCCTCGATGACATTGATACCCATGTCCGAAAGCATGGCCATCGTGTCTTCGATCTGCTCGGAGGTGACTTCCTCCGATGGCAGAACCGAGTTCAACTCGTCCATGGTCACATAGCCGCGCTTCTTGGCGGCCTTGATCATCTTTTTGACCGCGTCATCCGAAAGATCGAGAAGCGGGCCGTCCGTCGCGCCGTCGCGTTCGCCTTCGGCTTCTTCGTTTTCTTTGACTTTCGATGCCATTTATCTTGTCGCTTTCCCTGACGTCTGATCATGCTGCTGGCCGCCGGACGATTGGGAGAGCGGACCACTCACCCGGGCGAATAGCTGTCAGTGACCTAACGGAGTGTTGCTTAATTCCTGATTAACTATGGGCATTGCGGTCCAGCGCCAAAATCTCAATTACGTGCATGACCGGTCATCATACCAGAGATCCGCCTGAACCCACTTCACCCTTGTGTGCTTGGATTGGTGATTCCCACAATTTTTCCTGACGTCAAGCCTTTCCGCAGGCCAGACAGGGAAAATCAACAAAACAAGCCGTGCAACGGCGCCTTTATCACCGATCTTCGCAGATGTAGGACGTCAGCCCCGAGAAACAAGGGGTATGACAGCCGTACAGACGTCAGGCAGCGACAACCACGTCGGACTTGGTCCCGGTGAGGAACCAGACGCGCATTCGTCCCTTGCCCTTGACGTCGATCTCACCGCGAAATTCGAAGTCGAACCGGTCCTCCAGCCGCTTCTTCAGCTCATCGGCGACCTGGATCCGGCCTGCCACGCCATGCGATTCCATGTGGGCTGCCGTGTTCACTGTATCGCCCCAGACATCATAGAGCAGCTTGTTGGGCCCGATCACGCCCGCGACCACCGGACCGGAATCGAGACCGATTCGCACTTCGACCGCCTCCCCCACCTCCTCGGAAATCCGCCGACAGCAATCGAGAAGGTCGAGGGCCATCAGCGCCACGGCCGCCTCGTGCTCGGCTTTCGGCTCCGGCAGACCGCCGGCCACCATATAGGCGTCGCCGATCGTCTTGATCTTTTCCAGATCGTGAGCACTGGCAATCGCATCGAACTGGCTGAACACACGGCTGAGAAAGGCAATGACCTGTTGTGGCTCCCACCGCGCCGCGCGCGGCGTGAAATCGACGATATCGGCAAACAGGATGGTCGCCGACGGAATCTGGTCGGCCACCAGTTGCGTATGGTGGTCTCGAAGCCGGATGGCCACGGCGCGCGGCAGGATGTTCTGCAACAGGCGCTCGGAAAACTCATGCTCGGATTCGAGCGCCATCTCCGCCTGAGAGGCTTCCTTGAAAGCGAAATAGGATGTCGTGAAGATCAGCAGGAAGGCGAAAGGCACCGTCAGATAGTAGAGGGTGTCGAGGAATACGGGCTCGACGTGGATGAAATCGAGGGGAGCGACGAACACCACCTCGGTCGTCAGGAAGGCAGCGAGCGCAACAATCGTCACGCAGGCCGACAGAAAGAGACGCTCCGGCCCGAAGACCAGCATGGATGCGGCAGCCCCTGGCAGGAAATAGAAATGCAGGCCCGATTCCCGTCCGAAGAACATGCAGTAGCCGATGCCGAATATCAGCCAGATCGAACAGAGATAGAGGGCCGCAGATGTCGGCCCGAAACGATGAAAGAAGGGAGCGAGCGCATAGAGCACGATCTGCGGCGAAAAGGCGACGATCGCGGGCAGGAGCCCATACCAGTCGTAGAGCGCGTAGATCAGGATGTAGGGAATGGTCATCAGGCTGACCATGGCCGAGATGACATTGGTCACCGCGAGCCTGCGACGGATTCTCGGCGGATAACCGGACGTGCCGATCCGCGCCACCCACCAGACTGCATTCGGCAATCGCCAGAACGAGCGAAATTTGCGCCCGTTGCGGGCTATGAAGTCGTACTCGTTCTGCGCCACTCTTATGTCCGGTGAGGATGGAACAGGACCTGAATCCCCTATTTGCCGCCTGAGCGCAACCGATTTGTGCAAACGATTACATCAGCCGTGCCCGGTCGCCGCCCCCTTCACGCGCCCGGACATCACCCCGAACCCGTCGATGATCGCCTCCTGGTTTTCCATCCGCGCAACCTCGAGCTGAACCTCGTGCAGCGCGCTGATCACCTGCTCGATGCGACCGGCATCGTCTGTCTCGGTCGCCTCGGCGATTTCACGCTCCAGTTCCATCCGCTGACGCTTCAGCGCCCGCGCACGTTTGTAGAGGGCGAGAGCCTGCCCATACCCCTCTCGCGCATCTTCGGAAGCGGCGATCTCGGTTGCGATCCAGAGTCTGGCATTGCGGATCTGCTGGTCGAGGCCGCGCAGCAGCGTGCCGTGACCATGCGCCTCCAGTTTCTGGATCAGAACCTCGCGCGTCAGCGACGATCCAGCTTCTGCAACCGCCGTCAGAAGCGAGGACCACAGCTTCTGCAACCCGGCATTTTCGTAGTCGATCGAGGCAATCTCGTCATATTCGTCTTCCAGCAATTGTGGATGGTTGACGATGGTGAGGGCCAGCACGCTCTCGCGCAGGGTCGGCTGGTCGAGCGCACCGCGCACGAGCCCCGAACGTGCCAGCCGATCGGAAATCGCCCCGCGACTGGACGCG
>CALSAF010000128.1:0-13628 GCA_943372805.1 Rhizobium sp. Q54
TGGCGATGATCTTGATCGCGTCCAGCCGGGAGATCAGCCCGTCCGACGCGATCGGACATTCCTCGACCGGCACGACATGATGCGTTTCCGCCTGCATGAAGCCCATGACCAGGCCCGTCTCTCGCCGACGTGCGGTAAAGACGAGCCGACGACGCTGATGCGGATGGGCTTCGAAGATTTCAGCCACCGGCGCGTCGATCCCCTTCGATTTCAAGGCATCGATCAGCACCTGGCGCTTGAAGGCGTTGTAGGCGGGTATGGCCATGTGCTGCAGCGAACACCCGCCGCATACACCACCAACGCCATCTGGGCCGAAATGCTTGCAGCGCGGCTCGACCCGGTCAGGCGATGTATTGGCAAAGGACATGATTGTCCCCTCGCTCTTCACCCGCGCGATGGAGACGCTTTCCCCCGGCAGGGCGAAGGGCACGAAGATGGGGCCATCAGCCCCATGCGCGACCCCGTCACCCTTGGCGCCGAGGCTCGAAATCGTCACGGTTTCAGCGCTCATGAGTCATCCCCCTCGATGTCGAGATCGCCTTCGTCGTCGGTATCGTTGCCCGCATCGTCCTCCCGGTCGGCTTCGAGCGGCTTCACACCAGCCAGAAGGAATTCCTCGTTGCCATCGCCACCTGCGATCGGGGAAGGAATGAGGCCGAGGCTCGTCCACCCCATGTCTTCAATCAGCCAGCGCTCCAGTTCGGCGGCGACCACCGGTGCGGTCTCCGGTTCTTTCAGGAGCCCCGCCTTGCTGATGGCATCGCGCCCCGCCTCGAACTGCGGCTTGACCAGCAGCAGGCAATGCGCGCCTGGCTCGGCCTGGTCGAGGGCAGGGGCGAGCGCCAGCTTCAGGGAGATGAACGAGACGTCGGAGACGAGGAAGTCGAAGGGCTCATCATCATAGTCCTCAGGCTCGAGATAGCGGGCATTCAACCCCTCGAGATTGGTGACGCGCGGATCGGCGAGAAGCCGCGGATGCATCTGGTCGTGACCGACATCGATCGCCGTCACATGCGCCGCCCCGCGCTTCAGCAGCACCTCGGTAAAACCGCCGGTGGAGGCGCCGACATCCAGGCAGTGACACCCCTCCGGCGAGAGGTCGAAATGGTCGAGTGCGGCGACAAGCTTGAGCGCTGCGCGGGATACGTAGTCCTGCGCGGGATCGTCGATCTCGAACTGGTGGGTGGCCGCAAAGACGAGGCTGGGCTTGACCACCACCTTGCCGTCCACTTTCACCGTGCCGCGCTGGATGGCATCACGGGAACGAGACCGACTGGCGAAGAGGCCGAGGGCGACCAGCAGCTGGTCGAGGCGTTGGGGTTCGGGAAGCTTTTTCATGTCCCGTCAATGAGCGGAGATGCGCCGCGGCGCAAGTGTTTTTCGAATAGGGTGCCATGGAGGCAGTGAGGTCGGGGTTGCGGAGTGCGGATATTGATCCATTCCAGGTTTCATTAGGGATCATTTAAGCAATTCACTCTAATGTTCACCTGCCGGCGCGATGCATTCCTCCCTCCCAAGCGGCGCGCTCCGACACAGCACTGCAGGCCCCTCCTCCTTCTGGCCGGCAGCAATAGAAGCCCTCCGGTTTCGGGCCCGGAGGGCTTCTTTTTTTTGCTCGCGCAGCAGGTTGGTCGGACTAAAACAGGAAGTATTAATCAATTTAAATCTAAATAAGGTATCGACTTTTCAGTCTGTCATGCACAGGGGAATCCTTCATGAAACGCCTATCCATCCAGATGGCTCTTACCAGCTTGCTCAGCGTGATAGCGGTGGCAATTCTGGCTCTGTCCATGACCTCCGTCTTCAGCCTGCAGAAGCTGCATGGAAATACCGAAGAGATCGGCAAATACTGGATGTCCCGAATGGTGTTGGCCCGCGAGATGAAGGGTAACTTCAACCTCATGCGCCTGGCCTATTCCAAGCTGATCATGGCATCCACACCCGGTGAAATCGAGAGCGAGATCAAGGGCATCAACGATACGGCCGACCTGGTCATGAAATCCGTTGCCGACTACGAGGCGGGTGCCCGTACGGAGATGGGACGCCAGCTGATCGCTGCCTTCAAGCCGGAATTCGAGGCCTACAAGGTTCTGGGTGAGGAACTTATCGAGATCAAGAAGGACGGCCAGACACTGGTCGCCACGAGCCTGTTCAAGGGCAAGATGAAGGTGCAGTCAGAAAAGGTGAATGCTGTCGTCGACGAACTGGTCGCTGCGGTCATTGCCAATGCCGACAAGGCGGTCGCCGAAAGCGGCGCGGTCTATAGCACCAATCTGATGACCACACTCGGCATTGCCGCCGCAACGCTCCTCCTCGCGTTCGGTGGCATTGCCTATGCCATCCTCGGCGTCACCCGCCCCATCGCCCGCATCTCGGCGTCCATGCGCAATCTTGCCGGCGGCGATCTGGAAGCGCAGATCCCCTTCGAGGGTCGTGCCGATGAAGTGGGCGACATGGCCGCTGCCGTCGAGGTCTTCCGCCAGGCGGGAATGACCAATCGTGAGCTGGAACGCCAGACCGAGGAAGCGCGTGTCCGCGAAGGCCATCAGGACGCAGAGAGCCGCCGCCGTGCCGCCGAGGAGGCCGAGAAACTCCGTTATGCCACCACAACGCTCGGTGGAGGCCTGAAGCGGCTTGCGGAAGGTGATGTCTCCTTCCAGCTGAGCGAACCTTTCGCGGCCGAATACGAATCGCTCCGTCAGGATTTCAATGCTTCGCTCAAGCAGCTCGGCACGACGTTGTCCTCCGTCATGCAGTCGGTCGAGAACATCGACAACGGCACTCGCGAGATCTCCTCCGGAGCCAATGATCTTTCCAAGCGCACCGAGCAGCAGGCCGCCTCGCTGGAGGAGACTGCCGCAGCGCTGGACGAGATCACAGTCAACGTCTCGACGTCATCCAAACGCACCGAGGAAGCGCGCTCGGTCGCCATCCTGGCCAACCAGAATGCGGCGAAGTCGGCTGATGTCGTCTCCAATGCCGAAGAGGCCATGCGCCGCATCGAGGAGAGCTCGCAGCAGATTTCCAACATCATTGGCGTGATCGACGAGATCGCTTTCCAGACCAACCTGCTGGCCCTCAATGCCGGCGTCGAGGCAGCGCGTGCCGGTGAAGCCGGCAAGGGCTTTGCGGTCGTCGCCCAGGAAGTCCGTGAGCTTGCCCAGCGGTCTGCCAGCGCGGCCAAGGAGATCAAGGGCCTGATCCAGAATTCCTCGACCGAGGTCGACAACGGCGTGAAGCTGGTCCGTGACACGGGTGTCGCTCTGAAGGCGATTGGAGATTATGTCTCGCAGATCAATCAGCTGATGGACGCCATCGCGACTTCGGCGCGCGAACAGTCGACTGGCCTCGCGGAGGTCAATACTGCCGTCAACCAGATGGACCAGTCCACGCAGCAGAATGCGGCCATGGTAGAGCAATCAACGGCAGCCTCGGCGGCACTCGCACAGGAGGCGGCACGCCTGCGCTCCCTGGTCGGTCAGTTCAACCTGTCGGGTCGCGCGTCTGCCGCAGCGCCTGTCGAGCATCGGTCTGCTGCCGCTCAGCCGACTGTGCGTCGCGCCCCCGCTGTTCGTGGCAATCTTGCGGTCAAGGAGGAGTGGAGCGAGTTCTGACACTTCTCCGGACCATCCACATGCAAGACGCCTCTGCGCCAGCGGAGGCGTTTTCATTTGTGCAGCAGGGAGTTGTCTACTTCATTCGTCCGGTCTTGGACGCTAAATGTTCATCAGGAGCAAGTTTCGACAAACTTTAGTAACTGTTTATATAGAAAAGACAAAATAAACTCTGGGTAACTGCAAACCAGAGGTGCAACCATGTCTCTCCTGACGATCTTCAGAAATGAACCCCGTGCTGTTCTCAATGCCCTCGACAGATCCCAGGCCGTCATCGAATTCGACGTCAACGGTACCATCCTCACCGCCAACGAGAACTTCTGCAGCGCCGTCGGCTACCCTCTGGCTGAAATCGTCGGCAAGCACCACAGCATGTTCGTCGGCAAGGAGTACGCGCAGTCGGCCGAGTATCGTGACTTCTGGACCCGCCTGGCGCGCGGTGAATTCTTCAGCGCCCAGTTCAAACGCTACGGCAAGGGTGGACGGGAGATCTGGATCGAAGCCTCCTATAATCCGATCATGCGCGGCGGAAAGCCCTACAAGGTGATCAAATTCGCCACCGACATCACCGAACGCAAGCTGGCAGAGCTGGAAAATGGCGGCAAGCTCAATGCGATTTCCCGTGTCCAGGCAACAATCGAATTCACGCCGGACGGGCAGATCCTGACCGCCAACCAGAACTTCCTCTCTGCCGTCGGCTACAAGCTGGAAGAGGTGGTCGGCAAGCATCATGCGATATTCTGTGATGGCGAATACGCCCGATCCGCTGAATACCAGGCCTTCTGGAAGCACCTGCGCGCCGGCGAATTCAAGTCGAGCGAATTCACCCGCATCCGCAAGGACGGCAGCAAGCTCTACATCCAGGCCTCCTACAACCCGATCTTCGACGAGGATGGCCGGGTCTTCAAGGTGGTGAAGTTTGCAATCGACGTGACGGGGCGCGTGCAGGCGGTGGATGCCATTGCCGCAGGTCTGGCGCGGTTGTCCCAATGCAACATCCGCATGACCATCGACGAACCCTTCATTCCGGAATTCGAACGCCTGCGCAATGACTTCAACACCGCGATCGCAGAGTTCCAGAAAACGCTTGAAAGCGTGTTGGGCGAGACCGGTTCGCTGACTGAAAACAGCCAGATTCTGAAGGACGACGCCGAAGCCCTGGGACGGCGCACCGAGCAGCAGGCGGCGGCCCTCGAACAGGCCTCAGCCGCGTTGGAACAGATTACCGCCACGGTCAAGGAAGCCTCGGTGCGGGCGCGCGATACGCGTGATATCGTCAAGGAGGCGCGCGCGGCGACCGGTCAGTCGGTCGAAGTCGTGCGCTCCACAGTCGAGGCGATCGGACGCATCGAGAATGCCTCGAAGGAGATCGGCAGCATCATCGACGTCATCGACCAGATCGCCTTCCAGACCAACCTTTTGGCGCTCAATGCCGGCGTCGAAGCGGCGCGTGCAGGCGACGCCGGCAAGGGTTTTGCGGTCGTGGCGCAGGAAGTCCGTGAACTCGCCCAGCGTTCTGCCGCCGCAGCCCGGGAAATCTCCGCCCTCATTCTGAACTCGACCAACGAGGTCGCCGAAGGGGTGAGGCTGGTCAATGCCACCGGTTCGTCGCTGGAGCGGATCGAGAAGTTCGTCAACGACATCAATATCAACGTCGATGCCATCGCGACCGGGGCCAATGAGCAGGCCTCAAGCCTGGGCGAGATCAACAACGCCGTCAATCAGCTCGACCAGGCGACCCAACAGAATGCCGGTCTGGTGTCCAGCATCTCGACGGCCAGTGACATCATGGCTGTCGGAGCTGGCAAGATGAAGACGCTGGTCGATATCTTCAAGCTCAACCGCCGCGCGGCGCGACGCGAACCAGGCTCGCCGGCGGCTGCCGGCGGAACCCACATGCGTGGCCGCCAGACCATCGCAGCCTGAGAGCACGAGCGGCCTGCGACCCCGGGCGCAACGTCGTCTTCAGGGAACGTAGCGATAGAGCCAGTCGCGGATGTCCTCGGGCAGCGCGACCGGCTCACCGCTTTCTGCGTCCCGCGCAGTCCAGGTTACGTCGATCTCGGCGACCGTCTGTCCGTCTTTTTCCATCGCGACCTCGAAACCGACGGATTTGCCGCCGATCTTGTCGACCTGAACGGTCATGCGGATCTGGTCTTCAAAGCGCAATGGCTGGTGCAGGCGGACTTCGATCTTGGTCGGGCTGTAAAGCGGTTCGCCTTCCAGCGGCGGACGGTAGCGCCAGAAATGCCGCACGGCTTCCTCGGCGTAAATGACATAGGCCGCGGCCTGCATTTCACCCGTCGGTCCAATGTCGCGATAGGCGACGACGAGCCCGCTCACCTCCACCCGTTCGATCTCGTCCATGCCTTCTCCCGCGTTCTCCCAATGTGAGCGGCATCTAACGGCATACCATGCGCCTTCACAAGATCCCGACATCGTCCTGCCGCAGCGCGCCTGCGCGCCATCTGGGTAAAACCGCCATCCGTGGTGGAAGATGACAGTGACGCGCATTATGTTCGGGGCGACCCAGGAAGGATGCCCATGGCCACCCACCTTTATGAAAACCCGGTTTTTCTCGAGCACAACACACCGGAGGGGCATCCCGAGCGTGCCGACCGGCTGCGATCGCTCAACATCGCGCTGCAGCATCCGAATTTCGAGCGTCTGGTCCGGATCGAGGCCGTGCAGGCCAACGAGGATGCGGTGACACTCGCGCATCCGGAGGCGCATCTCTTCGCCGTGATGCGCCAGATCCCGGAGGAGGAGGGCGAGATCAACCAGCTTGAGGCCGATACCTATGCCTCGCCGAAGAGCCTGCAGGTGGCCCTGACCGCGATCGGCGGCGCTCTTGCTGCCGTCGATGACGTGATGACCGGCAAGGCCGACAACGCCTTCGTCGCTGGCCGCCCGCCCGGCCACCATGCGGAAAAGTCGAAGGCCATGGGCTTCTGCCTGTTCAACACGGTGGCGATCGCCGCCCGTCATGCGCAGAAGACCTATGGCGTGGAGCGGGTCGCGATCGTCGACTGGGACGTGCATCATGGCAATGGCACCCAGGACATTTTCTGGGACGATCCGTCGGTGCTGTTCTGCTCGACCCACCAAATGCCGCTTTATCCCGGCACGGGCGCCAAGGACGAGACCGGCAAGCACCGCAACATCGTCAATGCGCCGCTTTCGCCCAATGTCGGCTCGGATCATTTTCGCGAGGCCTTCAAGAGCCGGGTTCTGCCGGCGCTCATGGATTTCTCGCCCGACCTGATCCTCATCTCCGCCGGCTTCGACGCCCATCACCGGGATCCACTGGCGCAGATCAATCTGGTCGGCGAGGATTTCGACTGGGCGACGGGAAGGCTGCTCGAAGTCGCCGACCGTTTTGCCCATAACCGGGTCGTCAGCCTGCTCGAAGGCGGTTATGATCTTGAAGGGCTCGCCGAATCGGCTGGCCTGCATATCGCAAGACTGATGAAGGGTTGAGTATGTCCGACGCTGCCGTTCCCGCCGACTTGACCGGCATTTCCTTCGAAAAGGCCGTGGCCGAGCTTGAGAGCATCGTGGCGCGCCTTGAACGGGGCGACGTCGCACTCGACGAATCCATCGCCATCTACGAGCGCGGCGAGCTTCTGAAGAAGCATTGCGAGCAGCTCCTCTCCGCTGCCGAAAACCGCATCGAAAAGATTAGGCTCGACCGTGCCGGAAAGCCTGCAGGTGCCGAGCCGCTCGACGGGGCGTGATCGGGGGCTTCCCGAACGAGCACCGTCTTATCCGCCGGATGCCCTTAGCATAATGGCCCCTTTCGGGGCCATTTGTCGTTTTCGGTGTATTGCAACCTGAGTTTACTCGGCAGGGTTCCTGGCTTCCACGGCCTTGGCGCCGCTGCCCGTCTTCCACAGCGAATAGCCGACGCCGACGCCGAGGATCAGGAAGGTAATACCCAGCGACCATTCCGGCGGGAACTTCTCCCAGCCCAAGCCCCAGGCGATGAAGATCTTCGAGCCGATGAACACCAGCAGCACCGACAGGGCATACTTCAGATAGGCGAAGCGATGCAGGATCGCATCCAGCGCGAAGTAGAGCGCGCGCAGGCCGAGGATCGCGAAGATGTTCGAGGTGTAGACGATATAGGGGTCGGTGGTGATGGTGAACACCGCCGGCACCGAGTCGACCGCAAAGACGAGGTCGGCGATCTCGATCATGATCAGCGCGAGGAACAGCGGCGTGGCAAAGCGCCGGAGCTTGCCCGTCACCGGATCCGGCTTCTTCACGAAGAAGTCGTGCCCATGCATCTCTTCCGTCACGTTCAGCCGACGCTTGAGGAAGCGGATCAGCGCATTGTCCTCGATCTTGTGCTCCTTGTCGGCAACGAACAGCATCTTGATGCCGGTGAGGATCAGGAAGCCGGCAAAGAGATAGAGAACCCAGTGATACTGGTCGACGATCGTGGCACCCAGGCCGATCATGATGCCGCGCAGCACGATCACACCGAGAATGCCCCAGAACAGCACCCGGTGCTGGTATTCGCGCGGGATGGCGAAGAAGCTGAAGATCAGCGCGATGACGAAGATATTGTCCATCGCCAGCGTCTTCTCCACCACGAAGGCCGTCAGGTACTGCGCGGTGGCGGTCGTATCCATCTGCCAGTAGATGAAGCCGGAGAAGAGCACGCCCAGCGTGATGTACATGGCCGAAAGCTTCAAACTTTCGGCAATGCCGATTTCATGGTCCTTCTTGTTGAGGACACCGAGGTCGAAGGCGAGAAGCGCCATGACCAGCGAGATGAACAGCAGCCACATCCAGAGTGGCTTGCCGAGAAAGAGTATGAGCAGGAGTTCCAAGTGTCTGACCTCTGTTGCATTGACCGGTGCTCGATGCAACGCGCGCACGGTCTCGCTGAAGAGAGGTCCGGTCCGGGCATGGCATCGAGCGTGCTCGATGCGGTCCGACATCACGAGGGTAATCCGTCGTCAGAGGGGCCCGGTCCGCAAATGCTCAAATGGGGCCTGTCATCCGGAGTTCAAGACCGCCGACGAGAAAAAAACACAGGAATGACACAATTGGTCATTGCTCAGGTGGCGGCTCAGGCGCCGCCACCGCCGATCACGCCCGCGCCCGAAGCGCGCCCGCCACCCGGTGGATATGCTCCGCCCCGATGCCGCAGCAACCGCCGATCATGGTCGCACCGGCCTCGGCCCAGTCGCAGGCGAAACGGGAATAGACGTCACCGGTCAGATCACCGCGGGTATCGTGCAGCCCTTCGTTCGCGGCCTTGTCGTCAGTGTCGGTCTCGAAGGCATTGGCATAGACGCCGATCTTCAGTTTGGCACCCTTTTCGGCGAACACCGCTGCCGCCGCCTCGACCGCCTTTTTCATCACTTCGGGCTTGGCGCAGTTGAAGAGCAGCGCCGAGGCGCCCGAGCCTGCCGCCCATTCGGCGGCCGCCCGCACGGTCTCGCCCGAGCGCAGCTTCGGCTCTCCGCCAGCGATTTGGAAGGCATCGTCGGCCAGTGTAAACGAGATCCAGAATGGATTCGGCTGGGCCTGGATCGCCTTGCGCACGGCCTCGCCCTCGGCAATCAGGCTGAGCGTTTCGCCGAGCCAGACATCGACATGGGGAGCAAGGTTCTCGACCAGCACCTTCAGATAGTCCTGCACCGTCGACGGATCGAAATTCTCCGGCTCATAGGAGCCGAAGATCGGCGGCAGGGAGCCGGCCACCACAACCTTGCGACCCGCCGCATCCGCAGCCTCACGTGCCAGCTTGCCGGAGAGCGCGATGAGGGAGGGGCCCTCCGTGCGAAACCGCTCCTCGCCGATATGGAACGGCACCAGTGCATAGGAATTGGTGGTGACGACATCGGCGCCGGCGGCAATGAATTCCGCATGCACTTGCCGCACGATTTCTGGGCTGTTCATCAGCGCCAGCGCCGACCATTCCGGCTGCTTCAGCTCCGCGCCGAGGCGAAGCAGTTCGCGGCTCATGCCGCCGTCGAGGATCAGTGTGTCAGCCATGGAAATGTCTCCGTCGGATGCGGTCAGGGGGTGAGCGCCTGGTCGAGATCGGCAATGATATCTGCCGGGGTCTCAAGGCCGATCGACAGGCGGAAGAGCCCGTCGCCGGCATAGGCGCGATAATCGGAAAGGGCCTCGCCGGTGAGGCGGAAGGTCGAGGTCATCATCTCCTCGGTATCGAGCAGCACCACGAGGCTGCGCTGGTGGCCGAGGGAGAAGGCGTAGTGGACGATCCGCAGTCGCTCCGCCAGCCGATCGGCGGCGGCTTTGGGCTCGCGCGTGCGAAACGCGATCATGCCGCCGAACACATCCATCTGGCGTTTGGCAAGATCGTTTTGCGGGTGGGAGGCAAGGCCCGGATAGATGACGCGCTCCACCTCCGGATGCCCTTCCAGGAAGGTGGCGACGGCAAGGGCACTGTCTGACGCCATGCGCAGGCGCGGATAAAGCGTGTCGATGCCGCGCAGGATCAGCCAGGCCGACTGGGCCGAGAGTGTCGCCCCGAGATAGACGCCGGCACGCCCCCTGATACGGGCGATCAGGTCCTTGCGGCCGATCACGGCCCCGCCCAGCACGTCGCCATGGCCGTTGATGAACTTGGTCAGCGAATGGATGACGAGATCGACGCCGAGCGAAAGCGGCCGTGTGGCAACCGGTGTGGCAAAGGTGGAATCGATCGAGATCAGCGCGCCATGACTGTGGGCAATGGCCGCCAGCGCCTCGAGGTCGACGATGCGCAGGATCGGATTGACCGGGTTTTCGCAATGCACGAGCCGGGTATTTGGCCGCATGGCGGCTTCAACCAGATCGAGCCGCGCCATGTTGACCGGTGTCACCTCGATGCCGAAATCCGGCAGAACCCGCTGGGTGAGTTCGACAGCGCCCGCGTAGCAGACATCCGAGACCACGAGATGATCGCCGGCCTTGAGGAAGGTGAACAGCGTGCCGGCAATCGCCGCTATGCCCGTCGCCGTCGCCAGCGCGTCCTCGGCACCTTCGAGAGCCGCCAGCCGCTGTTCAAGCTGCCGCACGGTGGGGTTCGTCCAGCGGGCATAGAGATAGGGAAGATCGGCGAGATCAGCGACGCCATCGGCGGAAAAGGCGCCGTCGCCCGGCATCAGCGCGTTGTTGACCGACATCGAGACATTGGGCGCAATCGCCCCGGTCGCCGGATCGATCACCAGGCCGGCATCGAGCGCCCGGGTTTCAGGCCCGGCAGACGCGGGCAGGGGATGGGTCACGAAGGTTTTCGTCATGGCACTACAACTTTCGGGCCGCCTCAGCGGCGGATCGGCACCTGCGCCTCCACCACCCCGAAGGCGCGGGTGATGAGCGCAGTCAGCGCGACATAGAAAAGGGTGACTACGATGAGCGGCTCGTAGACGAGAAGCGTGTCCTGACGGACCTTGAAGGCGACGGCATAGAGATCCATCACGGTCACGGTGAAGGCGAGCGGCGTGGCTTTCAGCTGCAGCACGATCTCGCCGGCAATCGTCGGCAGCGCCGTGCGGATCGCCCTTGGCAGCCAGATGCGTCTGATCAGCATCAACGGGCTCATGCCGAGCGAACGTCCTGCTTCCAGCTCGCCCTTCGGCACGGACAAGAGCGCACCGCGCAGCACTTCTGATTGATAGGCTGCGAAGTTGAGCGTGAAGGAGACGGCGGCAAAGAAGAAGCCTTCGCGCAGGATCGGCCAGAGGAAGCTCTGTCTCAGGCCCGGCACCATCGGCAGCAGCGAGCCCACGCCGTAGTAGAGCAGCCAGAGCTGGATCAGCAGTGGCGTGCCGCGAAACACGGTCGAATAACCGCGCGCGAGATTGCGGATAACAGGGCCGCCGCTCACCATGGCAAAGGCAAGCCCCACGGCCAGCACGAAGCCGAAGCCGACCGAAATCACCAGCAGCGAAACGGTCTGGAAGGCGCCTTCGATCAAGAGCGGCCAGTATTTCGCGATCCATTCGAAATTCATCCGCGCCCCTCCCTCAATGCGCCGACCGCTGGCCCCGGCGCACGCGGCGCTCGATGCCATGGAAGACGAGGTTGGAGAGAAGCGTGATGACCAGATAGAGGACCGCTGCTGCCAGGAAGAACAGGAAATATTCCTTGGTATTGGCGCCTGCGAGACGCGTGGTCAGCGCCAGTTCCTGATAGCCGACGACGGCGACCAGCGCGCTGTCCTTGGTGACCGACATCCAGAGATTGGCCATGCCCGGCAGGGCGTTGGGAAGCAGTGCCGGCAGCGTTACCCGGCGAAAGCGCAGGAGCGGCGACATGCCGAAGGCCCGCGCCGCCTCGAGCTGTCCGGTGGGGATCGCCAGGATCGCGCCACGCAGCACCTCGGTCATATAGGCGCCCTGAACGAAGCCGAGCACGGCGACGGCCGCCACGAAACCATTGACCTCGATGGTCGGAAGGTTAAGCGCCATGAGCAGGCGGTTGAGGCCGTCGGTCCCGGCATAATAGAGCCCGACGATCAGGATAAGTTCCGGAACCGCCCGGATGACAGAGGTGTAAGCCTTGAGGATCAGTCCCACAGGGCGATTATCGGAGAGCTTGCCGATTGCGCCGAAGAGACCGATGAAGAGCCCGATCGAAAAGGCACAGGCCGAGATGGCGACGGTCGTCGCGGCACCGGTCAACAGCGCGCCGCCCCAGCCCGGAGGCTCGAGCGCCAGCAATTGCCAGGCCGTCATTGATCCCGTCGCCATCTCGCTTCTGGTCTCCGCCGGTTACTTCTGGCCGTAGATGTCGAAGGTGAAATAGGCCTTCGTGATCTCGTCATACTTGCCCGAAGCGCGGACGGCCGCGATCGCCGCGTTCAGCTTGGCCTTCAGTTCGGTGTCTTCCTTGCGCAGACCACCGCCGATGCCAACGCCGAGAACCGACGGATCATCCGCGACATTGCCCATGTCGGCGCAGCAATCCTTGCCGAAATCGGTGTTGAGGAAGTCGGCAAGCGGGATGGAATCGCCGAAGACATAGTCGATGCGGCCGGCGGCGAGATCCTGGAAGGCTTCATCCAGGGTGGCGTAGGTCTGTTCCTCGGCCTTGTCGGCGAAGTATTTCGCATAATAGGCCGACTGAACCGTCGAGACCTGGATGCCGATGGTTTTGCCGTCGACCGCTTCAGGCGAGGCACCCGGGGTCGCGTCCTTCGGTCCGATCAGCTTGCTCGGCGTGTTATAGTACTTGTCGGTGAAGTCGATGGTCTTCAACCGTTCCTCGGTAATCGACATCGACGACCAGATGACGTCGAACTTCTTCGTCTGCAGCGCCGGGATCAGGCCGTCCCAGGAAACGTCGACGACCGAGCAGGTCTCCTTCATCTCTGCGCAGACGGCGTTCATCAGATCGATTTCCCAGCCCTTCCAGGTGCCGGCGGCATCCTTGGCAAAGAAGGGCGGATAGGCCTCGTTCATGATGCCGAAGCGGACTTCCGCCTGTGCGGTGACGGCGGTTGCGGCAAAGGCGGCACCGGCGAGCAGAAGGGAGATCATTTTCATCGTCGTTTACCCCGATTGGTTGGAATGGTTCTGGATCTGTGTTCAGGCGGTCCCGCGCCCACCAAGGCTGCGGGTGAAGTCGCGGCAACGGGCGCTTTTCGGGTCGCCGAAGACCTGGTCCGGCGGTCCCTCTTCCTCGACGCGTCCCTTGTCGAGAAACATCACATGGCTGGAGACCTCGCGCGCAAAGCTCATCTCGTGGGTGACGAGCAGCATCGTGCGGCCCTCTTCGGCAAGATCGCGGATGACCTTCAGCACTTCGCCGACAAGCTCCGGATCGAGGGCCGAGGTCGGCTCGTCGAACAGCATCACGGCCGGATCGACGCAAAGCGCGCGGGCAATCGCCGCCCGCTGCTGCTGGCCACCGGAGAGAAAGGCGGGATAGGCATCGCGCTTGTCGTAGAGCCCGACCTTGGCAAGCAGCGCTTCCGCCTTCTCGATGGCTTCTCGACGCGTCATTTTGAGAACATGAACGGGGGCCTCGATGACGTTTTCGAGC
>CALSAF010000129.1:0-13623 GCA_943372805.1 Rhizobium sp. Q54
GAGGGACACAGGCAGATGCGCATTGAACGTCGCTTCACCAAACCGGGACAGTCCGCTTATGCGGAAATCGAGTTCCGCAAGGCCATCAGCGAGATCAAGAACCCCGACGGCTCAATCGTATTTCGTCTTGCCGACATCGACGTCCCGGCCCAGTTCAGCCAGGTGGCGGCGGACATTCTCGCCCAGAAGTATTTCCGCAAGGCCGGCGTGCCGAAGGTCCTGAAGAAGGTTGAGGAGAACGACGTTCCTTCCTTCCTCTGGCGCTCGGTTGCCGACGAGAAGGCACTTGCCTCACTTCCTGAAAACGAGCGCTACGGCTCGGAAACCGATGCCCGCCAGGTCTTCGATCGCCTGGCCGGCACCTGGGCCTATTGGGGCTGGAAGGGCAAGTATTTCTCCTCGGAAGAAGACGCTGCCGCCTTCAAGGACGAGCTTGCCTATATGCTCGCAACCCAGCGCGTGGCGCCCAACAGCCCGCAGTGGTTCAACACCGGCCTGCACTGGGCCTATGGCATTGACGGCCCCGGCCAGGGCCATTTCTATGTCGACCCCTTCACCGGCAAGCTCGTCAAGTCGAAGTCGGCCTATGAGCATCCGCAGCCGCATGCCTGCTTCATCCAGTCCGTCGAAGACGACCTGGTCAACGAAGGCGGCATCATGGACCTCTGGGTCCGCGAAGCGCGTCTCTTCAAGTATGGCTCCGGCACCGGCTCCAACTTCTCCTATCTGCGCGGCGAAGGCGAAAAGCTGTCGGGCGGCGGTCGCTCGTCCGGCCTCATGTCCTTCCTGAAGATCGGTGACCGCGCAGCGGGCGCCATCAAGTCCGGTGGCACTACCCGTCGCGCGGCCAAGATGGTCGTGGTCGACATCGACCATCCGGACATCGAAGCCTATATCGACTGGAAGGTGAAGGAAGAGCAGAAGGTTGCCGCTCTCGTCACCGGCTCGAAGATCGTCGCCAAGCATCTGAAGGCGATCATGAAGGCCTGCGTCAACTGCGAGGCTGACAACGGCGCCTGCTTCGACCCGAACGAGAACCCTGCCCTCAAGCGCGAAATCAAGGCCGCGAAGAAGGACCAGGTTCCGGAAAACTACATCAAGCGCGTCATCCAGTTCGCCCAGCAGGGCTATAAGGATCTTGATTTCAAGACCTATGACACGGACTGGGATTCGGAAGCCTATCTCACGGTTTCGGGCCAGAACTCGAACAACTCGGTCTCGCTGAAGGACGACTTCCTGCGCGCCGTCGAAAATGACGGCGACTGGAACCTGACCGCCCGCAAGGACGGCAAGGTGATGAAGACGCTGAAGGCCCGCGATCTCTGGGACAAGATCTCCTATGCCGCCTGGGCATCGGCAGATCCTGGCCTGCACTTCAACACGACGATGAACGACTGGCACACCTCGCCGGCAGCAGGCCCGATCCGCGCGTCGAACCCGTGCTCGGAATACATGTTCCTCGACGACACGGCCTGCAACCTGGCTTCGCTGAACCTGCTCCGCTTCAAGGATCAGAAGACCAAGAACATCGACATCGCCGATTACGAACACGCCGTTCGTCTGTGGACCGTCGTGCTCGAAGTCTCCGTCATGATGGCGCAGTTCCCGTCGCGCCAGATCGCCGAACGCTCCTATGAATACCGCACGCTCGGCCTCGGCTATGCCAATATCGGCGGCCTGCTGATGTCCTCCGGCATCCCCTATGATTCGGCCGAAGGCCGTGCCATCGCCGGTGCGCTCACCGCCATCATGACCGGCGTCTCCTATGCGACGTCAGCCGAGATGGCTTCGGAACTTGGCCCCTTCCCGGGCTTTGCACCGAACCGCGACAACATGCTGCGCGTCATCCGCAACCATCGCCGTGCAGCGCTCGGCCTGTCGGACGGCTATGAAGGCCTCTCCGTCAACCCGGTCCCGCTGGTCCACAGCGATTGCCCAGATGTCGCACTTCTCACACATGCGACGGCTGCCTGGGACAAGGCGCTGGAACTCGGCGAACAGCATGGCTATCGCAATGCCCAGGTCTCGGTCATCGCACCGACCGGCACGATCGGTCTCGTCATGGACTGCGACACGACCGGCATCGAGCCCGACTTCGCGCTCGTCAAGTTCAAGAAGCTCGCCGGTGGCGGTTACTTCAAGATCATCAATGCTGCCGTTCCGGAAGCGCTGCGCACGCTCGGCTATTCGGAATCCCAGATCGCCGAGATCGACGCCTATGCCGTCGGCCATGGCAACCTGAACCAGGCACCGGGCATCAATCCCTCGACGCTTCGTGCCAAGGGCTTCACCGACGAGAAGATCGAAGCCGTCAACGGCGCGCTGAAGGCTGCCTTCGACATCAAGTTCGTCTTCAACCAGTGGACGCTCGGCGCCGACTTCCTGAAGGAAACCCTTAAAGTTTCCGACGAGCAGCTCGCCGACATGAGCTTCAACCTGCTCGACCACATGGGCTTCTCGAAGAAGGACATCGAGGCTGCCAACATCCATGTCTGCGGTGCGATGACGCTCGAAGGCGCCCCCTTCCTCAAGAAGGAGCACCTGCCCGTCTTCGATTGCGCCAACCCGTGCGGCAAGATCGGCAAGCGTTATCTCTCGGTCGAATCCCACATCCGCATGATGGCGGCTGCCCAGCCGTTCATCTCGGGCGCGATCTCCAAGACGATCAACATGCCGAACGAAGCCACCGTCGAAGATTGCGGCTCCGCCTACATGCTGTCCTGGAAGCTGGCACTGAAGGCCAACGCGCTTTACCGCGACGGCTCGAAGCTCTCCCAGCCGCTCAACGCCTCGCTGATCGAGGACGAGGATGACGAGGACGGCGTCGACGAACTGCTGCAGCAGCCGATGGCGGCCCAGGCCGTCACCATCACGGAACGCATCGTCGAGCGCATCGTCGATCGTGTCGTGCGCGAACAGGAAAAGCTGCCCACCCGCCGCAAGGGTTACACCCAGAAGGCCAAGATCGGTGGTCACACCATCTTCCTGCGCACCGGCGAATATGACGACGGCCGTCTCGGCGAAATCTTCCTTGACATGAACAAGGAAGGCTCGGCCCTTCGCGCCTTCATCAACAACTTCGCCATCTCCGTCTCGCTCGGCCTGCAATATGGCGTGCCGCTCGAGGAATATGTCGACGCCTTCACCTTCACCAAGTTCGAGCCGGCCGGCATGGTCACCGGCAACGACGCGATCAAGAATGCGACGTCGATCCTCGACTACGTCTTCCGGGAACTCGCGATCTCCTATCTCGGTCGCCACGACCTGGCGCATGTCGACACCTCTGACTTCACCACCACGGCACTCGGCCGCGGCATGAAGGAAGGCAAGGCCGACGTCGTCTCCAAGGGCCTGACCCGCGGTTACAAGCCGACGCTCGTCTCCAGCCACATGCCGGCTGCGGCAGGCAGCGAGCCCAAGGGTGCAGCAACCGCCGCCCCCGCCAAGGCCTCCGCCACCGTCACCGCCTTCTCCTCTTCGGGCGCCACCGCCCGCAAGCTGGAAGTGACAACCGCCATCGCCACCTCTGAAGTCGTGTCCTTCAAGCGCGACTACGAGGAACGCGCCGTGGAACTGGCCGAGGAAATCGCGTCGGAAAGCGTCTTCACCGACGCCGCAGCGGACGAGGCAGCAGCCGCCAAGGCCGACGCCAAGAAGCTCGAGGCCTCGCGCCGCATGCGCTCGATCGCGCAGGGCTATACGGGCAACATGTGCTCGGAATGCCAGAACTTCACGATGGTGCGGAACGGCACCTGCGAGAAGTGCGATACGTGTGGCGCGACGAGCGGGTGCAGCTGATTGGCACAGGGATAGGTGGAGATTTCGATTTTCACTCGCCTGAGATGAGCTAGATTAAACCCCGCGTCGATTGAGTTCGGCGCGGGGTTTTTCCAAGGGAGAATGCGCTGCGATGAAGTGTCCACACTGCGGAATAAACTTTCATGACAACTGGCAAAGTCAGAGCATGATAAGGAATAACTCTTTTATAGATTGGCACTATAGAACTGCCTCATGCCCTTCTTGCAGCAAATATACCATTGTCATTTCCGACGGCAAAACCGAGAAGATGGTGGAACCGCATGCGACGGTCAGAGGTCCTATCTCGAAATTTATTCCTCAGAATATAGCACAAGACTATATGGAGGCGTGCAACGTCTTCCCGATAAGTTCGAAAGCTTCCGCGGCTCTTTCTCGTCGATGCCTGCAGAATATTCTGAATGATTTCGGATATAAAGCCAAAGACCTCGCCAAGCAGGTTGACGCACTCTTGGATGAAGCTGATCCGAAGAGAAGCTTGCCACTAGGCCTCCATCAAACTGTTGATGCAATACGGAATTTTGGAAACTTCTCAGCTCATCCAATTGACGAAAAAACGACGCTGCAAGTCATTGATGTTGAACCGGAAGAAGCGGAATGGTGCTTAGAGATTCTCGAAGAATTATTTGAGCATTTTTACGAGCGACCGGCAGTAGCAGCGGCCAAGAAGGCAGCTCTAGACGCCAAACTGGCAGCAGCTGGTAAGCCACCATCCAAATAGGAACTGATGCTAGAAAGCAGTTTAATTCCCCCCTTGCGGGGGAGGACGGAAAATCGAAGGCTTAGGACAGCGCAAGCGGCCTAAGCTTCTGATTTTCCTGGAGAGGGGCGCAGTTCCGTTGGCAACCACCTCACCGAGCCCCCCTCTTGCGAAATCTCAAGGTTTGGCCCTGATCGGGCCAATTCCTCTCACAGCCTTCGCGCGGCGTCGCGCTCAGGCCTCCGTTCGCTGAAATCGATTCACTGGATCGATTTCTGGCCTTCGGCCACCGCTCCGAAGTCTCCCCTGCAAGGGGGAGATTTGGTGCCGCGCCAAAATTCTCCAACGCATCCCCTACCCATTGACGGGTGCTCTATTCGTAAAAAACCGCCACACTGCAGCATGTCGTAACTACTGGTAATCCGTAGACGCTCATGTTAATCTTCGAATGGGATGACGACAAAGCAGCAAGCAACTTCGCCAAGCATGGGATCAGCTTTCCAGATGCTCGCGATGTGTTCAACGATCCCCTCGCGCTCGAAGGCGAAGAGCGATCGTTGACATACGGCGAATTTCGATGGCGGATCGTCGGAATAGGCCAAGGCCGCTTCCTCACCGTCATCTACACTGAACGGGGGGACACGATCCGCATCATCTCGGCCCGGAAATCAACACGAGCGGAACGGCGCGAATATGACAATGCCAACCCATAAAATGCAGCAATCCGATTGGGCGCGCGTCGACGCCATGACCGACGAGGAAGCGGAGGCCAATGCGCTGGCCGATCCCGACAATCCGCCGATGACGGAAGAGCAGTTGCGCGCCGCATCCCGCATGCCGCAGGTCAAGGTCATCCGCCGGGCGCTCCGCCTCACCCAGGAGGAGTTTGCCGAACGCTACCGCATCCCACTCGGCACGCTGCGCGACTGGGAACAGGGCCGCTCGCAACCCGACGCCCCTGCCCGCGCCTATCTGAAGGTGATCGCCACCGATCCGCAGGGCACAGCGGCGGCGCTCGCCGGGTGATCGGGGCCGCAGCGCCCCGCCTCTCCCCTTGTGGGAGAGGTTGCAAAATCGAAGGCTTGAGGTCCGCGAAAGCCACCTAAACTTCAGATTTTGCTGGTGAGGGGATCGGTTCCGTTGCCACGACATAACCGACCCCCTCACTTGCGATTTCTGATGTTTAGGCGGCTTGCGCTCGCCTAATTCATCGAAATCGCTTTCTCCCCCACCAAGGGGGAGATGGGCGCTGCGCAAGACGCAAGTGCCCCTCATCCGCCTATCGGCACCTTCTCCCCGCAAGCGGGGAGAAGGGCGAGACGGCCACCGCTTGCGCCCCCCTCTCCCCGCCTGCGGGGAGAGGGCAGGGTGAGGGGGCAAAGCCACAAACTCGGCGGGAGCGGCAAAAAGGGGGACGCCCCGCAGCGATTCTCCAACAAAATCAAACCCCGACATGTTTTTTCATCCCCTCCCATTTTTCCTCCCGTAGACTCATCCCCGTCCCGCCCTCGGATACACCTGACGATGCGATGTCAGGCGAGGCGGGGCCGGCGCCGGGGTGGCGTGCTCTCGCAGGCACAAATCCCCGGCCCGCAGCAACGGTCTCCCTCCGGACGAAGGGCTTGACGAGGGTGATGGGGTCGGATGCGCCCCAAAACCTGGATACCCTGATCGGAAGGACGTGCCTCAGAGGCGCACAGACAAGGCGCCAGCGCTGTCGCGAACACCCAGACAGCGGGGCGAAACAAACGGCGGGGATGAGTGCCGGGCCGCAAATGGCCAGACGATCATCCCCCGGGCGAGGGTCCCGGTCGGCATGGTGCACCATCCGGCGGGAACCTCCCGGGCCACCGGCCAGGCTGAAGCGTCATCTCGTATGACGCCGCAGCCGGACCCGCGCCCGGTCATCCCTGGAACGCAAGTTCCAAGGACCGTCGCCGCCTTGCCAGAGAGACGCATGCAGCGGGAATAGACGCCGAACGAGGCGCCGGAAGGAGCCACATACATTACTTAGACAGGTTGCTTCTGGCGCCTCGTCCGAGACAAGCATGACCCGACCCGGAGGGAGCGATCCCGACCGGCGGCGAAGCTTGGGGTTTTTGAAAGTTCAGTTTCACCTCCCCCTTTTCGGAGGCGAGGCGTGCGGTTTTCGCCTCTCCCACCAAGGGGGAGATGGGCCTCGCACACGCAGGTCCCTCTTTCACTCGCGTGAACCCCGCGTCCCAAAAAAGTCCGCTCTGCCCGACCCCACCAGCCGGTTCGGCCAACGCTTCCTTAACGGCCTTGCGGTAAATTATGATCTATTAAAAGACTGAACGGAGACCCGAGCGAAATGTCCAAACCGACCTTCCGCTTCACCCATTACGACCTGAAAGAACAGCGCGCCGGAACGATCATCGAGGTGACGCTCTCGGCCGTGAACAATGTGCGGCTGATGACGCCGACCAATTTCCAGCGGTTCAAGGAAACGCTGGACTTCAAGTTCCTCGGTGGCGTGGCGAAGAAATCGCCGATCAACATCGTCATTCCCGAGAGTGGCAACTGGCACCTGATCGTCGACATGGAAGGCCATCACGGACTGGCCGAATCCAAGGTCAAGATGATCGCGGCCCCTGCCGTGCAGCCGAAGCAGAAGGCCTCGTAAGGCCTCCATCCTCTTCCGCAAGATCCGAGCCGTCAGCCCCTGCCGCGCTTGAGAACGGCCAAGGCGGCGCGTTGGCCGCTTTCCAGCGCACCATGCACCGTACCGAAATGGTCGCGGCTCGTATGCTCGCCGGCAAGCAGCAGCCGGTCTGAAGCCGGTCCCGCCAGCACATCGTGATCCCCAGGCCTCGCCCCGACGGCAGGATAGGAATAGGTCCCCAGCGTCAGAGGGTCGGTCGACCAGGCGTGGCGGGTGATGGCTTCAGGAGCCGGCACCGCCTGCCCGAACATGTCGCGCAGCACCACCGTCACATCGGCGCGCAGGGCCGCCTCGTCCATGGCATCGACCTTGGCGGCGTAATCGCCGCTCGCCATCAGCGTGAGCACCGGGGCGTCGTGGATCGGCACCAGGCTGAGCATGTCGGCAAAGCGGCCACGCTCCTTGCCGGCATAACCGAGATAATGCAGGTCCGTCGGCCAGAAGACCCTGTCGAACAGCACGGAAACCTTGGCGAGATTGCCGAAGCCGATGGCAGCGATCGCGGCCTGATGTTCCGGCGGCAACGGCGGATCGAAGGTGATGGTGCCAGCCTTCAATACGCCGAGCGGCACCGCAACCACACAGTGGTCGGCCTCGAACCGTGCCGTTGCGGTCTCCACGGTCACGGCATCACCCGCATGGCGGATGTGGCGGACCGCCTCGCCCAGCCTGATGTCGAGACCGTCGGCAAGGTGGCGCGGCAGGAGATCATAGCCCTGGAGCAACACGGCGTCCGGCCCCGGATAGACCTCGCCGGCATTGAAATGCAGCGCCGAAATCGCCGAGAGCGGCGCACCGAGCTCGTTCTCCCACATGTCGGTGAGGCCCCAGTTGCCGATCGGCTCCTGCAAGAGTGCAGGGTCGAGCAGTTCGATGATGTCGAGGAGCGAGAGTGCGGCATCACCATCGGCCTCCTCGGCCGCCTTTTCCTCGATGCGCTCGATCTCCTCCCAGAGATCATCGATCTCGAAATCCTCGGGCTCCTCGCCGCCCGAAAGCAGGACGGAGGACTGCTCCTCGTCGACGAGGAAGGGTATGCCACCCGCGTTGGAGGCGAGCGCCGCGATGGGGTTGCCGTTGAAACCGTGGATGAAATTGGCACCCTGCTCCACCGGCACACCGAGGCTACGGTCGGTGAAGATGCGGCCACCGATCCGGTCACGGGCCTCGAGAACAACGACTTCGGCACCGGCTGCAACCAGCGTTGCGGCGGCAGAAAGGCCGGCCATGCCGGCGCCGACAACCACGACCTTCAGCCCCTTGCCGGCATCGGATGCCGGCGCCTGTGTGCCACTGAGTGAGGGCCTAGCTGCTTCGGCGAGCGCCCGGCGTGCAAGCGGTGCGGCAGACAGCGTTGAGGCCGCGAGCAACAGCAACAGGCGGCGTCGACGCAGGTCAGGCCGCATGCACCGCCTCCCCGGTCGCCGGGGTCTCGCCCTCGGGGGGCAGGTCCTCGGCAAAGAAGGCGCGGCCACGACCGCCCTGCTTGGAGGCATAGAGGGCGCGATCGGCGTTCGACATGATGTCACGGGCCGAAGCGCCGTCTTCCGGCGCCGTGGCAATGCCAAGGCTGATGCCGACATCGACGATGGCCCCGTTCGACAGCGTCATGGGCTGCGAGATGAGCTGAATGATCGAGTGAGCGAGCAGCGACAGCCGTGACCTGTCGCGAAAGGCGTTGACGAGAATGACGAATTCGTCGCCGCCCACGCGTCCGACCAGGCCGCTCTCTCCCACCGCCTCGTTCAGGCGCTGGGCGACGATCCGGATCACCTCATCGCCGGCGCCATGACCATGGATGTCGTTGACCGCCTTGAACCGGTCGAGGTCACCGGCGATTACCGCAAATGGCGCATGCGCCAGCCGATCGGAGGCCTCGTTCAAGGCCTGATCGAAGCACAGCCGGTTGGCGAGACCCGACAGCGCATCGCGATGGGCGAGCTCGCGGTTACGGCGCTCGCTCTCCTCCAGCCGGACGGAGAGCTTGGCGATGGACCGAGCGAGCACGAAGGTGGCCGCGAGAAGCAGGCCGCAGAGCAGGACGACGGTAGGGACGACCACCGGCCAGATCTCGGCGCCGGGCTTGTAGAGCGACCAGTTGAAACTGCCGAGGGCCTGGCCGTCGACACTCATGACCGGCAGATGGCCGCTGGCATTTCGGGTAAAGCTGAGATCGGCGAATTCAAGCTGCCGGTTGAGATCGGTGACGAAGTCCTGATCGACCGGGCGGGCAGAGATCAGGATGACGGGATCGCCCTCCGGCAGCGCCACTTCGCCGTCATCCGGAACGATGGCCATGGCGGTCGTCAGCATGACCTCGCCGTCAATCTCGGCGAAACCGAAGGCCGCGATGGTGTGGACGTCCGCCGCCTGAACGGGCTTCTGGCCATAACCACCCTCGATCGTCGTGCGATGCACATGGTGGCGGGCGATGGCGCGATCGGCGATCGCCTTCAGGTCTTCGTTGGCCCGCAGGTCGCGGCCGGTGAGATCCACCTTATCCTGCCAGGCCGACATCATCAGCCGACCGCCGGGGCCGACCAGGAAGCTGCGCTCGTGACCGAAGTCGTACCAGATCGAGGAGACGAATTCCTCGATGACATAGGAGGCGCGGAATTTCAGGGTGATGTACTTGACCGAACGGTCCCAGCGCGCGAGCCCCAACTGGTCGCGGGCGAGCAGGCTCTGGCGGTCCCGAATGACGTTTTCCAGCAGGACAAGCTGCTTGTCGACGGCAATATCGTCAGCCTTGCGGGAGGCGACGTAGCCAAGGAACAACAAGGACAGCGCCGACAGCGTGATCAGCACGAGAGCGAAGGCCCGCACGAGCGTCAGCAAGCCGAAGCGCTGCGGCGGCAGCTCGGCCCGGCTCAAGTGTGGAAGACCGTCATCGCGTTTCATGCCATTTCCCTTTGTTCGCGGGGGAAGACTAGGGCACAGCGCTTAAAAGCAGCTTAAGCTGAAATGACGATAGACAAGACGTCTCAGCCGCCGCGCTCACGGCGCAGCTTGGCCCACCAGTCGAGGCGCTTCCTGATCTCGCGCTCGAAACCGCGCTCCGGCGGATCGTAGAAGGTCTGGCGACCCATCTTTTCGGGGAAATAATCCTGGCCGGAAAAGGCATCCGGCTGGTCGTGGTCATAGCGATAGCCGTCGCCATAGCCCTCGCCCTTCATCAGCTTGGTCGGGGCATTGAGGATGTGTTTGGGCGGCAGCAGCGAGCCGTGCTCCTTGGCGGCGCGCATGGCGGCCTTGTAGGCGACATAGACGCCGTTCGATTTCGGCGCCGTCGCCAGATAGACGCAGGCCTCAGCCAGCGCCAGTTCGCCTTCCGGCGAGCCCAGATAGTCGTAGGCATCCTTGGCGGCATTGCAGATGACCAGCGCCTGCGGGTCGGCAAGACCGATATCCTCGACCGCCATGCGCACCAGCCGCCGTCCGAGATAAAGCGGATCCTCGCCGGCATCGAACATGCGGCAGAGATAATAGAGGGCGGCATCAGGGTCGGAACCACGCACCGCCTTGTGGAGCGCCGAGATCAAATTGTAGTGACCATCCTGCCCCTTGTCGTAAACAGGCGCGCGGCGCTGGACGATGCGGCCGAGGCCCTCGGTGTCGAAGACTTCGCCCGGACGCGCCGCACGCCAGACTTCTTCGGCCAGCGTCAGCGAGGCGCGTCCGTCGCCATCGGCCATGCGGATCAGCGCCTGACGGGCATCGGCATCCAGCGGCAGCGGCTTGGCTTCGGCTTCCTCGGCACGCTTCAGCAGCGTCTCTATGCTTTCGGCATCATGGCTCTTGAAGGTCAGAACCCGGGCGCGGGAGAGAAGAGCAGCGTTCAGCTCGAAGCTCGGGTTTTCCGTCGTGGCACCCACGAGGATGACGGTGCCATCCTCCATCACGGGGAGAAAGCTGTCCTGCTGGGCGCGGTTGAAGCGATGGATCTCGTCGACGAAAAGCAGGGTCTGCCGACCCTCCATGCGGCGCAGCTTCGCGCCTTCGAAGACCTTCTTCAAATCGGCGACACCGGAGAAGATCGCCGAAATCTGCTCGAAGGCAAGGCCCGCCTCGCCGGACAAAAGACGGGCGACGGTGGTCTTGCCGGTGCCCGGCGGTCCCCAGAAGATCATCGAGCCCAGCGAGCCGGCGGCGATCATGCGGGCGAGCACGCCATCCTCGCCTGTCAGATGCTCCTGACCTGTCACTTCCGACAGGTTCTTCGGCCGCAGGCGATCGGCGAGCGGGCGGCGCTCGGCGACCTCCTTCGGGATCTGCGGCGCGAAAAGATCACTCATCGAAAGATCTGCCGGATGCGCTGGCCGTCGCGCTCGATCTCGACGCGCCAGAAGCCCGGGTCGCTCTGGGCGATCTTCTGCAGGTCCTCCACGGAGACGATAGTCTCGCCATTGACGGCCAGGACAATGTCGCGGGGCTGGAAACCGAGGCGGGCGGCTGGCGATCCCCGGACCACCTCGGTGACAACGACGCCGGTGACTTCGGAAGCCATCTTGAGTTCATAGGCGAGACGCGGCGATAGGTTGCCGGCGCGAATGCCAGCGAAGGGCGTGCGGCCTTCAATCAACTGGATATCGCGCGGACGGGTCTCGGGGGCTGTCGCGAGCGTCAGGGGAATGGTTTCCTCGCTCCCGTCCTGCTGGACCGTCAATTCAGCCCTCTTGCCCAGACCTGCGGTGGTCAACCGGTAACCGAGGGCATCCGGATGCTCGACCGGCACGCCGTTCACCGCGGTCACGACCTGGCCAGGCTTCAATCCAGCCTTTTCCGCCGGACCGCCCTCGACCACGCTGACCACGAGCGCGCCGCGCACGGTCTTGAGCCCGAGCGCTTCGGCAACGTCCGACGTCACCGGCTCGAAGCTCGCGCCGACATAGGGCCGCTCGAAGGAGGCATTGCCGCGATCGGCAGCATCGAGGAAGACGCGCACGAGATTGGCAGGAATGGCGAAGCCGACTCCATTCGAGCCGCCGCCGCGCGAGAAGATTGCCGTATTGATGCCGATCAGTTCGCCATTCATGTTGACCAGTGCGCCACCGGAATTGCCAGGGTTGATCGCGGCATCGGTCTGGATGAAGAAGCCGAAATCCCCCTCCGTCACCTGGTTGCGGGCAAGCGCCGAGACAATGCCTGACGTCACGGTCTGACCGACACCGAAGGGGTTGCCGATCGCGAGCACGAGATCACCGACTTCGGTCGCATCGGAATTGCCGATGGGCAGCGTCGGCATGACCTCATCGGTCTCGAACTTGAGCACCGCAAGATCCAGCCGGTCGTCCTTCAAGATGACCCTGACCGGGAATTCGCGACCATCGGCGAGCGCCACCTTGATGTCGTCGGCGCCGTCGATGACGTGGTTGTTGGTGACAACTACGCCATCGGCCTCGACAATGACGCCCGAGCCCAGCGAGGACTGCTTTTCGGTGCGGTTCGGCATTCGCTGGCCGAAGAACTGCTCGAAGAAGGGATCGCCGGCAAAGAGGCTGGAGCGCGTCTGGACGAGGCGCTCGGCATAGACGTTGACGACTGCGCCACGCGCCTGCTTGACCAGCGGCGCGAAGGAGAGCTGCATCTCGACCTGGCTCGTGGGCACCGCCTTGTCCTGAGCCATGGCTGGACTGGACAGCGGCATCATCAGCAGGGCGGTGATCACGGCAATGGGTGTGAAACGGTCAAAGCGCGGCATGCGAAAATCCTTCATGCATTCATGGACGTTCTAGACCCGGTTCCTGCGCCGGCAAATAGGCAGAACCAAGGAAGGCGCATCGCAGATGGGGATAATGCCTCCCAGGCTCAAGTCCGCACGGTTTCGACGATGCGGGTCAAGAGACCGTGGAGTTCGTCGCGATAGCCTGTGCGGGCCGATGGCGCACTTTCGTCGGAGGTCATCGTCACCGTCAGGCCGAGGCTCGGGACGATATAGAGCATCTGACCGCCATAACCCCAGGCATAGTTGACCTGCGCGCCGCCCATTTCCTTGAGGAACCATGCATAACCATAGCCATCACCGTTGAAGACGGAATTGGTGCGGCGGATCCAGCTCTGGCGGATCCAGGTTTCCGAGATAAGCCGCGTGCCATCTTCGGCTAGGCCACCGCGCCGATACAGTTCGCCAAAGGCGTGCAGCGAGCGCGGCGTCATGGCCATCTGGTTGCCGCCGAGATAGTAGCCTTGCGGGTCGCGGTGCCAGGAGCCGATGCGGAAGCCATCGAGCGGCTCCAGCCACTCCCTGGCAAGCGCCAGCGTCGGCTTGCCCGAAACCTTGGTGAGGATGACCGAAAGAAGATGGGTGGAGGCAGTCGAATACAGCATGCCGCCACCCGGTTGGTCGACGAAATCGGCGGCGAGCGCGAAACGCGTCCAGTTGCGGCTTGCGACCCAGCGACCGTAATTCGGGCCAGACATCCGC
>CALSAF010000130.1:0-13603 GCA_943372805.1 Rhizobium sp. Q54
CTCGATCTCGTTGATCGCCTCATCGTGCTGGACAAGGGTCGTGTTGTGGCTGATGGCCCGAAAAAACAGGTCATCGAAGCTATGCAGAAGCGGGGTGTGAAGACATGAGCCGCCCGATCGCCGATACCCCTCCCTTCATGGCGCGGATCATTGTCGCGCTGGTTGCGGCATTTATCGTGATTTTCCTCGCCTGGGCGGCGATTGCGGAGATCGATGAGATTGCCCGCGGGGAAGGCAAGGTCATTCCGGTCTCCAAGACCCAGATCGTTCAGTCGTCGGAAGCCGGGGTGGTGCAGACCATTGCTGTGCAGGTTGGTCAGGTGGTGCGCAAGGGCGAACTTATCGTCCAGCTCAACAACACGACCACCGAGTCTTCCCTGGGTGAGGCGGTGGCCAAGGCCCGTGCGCTTGGAGCGAAGGTTGCGCGTCTCGCGTTGGAAGAGGTTGGCGCCTATGAGCAAGCCTTCGTCTGCCCGGAAGAGGTGCTGACGGTCGCGAGCAAGGTCTGCGAAAATGAAGAGCGGCTGTTCGCCGCCAACAAGGCGAGTTACGTCAACAAGCTCGGCGTTCTTCAGGAGCGGGTCAATCAGCGCGAGAACGAGCTGAGCGAGGCGCAGGCCAACATCGTTCGGCTCGAGCAGAACATTGCCCAGGCAACTCGCCAGTATGACCTGATGAGCCCGCTCGCCAAACGAGGTCTCGTCGCTCAGACGGAGGTCATCGCGCTTGAGCGTGAGCTGACGGATCAGAGAGGCCAGATCACGGTCTACCAGGAGAGCCTGGAGCGACTGCGCGGAGCCGTGTCGGAAGCGCGGCTTCAGGTGGAAGAACTTGCCCTGCAGTTGCGCCAGCAGGCGCTGACGGAAAAGGGGCAGACCCTTGCGGAACTCTCTGTCATCGACGAGACCATTCGAGGGGCATCCGATCGTGTTAGCCGTACAGATATCCATTCACCCGTGGATGGTATCGTCAATACGCTTGAGGTGAATACAATCGGCGCCTATGTCGATCCGGGAACCGTGATTGCCGGTATCGTGCCGACGGCCGAGACACTGCTGGTAGAGGCGAAGATTTCGCCGCGCGACGTGGCTTTCATCACGCGGGGGCAGAAGGCGATCGTCAAGGTGACCGCCTATGACTTCTCGATCTTTGGTGGGCTCGAAGGAGAGGTTACCAATGTCTCCGCTGACAGTATCGTGGACAAGGAGAAGGGCGAAACCTTCTATCTCGTCCAGGTAAAGACTGACAAATCCGAGCTTGTGCGCGACGGGAAGTCGTATCCGATCATTCCGGGTATGGTCGCCTCTGCGGAAATCATGACGGGTCGCAAGACCATCCTCAGCTATTTGATGAAGCCGATCAACAAGGCGCAATCTGTCGCCCTGACCGAACGGTGAGACATGTCCTTCTCCGACCGGCATCTGATTCCGGCAGAGCAGACCGATCTCAGTCCATCGGCGCTGCAGCAGGTCGAGGAATATGACGCTGAACCCAAGTTCCGGGCGATCATCGGCAAGGGTGGTACCCGGCGGGGAATTCGTCTTGAGAGTGTCTACTGGGACGGCCTGTCGTGGCTGATCAATGGATCCCGTCAGTCGATGGGCGATGTGGTGGACCAGGCCGCTGCCCAAGTCGGTGAGAACGGCAACCTTGCCTCCATGCTCAGGGTTGTGGCGTTTCGGTGGATGTGGCGTCGCCTGGCGATCATGGAAAACGTCTATTCAACGGAAAACCTCAATACCCTCATTCAGGCCTGTCCCACGCCAGCAATCGTATTGACCCGTGACAAGAAGATTCAGTTCTTCAACGAGTCCTTCATGACCATGCTTAAGCAGAGGCTGGCGCTGGGCAACATCGCGCAATTGTCCGCTGGCTTTCGCTTTGTCCTGGACACCCAGGTCGATGACGCGATCCAGAGCCTCTCCGCAAAGGGCAAGATGGTAACGACGGGTTTCACTGCCACCTGTGCCGGAAAACAACTCTCCGGCCAGATCAACCTCGCGATGGCGCCCAGCCACCAGAAGCAGATGGTGATCGGTTACGTCGTTCGCGGGTGAGGCCGAGGCGGGCCTTATAGTTCTCCGCCTTCGCCTGGTGCGATGCTGTCGAAGCTCTTCATGGCGATCGCCTTGCCCTTGGTCCGTGTGCCGTGGAGGAAGCCACGGCCATCGGAGATCGAGAACAGGGGCTGGTAGTCCGGAAGCCGGCTGTCGGCGAGCACCTGGTTCCGCATGTTGTCCAGAATGTAATGGGTGCCCTGCACTTCAACCGACAGAACGGCGTGATAGAAATGCCGCTTCTTGTCATAGAGAATAACGACCGTCATGTCCTGCAAGGAAAAGCCCTGGCTTTCGAGCACGGCCATCTTGAGCAGCGCATAGTCTTCGCAATCGCCGAACCCGGATTTCAGAGTTTCGGACGGCGATGACCATTGGTCTATACGTCCGTGGCTGTCGGTGTCCTTGCGATACGTTATGCGACGGTTCACCTCGATATTGACAAGGTTGAGCTTGTCGCGAACCGAGGACATCCCGCTTCCGGCAGCGGTGCGGTGGATCACGGCGTCGGTATCGAAGCAATTTGCGCTGCCGCAGCGCAATGCGGTTCCCTGGGCGATTTCGGCAAAGGTCGGAGCGGCCTTCTTCAGCGCGCCAAGCTTCTTGAACGGAATGGCAACTGAGCCAAAGACGTCGTCGGTCTGCGGGGACTTGCGGATGGCCGGCGCAGACTTCAGTGCGGGTGTAACCGTACCAGTGGACATCAGTTTGTCATTAGGAATGAACGCGGCGGTTTCGGCGGGACGGCGCTGTTCCAGGAGTCGTGTCGCCTCCTGCCAGCCCTCGACGATCTTCCACGTCAGGTTCTGGCCAAAGGAAGCCGTAAGCGGGCTCATGCCGAGAGCCAGAGTCTGGGCGACGGTTGAGTATGAGGTCAGTGTCCCCGGCAGGATAGGGGCCGCCATCGAGTTGGATGACAGCAGCGAGGCTGCTGCGAAAGTCGAGACTGCGACAATGCTTTTCTTGTTCTTGAACATCGCTATTCTCCGATTGTTACTCGGAGACTAGTCGTATTGATTGAATTATCGGTTCCAATACATCGGAACTATACTATAAATTTATTTGGGCGCATTGAAGTAAAAATCGAACATTCTCTGTGAGGGTTTTTTAACCAGCCGCGCTCGCCGCCCGCAAATGCGGGTGGATATGCAATCTCTGCGCTTCCGTCTGGCCGTCCCGTTGATCTTGCTGGTGGTTACCATATTCGCAATCTGCCCAGATATGGGACGCCTCCACACTTGCATCCGGGCATGCCAGTGCTTACGGTTCCAGCAGGGATCGGGAGCGAAAAGTAGCCGCAATCATGGTCGGATCAGAAAACACCTCGCGGAGATTTCTCGGCGCCGGCGCGATGATCGTGGCGCTTTTCAGCCTCGTGTCCTGTCAGACCGATGACTTGAAGCCGGTAAGCGGTGAGCGTACCTCCGAAGCTGTATCGGGTGCTGGCGACACTGGACTGTATAGCCAGACGCTTGGTTCCGGTTCGGTCAAGGTTGCCTATCTTGGTATTCGACGGGCAGATCAGCCGAGCCGGCAAGCTGACAGCGAATATCGCGATGGCGCGGCTCTGGCAGTCAATACACTGGGCTCGGATGTCGTAAAGCTGGCGATGGTCGAAACCACCGAGAAGCCGGAGACGATCGAGGCGGCGACGAAGACCCTCGCCCGTCAGCAAGTTTCCCTAATGATCACCACAGCCCGTGGAGCGGAATTCGAGATCATCCAGCGGGGGCTTGGCGGCCTTCAGATCCCGATCGTCTCTTTCCAGGCAAATGACGTGGCCCTGCCACCGAATGTCTACGCCTTTGTCTCAAGCCCTACCGATAGTCTGATCGAAAGCGCCTCCTTCGCCATGGCCGAAGGTGCGACACATGCGGTAATCCTGGCTTCGTCTGCAGCCGAGAAGATCGAAGCCGATCGCATCGCCCAGCAGATCAAGGCATTCGGCGGCAAGGTTGAGCCAATCGTCGAACTTGCCGGCGGTGCGCTGCCGCCCAAGGCGCTCGTATCCTGGAGCAAGGCGGATATGGTCGTGCTGATGCCCGGCATCAAGTCTCCCGGCGAGGTCTTGAAAAAGGCGGACGCGGCCAAGCCTCCGCGTCCTGGCCGCCGGATCGTCGCGAGTGCCGTCCTGACGAGCCAGGATCTTCACGATCCGAAGCTGACCGGCAGCATCGTGTGCCGATATGACCAGAATGTGCAGGCGCGCATCGGCAACCGCTTCATGGCGAGTTACGGTATGCCTGCATCGGCCCATGCCGGTTACGGTTTCGATGCCATGGCCATGGCGATCGGACTTGCCGGCCGCTTCGGTGACGCCGGCTTTGCGCCGGAGCGCATCATGTCGCCGGATGGCTTCTCAGGTTCTCTGGGCGTTTTCCGTCTCGAGGGTGAGCGGAAGGTTCGGCGCAACTGCGACATATTCAAGGTTGCCAAGGGTTCCTATGTCTTTTTCCAGAAAGCGCCGCCGACGCTTTGATCACCACAGTGTGACCTGATCTGCGGACTGTCATCTCCCGTTTACATTGTCGTCAAACAGACACATCCTATGTCAGCTGTCACTGAAACGACACGAGGCGGGATGTTCCTGGCGCAGGTCGCCGGGGAATGGGGAATTGTGGAATAAACGGTGCGCACATGGCGGGTGGAGATCAGCGTTACGCAGGTCGGCTGAGGATCTTGCACTGGGTGATCGCGGTGCTCGTTCTTGCCACGTGGCCGCTTGGCCTGATGATCGGTTTCGTCAAGGACGATGTGAAACTCGATTTCTATCTCGTGCATGAGAGCCTCGGTTTTCTCGTCCTCTGGCTCATGCTGGCGAGGATCGGAGCAAGGCTCACCAGTCAAACGCCTCGGGTTGAGGCGCCGCTCGCTGAAAAGGCCGCTGCCCATGCGGTTCACGGCCTGCTCTATGTCTTTCTGATCTTGATGCCGGTGTCCGGATTTCTCGCAACGAACGCGCATGGCTTTCCGTTGAACTGGTTTGGTTTCGTCACGGTCTGGAGCCCCATCGGCAAGACGCCCGACATCGCATTTATCCTCTCTGCAATCCACGCCTGGAGTGCATGGATCCTTTTGGTCCTGTTCGCGTTGCATTTTGCGGCGGTGGTCTTCCACCACGTGATCCGCCGCGACGCCACACTGTATCGCATTCTATGAGCTTTCAGGACAGGATCTCGATGCGCAAGATCGACATGACGGACCAGCTCTGGGCGCGGCTCCTGGCGATGCGGGGCAGCGTTTGTGCGAGCGCAATGGATGATGTGGACCCGGCCGTCGCTCTTTACGCGCCCATCGCTGCGGCACCTGCAGGCTTCGTCCTCGCCCAGGTCGGCCAGTCACTCGACGGGCGCGTTGCTACACCTTCCGGCGATGCGCGCGATATTTCGGGGCCCGATGGCATTGCGCATCTGCATCGCTGTCGCGCGCTTGTGGAGGCCGTCATCGTCGGGGTCGGGACAGTCAAGATGGATGATCCACGCCTTTCCGTGCGGGCAGTCAAGGGCCCCAATCCGGTGCGTGTCGTCATCGATTGCCACGCCGAGTTGACGGGCGAGGAGCGCCTTTTTCGCGATGGTGGTGCGCCGGTCATCCTGGTCCAGGGGGACGATGCCCCGGCAAAGTCCTACAGGGCCGATATCCTTCATGTCCGGCGCGGTGAGGGTGGGCTTGATCCTCATGACATACTTGATGCGCTTTCGGCCCGTGGCCTGACGCGCATACTGGTCGAGGGTGGTGCCCGCACGATCGCCCGCTTCATGGAAGCAGGCCTCATCGACCGCCTGCATGTGGCGATTGCGCCGCTGATCATTGGCTCGGGGCCTGCCGGCATCGCGCTGTCGCCAATCGAACGTCTCTCCAGTGCCTGTCGTCCAGAAGCCAGGGTCTATGCACTCGGCAGCGACATTCTCTTCGACTGCGCATTGAAACCTTCCGACCGCTCAGCGTCGCGGGAGAGCCAGGATGTCCGTGTGGCCGACCACGCATGAGCTGCCGGGCTCCACGATCGTGTCGAGCCTGAAGCGGAGCCACCTTCCGATCTCGCTGTTTGTGAGACCGCCGACCTCCACGAGCGGCTTTTCGAGGCCTTCAAGAAAGGCCACCTGGAGATCCCGTTCGTCCGGCCCCATCAACCATGGGCTTGTTGCCACTGTGGTGCGGTAGCGAAGTGCCTCGAAAGCCAGACGCAGGTGTTCGGTCGCATCCGGCCCGAGGGCCGGTCCGAAACCCTTGTCGAAACGCTGGTGGCGATTGAAATCGAGGACGACCTGCTGGTCGAGTGGGTGCGGGATCGACCATTCGATCATGCCGTCGTAGTTCAGGGCTGCGTAGAGGCCGGTCCTGCTTTTGGCCAGGGTTTCAGTAAAGCGATTGCAGAAATCCGCCGAACAAAGGTCGAAGAGCGCCGATGCGCTCACCAGCGTGATGTCATCGAGCGGCAGATCTTCGATTTGATTGAGGTCGAACTGCCTGAACGTAACCGCTCCGCCGCTGCCGCCTCCGATGCATCGTTCTGCTTCGGCGAGTAGCAGTGGGTCGTAGTCGAGCAGGTGCCACTGTGTTGTGCGCGGAACCCGTGCTGAGAGGCTGCGCCATGTTGAACCCGTCCCGCAGCCGATATCCAGGATTACCGGCGCCGCATTGGCCTCGACATGGCGTGACAGCCGCTCGACGAGCTTTATTGCTCTCGCCTTCATGTCCACAGGTTCCCGCAGCGCGAGCCAGTTCTTGTCAAAACCGCTCATGACACCTCGTCCAATGAATTCGAAATCATTCGTGCGGTCTGTGACCAATCCGGCAATAGCGCGCCGGCATGTTTCGCGGCCTTGGAGCGCGCCTCGCGTTCGCCCTCATCCTCGAGCAGCCATCGAAGGGCCGCGGCAAAAGCGGTGACGTCATCGACCGGCACGAGGATGCCCGCTGCATCGGGGACGACCTCGGGCACGGCGCCCGCATGGCAGGCAACGATTGGCAGCCCGTGCGACAGAGCTTCCGCAAAGACCATGCCATATCCCTCGTAGCGACTCGCCAGTGCAAATATGTCAGCGGCCATGAAGTAGGGGCGGGGGTCATCGATCTGACCCGCCAGTTGGACGCGTCCACCGAGATCAAGGCCTTCAAGCTGTCGTTCAAGCGCACCGCTCGTCTCGGGGTCCAGCGTCTTGGCACCGACGATGGTCGCTTGCCAGTCAAGATCCTCCACTGATTTCAGGGCCGATAACAGCACGTCATGTCCCTTGCGCCGCGACAGCGTGCCGACCGAGAGGATCTGAGGGGGTGTGTTTTTCGTGGTGGAAGACGCGCCCGGCTCGGTCCCGGGGAGCGCGACAGTTATCCGTCCCGGCTCGACGCCGAAATTGGCAGAGAGCTCTCGTGCAGTCATCTGCGACGTGACGATCACATGCCGTGCCGCCGCGAGTGCACGGCGCTCGCTTTCGTGGAGCCGCTTCTGATCCAAGTCCGCGATCCCTGTCTCCAGGGCGAGCGGATGGTGGACGAGCGCGACAATTCGCAACCGGCCAGCATGGGCCTCTGCCCATGCGTCGAGCACGCCGAAGGCGAGACCGTCGATGAGGACGAGGCTGTCATCCGGAAGGCTGGTCAGCAGGTATTCAGCTTGCTGTCGCGTGTGCGGTGACGGCACAGGAAAGCCCTCTCCCAGGCAAAGGAGGTCCACCTCCCATCCGCGCTCCCGCAGACCCTCGATGATCTGGCGATCATAGGCATAACCGCCAGTCTTGAGAGAAAGGTCGCCGGGGTAGGCGAATGTGAGGGATCCGGTCAAAGATCCGCCTCATACCATCCACGCGCCGCGTGGGATTCATGCAGGGTCACCTTGAGCCGGCAGATCCGATGACTGCCTGGTCCGAGGCGCTTCTCGGAAACGGCTGCGGCGAGTTGATCGAATATGTGCCTGGATATCACTTCCGTGGTGCTGACCTTGCCCTTGAAGACCGCAAGTTCGTCCAGATTCTGGTAGTTGAGGGGTTTCAGCACCTCCGAGAGTACGGTGGTCGCCGCCCCGATATCCACCGCGAGCCCGTCTTCGTCGACGTCGCGGGTAAAGAAGGCCGCATCGACGACGAAGGTCGCGCCATGCATCCCCTGTGCCGGACCGAAGACCGGGCGGGGCAGGCTGTGGGCGATCATGATATGGTCTCGAACTTCAACGGCGAACATGAGCTCTCTTTCATCAATAGCGAATGCGATGGCACAAGGTGTCCTGTGCAGACAAGATACGTCCATAGGCGGCGGGCAGTTCAGAAAAAGCCGTTTCTCCTGAAATCAAGCGGTCAAGGCGGATGTCGAGCAGGAGTTCCATGGCCTTTGCCATCCGGCGGGAAAATGTCCACCGCGCGCGTCGCATGGCCGGGATCGCGCCAACCTGAGAACTGACAAGCGAGAGCCGACGCGAGTGGAAGGCGCCGCCGAGCGGAATGGCGACCGAACGATCGCCATACCAGCTCGCCTCGACAATGCGCGCCTCAAGACCGGCGTGGGCAATCGCATTTTCCAGCGCTTCGGCTGACGCCGTCGCGTTGACGAGAACGTCGAATTCGCCCTCTAGCCCCCCGGATGGGGCGAAGGTCAGGCCGAGCCCCATCGCCAGATCTCTTCGGTTCACATCGCGGTCGACCAGCACCGTCTCCGTCCCGGCAATCCGAGAGGAGAGATAGGCCACGAGTGCCCCCACGACACCGGCTCCAAACACCGCAACACGGTCCCCTGGCTGTATGCCCGCGTCCCAGACGATATTGAGGGCGGTCTCCATGTTGGCAGCGAGTACCGCCCGTCTTGCTGGTAGCCCGTCTGGAAGAGGGGTCACCCGGCCGGCTGGAAGGATGAAGCGATCCTGGTGAGGGTGAAGCGCGAAGACGACCTTGCCCAAAAGGTCGGATGGACCTCTTTCGATCTCTCCCACGGCTGCATAGCCATATTTGACCGGAAAGGGGAAATCGCCTTCCATGTGCGGCCCGCGCATCCTCTCGAACTCGCTCTGCGGAACCCGACCGTTGAAGATTAGCGCCTCGGTGCCGCGGCTGATGCCGCTATAGAGCGTGCGGACCTCGACATCACCCTCGCCGGTGTTGGCAAGCGGTTCGAGCCGCAGCCTGCATATGCCTTCTGCTTCGAACCACAATGCAGACGCATGCGCGATCTCGGATACTGTCTGTTCATCCCTGTCGAGCTTCAAACTGTCCTCCCCGGGCCCTAGATTACGATCCGAACGGAACGTATTGCGGTTAAAGGCATTTTGTTCCGTAACCGGCACCAAAATAATTTTATGACGGTTGCGCAAACCACCGCCAGAACTCCGGCGTATTGATTGGCACTGAATAGGGAGAGTAAGCCTCATGTCAAAGTCCAGCCAGCCCGCTTTCCAGTTTGCGACTGCAGAAATCGAAGTGGAACGCGCCGTCGCCGAACTCCGCTATGGGCGGCCGGTGGTGATCACTGAAGGTGACCGAAAGCTCGCGGCCCTTGCACTCGACTGCGTCGCGCCCTCCCTCTACGATCAGTTTGCCTTGGCCACCGATGGTGTCCACAACCTGCTGCTGACCGCACCGCGTGCCGGCCGTCTCGGCATTGCGGGAAACCGGGATGTGATCACGCCTCTTGCAGGCCTGGGCTTCGACGATGCCTCGCGGCTTGCCTATGCGCTCGGCGCCGAAAAGCCTTCGTTGTGGCAGCCTGCCGATGCCCTGGCCTCGCAATCGGCCGAACTTGCGCGTATCGCTCTCCTTCTTCCCGCCATGGTGCTTGCGGATGTGACTGCGACAAGCGGCCGTTTCGCCGGATGCTGCGAGATCGCTGCGAGCCGGTTGAAGGGTACTGACGTGGCGCGCCAGCGATTTGACAAGGTCGTTCGGACCCGCGTGCCGCTCAAGGACTACGGCGATGCCGACTTCGTCGTCTTTCGCGGAGGTCTCGCCCAGAAAGATCAAGTCGCCATCATCGTCGGCAAGCCTGATATGTCGAAGGCGGTTCCGATCCGCATCCATTCGTCCTGCATCACGGGTGATCTTTGCGGTTCGCTCAAGTGCGATTGCGGCGACCAGCTCCGCAATGGACTGGCCCTCCTGAAGCAGGCGGGCGGCGGCATGCTGCTCTATCTGGACCAGGAAGGACGTGGCACGGGGATCGGTGCCAAGATGCGTGCCTATGGCTATCAGCATCTCGGGCTCGATACGATCGACGCCGATGCGGAACTGGGTCTTTCCGAAGACCATCGCCGCTATGAAGCAGCCGTGGCCATGCTACGCCACCTCAATATCTCCAAGGTCGCCGTCTACACCAATAACCCTACCAAGATAGCCGGCCTCAAGCTTGGTGGCATCGAAGTCGAGGCCCGTGCGGCGGTGACCGGTCGTGTGACGGCGGAAAACGAGAACTATCTGCGTACCAAGACCCTGCGCGCCGGCCACATGATGGATCTGGAAACACTGGTCGCTGCAGAGTAATCTTAGGCGGGCGGGGAGGAATTCGAGATGGCAAGCGAGCCTGAACGGCTTGGTGGCGGCGGGTTCGGCGGATCGTGGGGGTGGAGGAGACAGGCATTGTTCCAAGGGGCAACTGTTCGCCGCGAGCTCCTTGTTGACACACTCGCAACACTGTGCGGTCTGTTTTTTGGAACAGCCGTCGTCGCGCTGATCGTTTCGTTCAGACTCCCGCTGGGTTGGGATTTTGTCGCGTCCGTCATTCTCTCGCTGGCATTGATGTTCGCCTTGGTCGTCCATGCATTGCCAAGCCACCCCCATCTGCGTTTCGGCTATGCCAACCTGGTCACTGCCGTTCGCGCTTCGCTTGTCAGCCTGACCGGGTCAACAGTCCTCTGCTTCGAGAACCTCGCTGCAACAGATCTTGCGCTCTGGACGCTGGTCTGCGTGGTTCTCCTAGCTCTTGCGCTTGACGGCGTTGATGGTCATCTCGCGCGCCGCTATCATCAGGAATCCGCGCTGGGTGCCCGTTTCGACATGGAAATCGACGCGCTGCTGATCCTGATCCTGTCACTGGCAGCGGCGCTTCTCGACAAGGCCGGTCCGTGGGTGGTGATGATTGGCTTGATGCGCTACGCGTTTGTCGCCGCAGGCTGGATGCTGCCCCGTCTGAATGGGGCGCTGCCTCCGTCCTTCCGTCGCAAGCTTGTGTGCGTTCTCCAGATCGCGGCCCTTTGCATCATTGTCGTACCCTTCGTCATGCCGCCCTATTCGACTGTGATCGCAGCTGCGGCGCTCATCGGTCTGGTCTATTCCTTTGCGGTGGACGTACTGTATCTCCTGCGCCAGCCGGTTGCGCCATGAGCGAGTTTTCCGAGCGTTTCTCGACTTCGCTCGGGCTCGCCCGTTCGCTCATCGTGTATTACGGTCAGCCATGGCGGCGGTCAGCCCTCAGGCGATTTTATGCCTCGATCGTCAAACCAGGTGACCTGGTCTTCGACGTCGGAGCCCATGTCGGTAGCCGCAGTCGCACATTGCTGGATCTCGGAGCGAGGGTGGTTGCTGTGGAGCCGCAGCCTGCCTTTGCCGACTTCATCGAAAGCCGCTTTTCAGGCTCGTTGACTGGCTTCGAGCGGGTCGCCGTCGGCCGCATTGCCGGAGAGATCGATCTCCTGATTTCCAGCCGCCATCCGACGGTGACCAGCATATCAAGCCGTTTCGTGGAAACGGTGAAGCAGAGCAAGGGCTTCGCTCAGGTGGTCTGGGACAGGAAGGTCACCGTTCCCATGGTGACGCTTGATCATCTCGTCTCGAAATACGGCATGCCCGCCTTTTGCAAGATCGACGTCGAGGGTGCGGAGGCCGAAATCCTGCACGGCATGACGAAACCGATCCCGCTCATCGCCTTTGAGTATATTCCCGCCATGCCCTCGGTCGCTTCGAACGCGATCGATCGCCTGATGGGGCTCGGAGGCTATCGGTTCAACCGCGTGATAGGGGAACGCCATCGTTTCGTCTGGGATCGCTGGAAGACGGCGGATGAACTTCTTGTCGAGCTCTCTCAAATGCCGGCTGATGCGCCTTCTGGTGATGTCTATGCCCGGATCGAGACCAGGTGATGCGAGGCTCATGCGCGATGAGGCTTGCCACGGATCGCTTCAAGGGTGATCAGCGCGAGGCCCGGCAGGGCGCCGGCCAGCGACAGCCCACCATAGACGAGACTTGCGGCCAGTCCCTGGCTTGCGGAAGCGCCGAGCAGCGGCCAGAGCGTAAACGCAGCGGCTTCACGCGTACCCCAGCCGCCCATACCGGCCGGGATCAACATTGCAATCAGGCACAGCGGGATGATGGTCAGTGTCGCAGTCCATGGAAGGGTGGCCCCGACCGCATCGCTGGCGACGAAGAACGTGGCGACGTAGGTCGAAACGATCAGCAGGCTCATCGTCGACTGTATCAGCCAGGCCTTGTTGCGCAAAAAAACTACGGCTATGTCTTCGCTGATCTGAGCTGCCTTGGGATAATGCCTCCTTGCGAGTACCAGTCCGATGGCGGCAGCCAACACCAGAACCCCGACGCCAACCGCCAGCTGCAGCGAAAGACGCCGGGCGTCCTCCGCGCCTATGACGAATGGCCAGACGCAGAGGCCAGACAATGCGAGCAGGAGGAAGGCCATCTGTCCGGACAGCCTTTCGAATACAACTGCTTTTGCCGGACCTTTCCAGCCGCCAGGACCGGCGTTGCGCATCCGATAGGCACGGATGGCATCACCGGCCATGCCGCCGGGAAGGATCTGGTTCAGGAAACAGGCCACGTGATATTCCCCGATTGCGAGCGGAATCGGGATCTGCTGGCCCAGCTGCTTTGCGGTGAACCGCCAGCGAAGCGCCGACACTGCGATTTGAATCTGCACGAGAGCCAGACCTGCAATGACGTGCCCAATAGATATCTCAGACATCGCCGATTTCAGGGCGTTGACATCCGTCCGCGATGCCAAAAAGCCCAGGAGAGTGATCAGCGCGAGCGGTGCAAGGAGACGCAGTATGGGCAAGCGGCGGGGCTTTCATCGATCGATCTGAACTTGTCAGTGAACTATACGCGAAAATGGACGGGATGGACCTTCATCAGTTCAACAATGGACGGCCAGGTCTCGCGGGCCGAATGCGGGGGCCTGTAGCCATGACAGCTCGACTGCAGATTCGGACTTTTGCCGGAACCCTTATCGTCTCGATCATCGCATGGCTCGCCTTTACCCTGCCGGATCATCCGGATGCGATCGGCTGGCAGGCGCTTTTCCGCCTGCCGCTTGAATGGCCACTGGTCATGTTGCTTCTGCTCTTCAGTCCTCCGCAGCTTCGAAAGTCTGTCGCCCTCATTTCCGGGCTCTTTCTTTTCCTTGTCCTGTTCCTCAGACTGGCGGACATCGGCACGCAGGCAGCCTTTCAACGTCCATTCAATCCCTATCTCGATATCAAGATGATGGCGGATGGCTGGAATCTGATGTCGGGGACGGTCGGTATGCTTGCGGCCTTTGCGGGTATTCTGGTTGCTGTTCTTTGCCTCGTCCTCCTCCTGCTTGTGTTTCTCCGCGCCGCCCGCTGGCTTGCCGAG
>CALSAF010000131.1:0-13543 GCA_943372805.1 Rhizobium sp. Q54
TGGCGACTGTTCGGGTTCGATGGAACGGCGGACGGAGACCCTTGCTCTCCCACGGGCTTGATGTCCCAAAGAGGCTTCGGTCTCCCATCCGCCACCGCAAAAGGCATTACAGCCTCGAATGCGGCGTTTGGGAAGTTACAAGGGGGAACTGAACTGTCAAAAATCCCAAGCTTCGCTGCCGGTCGGGATCGCTCCCTCCGGGTGTGGTCATGCTTGTCTCGGACGAGGCGCCAGAAGCAACCTGTCTAAGTAATGTATGTGGCTCCTTCCGGCGCCTCGTTCGGCGTTTTTTCCCGCTGCATGCGTCTCTCTGGCAAGGCGGCGACGGTCCTTGGAACTTGCGTTCCAGGGATGACCGGGCGCGGGTCCGGCTTCGACATCACCACGAGAGTGATGCTTCAGCCTGGCCGGTGGCCCGGGAGGTTCCCGCCGGATGGTGCACCATTCCGACCGGGACCCTCGCCCGGGGGATGTTTGGGATCATTGACGATCGTCCATCATCCCCGCCGTTTGTTTCGCCCCGCTGTCTGGGTGTTCGCGACAGCGCTGGCGCCTTGTCTGTGTGCCTCTGAGGCACGTCCTTCCGATCAGGGTGTCCAGGTTCTGAGGCATCCGACCCCATTACCCTCGTCAAGCCCTTCGTCCGGAGGGAGACCGTTGCAGCGGGCCGGGGATTTGTGCCTGCGAGAGCACGCCACCCCGGCGCCGGTCCCGCCTCGCCTGACATCGCATGGTCAGGTGTATCCGAGGGCGGAACGGGGATTAGGGTAAAGGGGTGAAAATGGGCGGGGATGAAAAAATGTTTCGGGGTTTGATTTTGTTGGAGGATTCTCGAAAGTCATCCCCCTCTTCGGGAAATTGGCCGAGGTTGGCGGCTTCTCTCTTTTCCCCGCTGGGGAACAAGGGGTCCCGCCGGCCTCGGCGCCCAGACACCCCCTCCGTCACTGCGTGACATCTCCCCCACAAGGGGGGAGAGTGGGGCGCAGCGTTTGCCGAACTGTCCAGTCCATAAAAGGCGGGCAATAGGCCGGCGGCTTGGCTGATCTCCACCCTTGTGGGGGAGATGCCCGGCAGGGCAGAGGGGGGTAATGTGCGGTTTTCACCAACGGAACCGCGCCCCTCTCCAGGAAAATCTGAAGTCTAGGCGGCTTGCGCTCGCCTAAGCCTTCGATTTTCCGTGCTCCCCCGCATGGGGGGAGGTGGGCTACCGGCCTGACCTCCGCTTGATGCGGTTACTCTGCCTCCTCCACCGCAGCCTCCGCCACGCGTTTCTGGATCGACTCGATGCAGTTCTTGGCGCTGGATTTCGACTTATACGTTTCCGAGCGCACCATGATTTCGCCGTTGGCGGCGCGGAAGCGGACGAAGGTTTCGCCGTTCTTGGCCTCGTCGATTTCGAAACGATAGCCGCTGCCGGTTTCCTGCTTGGTGAGATCAACCACGGGCGCTGCAGGCGCGTTCTTCTTCAGCGACTCCACGCAGTTTTTCGCGCTTGCCTTCGAGGCGTAGTTTTCCGACCAGACCATGATCTCGGCATTGTAGACGAACTGGACGCGGAACTCGCCCTTTTCGGTCTTGACGATCTTGAACTTGTGCATGCCCGTCTCCCCTGTTTTACCTATCGGCTTATGATTGCATTCGAATGCTAGCGCGATGGCGGCGGGCGGGCAAGAAGGGCTCAGAAGCCCTGAAACAGGAAATCCGTGGCAGCGGTGATCTCGTCGGCGCGGGCGGAGAGATCGGTGACCGAGGGGCCGACAGCAGAGACGGGGACCGTCGTGATGAACTGGGTGAGCATCGCAAAGGTTTCGCCATCGATGGCAAGGCGCGGATTGAGGCGCGGAACAAGGGTCGCAACGTCACCGACTGGTGTGAGCGGCACGACCACGCGGGTCGTCAGGGCATCCAACAGATTGGATTGCACGTCGAGGGCCAAGCTTCCGTCGTTCCCGATACGGTGAACGTGGAAGCGGGTCATGGTCAGAACATCCGGTACTTCGCGAGAGGCAACCCGTGCTTGGCGACATAGTCGTTGGATGCCTGGATCGCCTCGGCGTTCTCGATCTTCCAGCGCCGTTCCTTCTCGGCCTTGATGGCGCGCGCTATGCCCTGTTCGGCAGCGCCGGTGATGTCGAGGCCGAGGGCTTCAGCCTCGGCGATCAAGGCTTCACTGACGGTCAGCTCATGGACTTTTCGGGCTTCGGTCGACATGGCGCAACTCCGAGAAGACGCCATTATAGCGCGAAACAATCGGCTGGAGTAGCGTCTTCAACGATGCCACTGCACATCCGTCGCCTCGTAATGCCGCATCTCCGCGATCTCGCCGATGAAGGGCCGGATGGCGGCGAGGAAGGGCGGAAACTGCGGGCCTTTGCGGAAGCCCTGCAGATGGTCTTCCGTCGAGGTCCAGAGAATGCGCAGCGTCAGGCTCGAGGGCTCCTCGACGCAGTGGGAGAGTTCATAGCCATGGCATTGTGGTGCTGCCTCGAGATGCGGCGCGGCCAGCCGATAGGCGTCGACGAGCTCGCTCGGCTGATGGGTCTTGAGTTCGTAGCGGATATATTCGACGATCATGCTCAGCGTCCTCCGGTTGCAAGGCTGCATGCTGGCGAAAAAACACGTGCATGCAAGAGCTTACCTGGAGGTTAGGGCCTGCGGCATCGAGCAAGCGGGGTAGGAGGGGCGTCCGGTGGACATAGACAAGATGCGCGACTGTCCGGTCATGGCGACGATCGAGGTGATCGGCGGCAAGTGGAAGCCGAGGATCCTCTGGCGCCTGCGCGATGGACCCGCCACCTTTGGCGACCTGCGCCGCTATGTGGGCGTCTCCGAAAAGGTTCTGTCGGAGAATCTGGCCGCCCTGCAGCGAGACGGCATCGTCTCACGCCAGCCCCTGAAAGTGGGCGACATGGTCTATGTCGAGTATGACTATACCTGTTACGGCCGTTCGCTGGTGCCGGTGCTTGATGCCATGGGCAGCTGGGGCCTTGGGCATGCGGTCCGTGAGGATGCGGCTCCGTTAAAGGAGATGGGACGAGCCTCCAGAGTTTAGATGTTCAATCGTGAGTGCCGAGGGCGGCGAACCGTCCCCGGCAAGTTTGTCAGCCCTTCGGCGGGTAGGGATCATTGCCATAGGAGTTGCGCTCGCGGATGCGACCGTTTTCTCCATGGATCAGCATTTCCGACTGCTGATTCTGCGCGATGCTACGGGCAATGCCGATCGCTTCGCGCTGGGTTTCGACGACCTTTGTGGCGCGGCTGGAGCCGGCACCCTTGACGGCCCAGCCATCGGCATGGGGGACGACGTGTTGATTGCGTTTGGTCATTTTCAGAATCCTTGTTCGATCGTGAGGAGGAAGGCCGCTGCTTTCGCAGCGACCTCGCTTCGTCATGCTGAGCGCTTCTGAAGGGCCGCTTCGCGGCTGCCGATGAACTTCCGTTCCTTGAGAACTTCGTTCACACGGCCCGGATTGACGTCGAAACGCGCCGCAATCCGGTTCTGAAACTCGCCGGTCCAGTGGCAGAGCCAGATCTGGACGGCGTCATCGAAGGTGAGCGCAGGGCTCGGTTCTGCATTATCGTTCATGATAATGATCTCCATTGAGGGTACCCTCTTGAAACGGAGACCGGGAGATGCGAGTCTGAAATTGTAACGGTTCAGATACCGGCATTCCCAGTACATCCGTCCAACGGATTGGGCTTGTCCGCTGACACCACGGGTCACATTGCAGGTCGGGTACCAGCCTTCCTGTTTTGTGGCCCTTCTTGTTACTGCCAACTGCGACGGTGTTCGGTGGTGCGGTTGGCTAGCTGTCTTCTCTCCATGTCGATTCTCCTTGATTGAAGCAGGCTAGATTAGAAATTCCTTGAAGGCAATAGGAAAATGCTTTATCGCTGCTAGCGTAGCAAGGAGAGCTTTCATGGTTGATGATGAGCCAAATATACGCAAACGCTTCCGCAGCCCCCCGTACCCATATCTTTCGCTCTCAAAAGCGATTGATCGGGTCGCGCAATTGCACCGAAAAGCGCAGCATTTTGCTGTGGGGTTGCCAGTCCTAGCAGATGCTTGGGACTTGTCGCCTCAATCGGGGGGGCTTTTGAAATCAGCTGCTGCACTGATTCAATATGGGCTCCTGTCGGATCAAGGCAGCGGCGACGGTCGCAAATTTCAACTTACGGACACGGCAAGGAGGATTATTGGCGATGCTGATCCCCAGTCCGAAAGGCGAGCGCAGCTAATTAAAGAGGCAGCTTTGCTTCCTAGCATCCATCGGGAGCTATGGGAGAAGTTTGGATTTCCTGCGCATTTGTCAGACGCCCTTTTAAAAAACTATCTGGTATTCGATCGTCAGGAGAGCGGTGAATCAGCTTATTCAGCGCAGGCCGCTGACGAAGTAATCCAGAACTATAGGGAAGCGATAGTTTTTTCCGGACTTCAAGGGAGCTCATCTCCAACGCCAGATGAGGTGTCTGAAAACGATGTGTCTAGTCCTAAAACTGAGATGACTAGCCGAGAATTGCCTGCACAAGCTAGTGCGCAGACAGGTAGTTTGTCAAAGGGGAGTTCATCCACTGAGTGGTTAAAGGCCTCGCTGAGTGGAGAAACCGTTGTACGGGTTATTGTTGAAGGTCCGATAGGGTCAAAGGAGATTGGTAAGCTAATCAAGCTGCTGGAGGTACATCGCTTGATTCTGGACGATGAGTAATCTCCTCCCCCCAACCCTCACTCGTCGCTCATCTTCAGCGCCGCGATAAACGCTTCCTGCGGGATCTCGACCTTGCCGAACTGGCGCATGCGCTTCTTGCCGGCCTTCTGCTTGTCGAGCAGCTTGCGCTTGCGGCTGGCATCGCCGCCGTAGCACTTCGCGGTCACGTCCTTGCGGAGCGCCGAGATGGTTTCGCGGGCGATCACGTTGCCGCCGATGGCGGCCTGGATCGGGATCTTGAACATGTGCTTGGGGATCAGGTCTTTCAGCTTCTCGCACATGTCACGGCCGCGCTTTTCGGCTGCCATGCGGTGGACCATCATCGAGAGGGCATCGACCGGCTCGCCGTTGACGAGGATCGACATCTTGACGAGGTTGCCCTCGCGATGGCCGTCGAGATGGTAGTCGAAGGAGGCGTAGCCCTTGGAGATCGACTTCAGGCGGTCGTAGAAATCGAAGACGACTTCGTTGAGCGGCAGCTCGTAGGTGATCATCGCGCGCTTGCCGACGTAAGTGAGTTCCGTCTGGATGCCGCGACGGTCCTGGCAGAGCTTCAGGATGCCGCCGAGATAATCATCGGGCGTCAGGATCGTCGCCTTGATCCACGGCTCGTGGATTTCCGAGATCTTGACCACGTCGGGCATGTCGGCCGGGTTGTGCAGCTCGCGCTCCGTGCCGTCGGTCATGAACAGCTTGTAGACGACGGAGGGGGCGGTCGCGATCAGGTCGAGATCGAATTCGCGCTCGAGGCGTTCCTGGATGATTTCGAGATGCAGCAGGCCGAGGAAGCCGCAGCGGAAGCCGAAGCCGAGGGCGGCAGAGCTCTCCATTTCGAACGAGAAGGAGGCGTCGTTGAGGCGCAGCTTGCCCATGGCAGCGCGCAGGTCTTCGAAGTCTGCGGCATCGACCGGGAAGAGACCGCAGAACACGACCGGCTGTGCCGGCTTGAAGCCCGGCAGCATGTTGGCGGTCGGGCGCTTGTCTTCGGTGATGGTATCGCCGACGCGGGTGTCGGCCACTTCCTTGATCGAGCCGGTGAAGAAGCCGATTTCGCCGGGGCCGAGGGAATCGACGGCCACCATCTTCGGGGTCAGCACGCCGACGCGTTCGACAGCATATTTCGCGTCCGTGCCCATCATGCGGATGGTCTGGCCCTTGGTCAGCACGCCGTCGAGCACGCGCACGAGAACCATGACGCCGAGATAGGTGTCGTACCAGCTGTCGACGAGCAGGGCCTTCAAGGGGGCCTTTTCGCCACCTTCGCTCTTCGGCGCCGGCAGCTTGTGCACGATGGCTTCGAGAACGTCGGGGATGCCAAGACCTGTTTTAGCCGAAATGAGAACGGCTTCGGAGGCATCGATGCCGATGACTTCCTCGATCTGTTCCTTGATGCGCTCGGGCTCGGCGGCCGGCAGGTCGACCTTGTTGAGGACGGTGACCAGCTCGTGATTGTTGTCGATCGCCTGGTAGACGTTGGCGAGTGTCTGGGCTTCGACGCCCTGGGAGGCGTCGACGACGAGCAGTGAGCCTTCGCAAGCCGAGAGCGAGCGCGACACTTCATAGGCAAAGTCGACATGGCCGGGCGTGTCGATCAGGTTCAGCACATAGGTTTCGCCATTGTTGGCCTTGTAGTGCAACCGCACCGTCTGGGCCTTGATGGTGATGCCGCGTTCCTTCTCGATGTCCATGTTGTCGAGGACCTGCTCCGACATCTCGCGATCGGCGAGGCCGCCGGTCGACTGGATCAGGCGGTCGGCCAGCGTCGATTTGCCATGGTCGATATGGGCGACGATGGAGAAGTTGCGGATATGGCTCAGGGGCGTGCGATCGGTGCTCATGGCTCGCGCATATAGCAGCGAGCCCTTGTATCGCAAAGCGGAAAGATCGGGTTTTGCAGGCGATCACGGCGGTTTTGACGTCGCAGGCGATGGGTGGTGATGCTCGACAGAAAGCCGTGATCGCTTAAGAGCTTCGAGGCCAATCTCCTTTCGGCCAGTTGCGGGCGGTATGGATGACCCTGAGGATCAGGATGCGTTGTCCGTCAAAGCCCTCCTCGACGGCATAGGAGAGGATCCAGGGCAGAGGAGCGAGCGATTTCTCGAACGTGCCCGGAACGCGTCCAGGGCGTCCGGTGGGGATCTCGCCAGGCCGGTAGCCTGCGGCCTCAATGAGATCGACGATGCGCTCGGCCGCATCCGGGTCGTCTTCTGCGATATGGCGGAGGATATCGAGCGTATCCCGCGCGGCATCAGTCGCCCAGACGACCGGTCGCTTCATCCCTGCGCCGCCCGTTCGGCGCGCACGGCGGCGATCATCGCGCGCATTTCGGCGATTGTGTCCGAATGGGCAACGGTGTCGCCGGTCCCACCTTGCGCCAGGCCTTTTTCAATGGATTGCCGCAAGGCGAGTTCCTGCTCGACAAAGGCTGTGAGCGCAACTTCGGCCAAGTGCTGGCTGCTCTGCGCCGCGCCCGATGCCAGTGCATCAAGCTGATCTTTCACATCCTGGCGGATCTCAATTGTCATTGTGGTGCGGGAGGACATGGCGCTGTTCCACTGGTTAGGTGGTGATCATAGCCTGTCTGAAGGTCCTTCGCCAGAACCACCGCTCGGTCGGATCACACGCCGAACTGCTCCGGCCAGTCGCGGCGGGTGGCGACCTGGCCTTCCGTGCGCAGCTGCCTGACAGCGTCGAGGTCGATTTGCGTGATCAGCCAGTGGCTTTCCTCGACCTCATCCGCCTCGCTCTCCGCGTAGATACCACTGGGCGGCATGCCATAGTCAGGGGGCACGTAAAGGGCGGCGCGGCCTCGGTTTTCGTCGAGCGCGGGAGACCAGGGGGCGGTGCCTGATGTGGGCGAGGAGAGGACGGCAATCTGGTTTTCGAGTGCGCGCGCCTGGGCGCCGATGCGCACGCGATAGGCGCCGGCCAGCGTGTCGGTGCAGGAAGGGGCGAGGATGAGGTCGACGCCCTGGTTTGCGAGATTATTAGCCAGCATCGGGAATTCGTTGTCGTAGCAGATCAGGATGCCGAGCTTGCCGAGCGGGCTGTCGAAGGCGGTGAGGCCGTCGCGTCCGGCGGCAATGCCCCATTGCTCGCGCTCGAAGCGGGTCATGATGATCTTGTCCTGATGGCCGATCAGACCGTCGGGGCCGAAGAGGAAGGCACGGTTGCGGTATTGGCCGTCAGGATCGAGCACGGGGGCTGAGCCGGGCTGCAAGATGATCGAATGGGTACGGGCAAGCTCCTCGCAGAGCTCGACCCAGGTCGGGATCAGCGGCTGGATGCCGGCGATAGAACCATGCAGATCGGAGCGGGTTTCCGGATCGAGCTGACCGGCGAGCACGAGGCCGGCATATTCCGGCAGGAGCACGAGTTTCGCGCCGCGCTCGACGGCTTGATGCACAAGGTTTGTCAGGTGGAGGACGTAAGACTCCCAGGTCTCGATGAGGTCGATCTTGTACTGGCAGGCGGCGAGCGTGAGGGCTGTCATGCTTTGAGATCCCGGATCCAGAAGGAAAGCGGCTTTGGGCTCTCGACGGTGTCGTCGAGATCGCGCCAAGTGAATGTCGTGAGAAGCTCGGGGTGATGGGTATAGCCGCGCTTGGCCCAGAAGGCGTCGAGCGGCACGTAGTCGATTGGCCGACGCGGATGGTCGGCGGGCCGCTCGACGGCGCAGAATGTGGCGTAGCGCAGGCCGAGTTTCTTGGCCTGCGCCTCGCGGCCCTCGAAGAATTTCACGCCGATGCCCTGGCCGCGATACTGAGGCAGAAGCACGCTTTCGCCGAAATAGAAGAACTGTTCGGGATCGAGACCGGCTTGCCGGAAGGGCGCCTGAACCTCGTCTGTCTCTGATATCATAGGCGTGCCGGTCGAAGCGCCGACGACCAGGCCGTTATCGATGGCGAGGATGAAGACCGAGCCCTCCGAGCGGGCATAGATCTCCATGTACTGTCGCTCGTAGTCGCTATCGCCATGATAGAGATAGGGAAAATCGCGGAAGACCGTGATCCGAAGCCTTGCCAGGTCGTCGAAGAAAGGGGCGGCGTCGCTGCCGGAATAGGATTGGATCGTGAGCGCCATAAAGTGTTTTCAGTCCGTTGCTGAGCGTTTATACCCATCTGGAACGACCCGAGAAAGCAATTCCACGACGAGGAGTGATCGATGACCGCCGCAGCCACCATCCGCGCCTATTACGATGCCTTCAATGCCGGCGACATGGACCGTTTCCTCGCGCTCCTGACCGATGACGTGGCGCATGACATCAACCAGGGCGCCCGCCAGACGGGCAGGCAAGCCTTCGCGAAGTTCATGGACCACATGAACCGCTGCTATAGGGAAGAGCTCACCGACATGGTGATCATGGTCAACGACGACGGCACGCGCGGTGCGGCGGAATTCATCGTCAACGGCACCTATCTCGCCACCGACGAGGGCCTGCCAGAGGCCAATGGCCAGACTTACCGCCTGCCGGCCGGCGCTTTCTTCGAAATCCGCGATGGCAAGGTCGCCCGCATTTCCAACTATTACAGCCTGCCGGACTGGATCGCCCAGGTCGGCGGCTGATCGCATGTCTCCGGACCGGACGGGCGAACCGTCCGGTCGCCAGGGAGACGTTGCTCAGGTCCAGTCGAGCACGATCTTGCTCGCCTTGCCGGCGCTGGCGAGTTCAAAGGCGTGCGCGTAGTCATCCACCTTCATCCGGTGGGTGATGACCTTGCGGATGTCGAGACCGCTTTCGAGCATGGCGAGCATCTTGTGCCAGGTGTCGAACATCTCGCGGCCATAGATGCCCTTCAGCGTCACCATGCGGAAGACGACCTTGGAGAGGTCGAAATGGAAGGGCCGGGCCGGCACGCCGAGAAGCGCGATGCGACCGCCCATGACGAGATGGTCGATCATCTGGTCGAGGGCTGCCGGCGAGCCGCTCATCTCGAGGCCGACATCGAAGCCTTCCTTCATCTTCAGCTTCGCCATCACGTCCCGCAGGTCTTCGTTGGCGACGTTGACCGGATGCACGTCGGCGACTTCGGCCGCAAGCGCCAGGCGCTCCGGATTGACGTCGGTGATCACCACATGACGCGCGCCGACATGGCGGGCAATCGCCGCCCCCATGATGCCGATCGGGCCGGCGCCGGTGATGATGACGTCCTCGCCGACGAGGTCGAAGGCAAGCGCCGTGTGCACGGCATTGCCGAGCGGATCGAGGATCGCGCCGATCTCGTCGTCGATCGTGTCCGGCAGCGGGATGATGTTGAAGGCCGGGATCTTGGCGAATTCGGCAAAGGTGCCCTGCACATTGACGCCGATGCCCCGGGTTTCCGGGTCAAGGTGATACTTGCCGGCGCGGGAGGCGCGACTGTTCATGCCGACGAGATGGCCCTCGCCGGAGACGCGCTGGCCGACCTGGAGGTTTCGCACATTGGCCCCGACGGCGACGATCTGGCCGGCATATTCATGGCCGGTGATCATCGGCACGGGGATCGTCTTCTGCGCCCACTCGTCCCATTTGTAGATGTGCACGTCGGTGCCGCAGATGCCCGTCTTGTTGATCTTGACCAGCACGTCATCCGGCCCGATTTCGGGGACCGGCGCGTCGATCATCCAGATGCCGACTTCGGATTTCTGCTTGGATAGCGCCTTCATGATCAGATCATCCCGATGGTCTTGCCGGCATCAATGAATGCGGCGATGGCGGTGTCGATATCGGCCTCGGAGAGCGCTGCCGACATCTGGGTGCGGATACGGGCCTGGCCCTTGGGCACGACGGGGAAGAAGAAGCCGGCGACATAGACGCCGCGCGCATCGAGCTCGGCGGCGAGCTTCTGGGCGAGCACGGCGTCATGGGTCATGACCGGGATGATCGGCGTTTCACCGGGCAAGAGCTCGAAGCCCGCCTCGGTCAGGCCCTGGCGAAAGCGCTTGGTGTGACCGGAGAGCTTGGCCCGCAGGTCGTCGGCGCCTTCGGCAATCTCGATCGCTTTCAGCGAGCCGGCGGCGACGGCGGGTGCGAGACTGTTGGAAAAGAGATAGGGCCGCGCCCGCTGACGGAGCAGGTCGATCGCAGCTTTCGGGCCGGCGATGAAGCCGCCCATGGCGCCACCCAGCGTCTTGCCGAAGGTGCCGGTGATGATGTCGACGCGGGTGCCGACACCAGTCAGCGTCGGCGTGCCCTTGCCCTTTTCTCCGAGATGGCCGGTGGCATGGCATTCGTCGATCATCACCATGGCGCCGTATTTCTCGGCGAGCGCGCAGATCTCCGGGAGCTTGGCGACATAGCCGTCCATAGAGAAGACGCCGTCGGTGACGATCAGCCGGAAGCGCGTGCCGTCGGCAATTGCCTTCTTCAGCTCGTCTTCCAATCCGTCCATGTCCGAATTGGCATAGCGGTAGCGCTTCGCTTTGGAGAGCCGCACGCCGTCGATGATCGAGGCGTGGTTGAGGCTGTCGGAAATGATCGCGTCCTCAGGGCCGAGCAGGGTCTCGAAGATCCCGCCATTGGCATCAAAGCAGGCGGCAAACAGGATCGCGTCATCCTTGTCGAGATAGCGGGCGATTGCCTGTTCGAGCTGACGGTGGATGTCCTGCGCACCGCAGATGAAGCGCACCGAGGCCATGCCGAAGCCGTGGCTGTCGATCGCGGCCTTGGCGGCCTGTTCGATCTCGGGATGGTTGGCGAGGCCGAGATAGTTGTTGGCGCAGAGATTGATCATCTCGCGCGTGCCCCTGGCGTCGCGCACCTGGATGCGGCCCGATTGTGGGCTGACGATTTCGCGCTCGCGCTTCAGAAGCCCGTCGGCTTCGATGCCCTTGAGGGTTTCGGTGATGTGGTCGAGAAAGCCGGTCTGCATGGGAAATCCCTCGATGCTGAATAATTCCAGCATATCGGAATTTTGCCCTGCGGCAATCGATATTTTGGAATTGCCTTGTCGCCTATCTGTGTAGCACGACCAGCAGGCCCTTGCCGATATCCGTTCCGCCATTGCGGATCGCATGCGGGACATCGGCACGGTAACGGGCGGTTTCGCCTGATCGAATCTGCGTCTTGCTGCCGCCGCTCGAAATCTCGAAACCGTCTGTGAAGGCGGTGAAATGCTCGAAGGCACCGATCGAATGCGGCTGGCTCACAAGGGCGCCGCCCGGATCCATTTCGAGGTCGTACCATTCCGTCTGGCCGGCAAGCCTCGGCGAACTCAGGATCTTCAGCCGGCAGGAGCCGTCGGCGCTGCGGATGACCGGCGTGTGCATCACCGAGGTGACCTCGATCTCCTCGCGACCCGCCACGGAGGTGCCGTTGCCGATCAGGTCCGAAAGCTCGATCTCCATCGCCTGGGTGAGGCTCCAGAGCACCGCGAAGGTCGGATTGGCCTCGCCGCGCTCGATCTGGCTCAGCATCGACTTGGAGACGCCTGACAGCGTGCCAAGCTGTTCGAGCGTCAGCTTGCGCGCCTTGCGCTCGCGCTTGATGGCTGGGCCGATCTCGGGAGTGTGCTGCTGCATCAGAATGTCCTGCGCTCACGTCGGCGGGTGCCGACCGCCTCTTTTACGCTGACCGGCAGGCGCAACGGAAGAGGGCGGGCATGAAAGCTTGACTCCAATATCTGCGCATGAAATTCTCGGATAATGGAATCAGAAGATCAGTTCGAGAAACATGTCGCCGAAAGGCTGAAGCGCCTGCGCGTCGAACGGGGGCTGACGCTCGACCAGCTGGCGGAACTTTCAGGCGTCAGCCGGGCGATGATCTCGCGCATCGAACGATCGGAGGCAAGCCCGACGGCAGCGTTGCTGGCGCGGCTGTGCTCGGCGCTCGGCGTTTCGCTCTCTGTCTTCTTTGCCAGCGCTGAAGCCGAGCCATCGCCGCTCGCGCGACGGGTCGACCAGCCGGTCTGGCGCGATCCGGAAAGCGGTTATCTGCGTCGCGCAGTCTCCCCCCAGCAGACCGGCAGTGGCACCGATATCGTCGAGGTCGAGTTCCCGGCCGGTGCCGAAGTGCGGTTTCCGGGACGCCCGACCGGCCGCAGCCAGACCCAGCATGTCTGGGTCTTCGAAGGCGTCATCGAACTGACCGTCGGTGACACCGTGCACCGGCTCGAAGCCGGCGACTGTCTCTTCATGAATGTCGGCGACGTGCACGGCTACAGGAACCCGACCGACCGCCCCGCCCGCTATGCCGTGGTGATCTCCCTCGGCCCCTGACTTTTCCCCACCACAGGACACGACCCATGCCCGATAACAAGACCGAAATCCGTGAGCTCTCCCACACCGATGCGCTCGCCGCCTTGCCCGATCTCTGCGAGACGCTCGCCGACTGCGTCGAGGGTGGCGCCTCCGTCGGTTTCATGGCGCCCTTTGCGCCTGCCGAGGGTGGAGCCTTCTGGCAGGGTGTGGCAGAGGCTGTCGGGCGTGGCGAGGTTCTGCTCTACGGCGCCTTTCTTGGCAGTCGCCTGGTCGGCACTGTCCAGGTGGGCTTTGCCTCGAAACCCAACCAGCCGCATCGCGCCGATCTGATGAAGCTGCTGGTACATCGCGACGCGCGCGGCCTCGGGCTCTCCAAGGCCCTGATGGCAGCGGCCGAGAGTGGTGCGGCGAAGGCTGGACGCTGGCTTCTTGTCCTCGACACCGCCGCCGGTGAACTGGCGGAGGAACTCTATGAGAAACTCGGCTGGCAGCGCTCCGGCATCATCCCGAACTATGCGCTTTTTCCCGATGGCCGCTATTGCGACACGGTGGTGTTCTGGAAGACTGTGGCCTGAGTGCATCGCCCGCAAGCTCTTGAGTTTAAGCCCAAAAAACGTCAGCCCCTCACTCTTTTCATAGGCGTAAGCATTTGCTTATGG
>CALSAF010000132.1:0-13527 GCA_943372805.1 Rhizobium sp. Q54
CGACCACTGATCAGGTCTGTGACATAGAAGGCTTCACCAGGCCGGTTGATGACCGGGTCATTGGTCCACGGCGTGACCTGGTAGTCCCGGGAATTCTGGCTCCAGGTGAAGCCGGCCCCTTCGGCGGAGACATGGAAGCCGAAGTTCTCGTTGGCGATCACATTGATCCACGGATTTGGCGTTGTGCCGGTGCCGGCGAGGCGGATCACATACTCCAAGCCGTCCTTGGAAAACCCGCCGAAACCGTTCCAGAAATCGAGGTCGGTGCCGTCGATGGAAGGGGTAGGATTGGCCAATGCCGGCAGCGCCGGCGGCAGGCCTGCCCATTCGACTTCGCCGTCGATCGTGCGCGGTGTGGCAAAGAGCGAGACGGCGCGGTTCACCTGGTCTACGATCTTGCCATTGCGCGTGTGGAGGACAACGCGGGCTGCCGCGAGCACGGCGAGCGTCGCACCTTCATCCTGCAGATCGTCGCGGACCGTGAAGACATGCTGACGGCCACCCGGGAGACGATGGCGGAGGTTGTCGGCCATCTGGTCGAGTGCATGTTGCATGTCCTGCGCGTAGGAGGTTGCGCGTTCGTTGATGATCGCGAGATCGGCGACGACGCCACGGCGACGGAGATATTCCAGCGCACTCATCGCCTCGCGGGCGATGTCCATGTCCATGTCGTCGTTGATGCGCAGCGCAAAGATCGGGAAGTCGCCCGAAATTGCCATAGGCCAGAGAGCCGACTGCGACTTCAAGCCCTTGCGGACCGTTTCCGGGTCTGCGCGCAGGTGATTGTCGGGGTAGACCAGATAGCGGCCAAGATGCTGGAAGGCTGCCGCCTGCTGCGAGGTAATGCCGATGTGGCGCAGTTCGACCTGGGCGCGGGTCCAGGCATGAATGAGCTCGTGGCTGAAGGCGTCCGGGTGACGGTAGCGTTCGATCGCCTGGTCGATTTCCTCGCGGTTCGGCGCGGCCATGGTCCAGAAGATGACTTGGACCTTCTTGCCGGCCGGGACGCGGACGACGCGGCGCAGGCTGAGGATCGGGTCGAGCGTGAAGCCCTCCGTGCCAGACAGGTTTGCGCCCGGATCGAAAGCAGCGGCTTCACCGAGGCTACGTCCGCGGCCGAGGAACTTGCGCCGGTCGGTTTCGAACTCCGTCGGGCGGCCCTGACCTGCGCTGTCGACCACGAGGTGGGCAACGCAGATATCGGGATCCGACGGGCTGCGCTTGTTGCGCTCGGCGCGGATGACGTCGCGACGGCGGCCGAATTCCGTCTTTACGAACATGCGCGAGAAGAGTGGATGCGCGTTGTCACTGTCCTCGTAGGCGAGCACTGGCTCGGTGTAGGAGGTGACCTCGATGAAGCGGTCCTCGGTCCCTGTGTTCAGGATCGTCAGGCGTCGGCCTTCGGCGTCGTGCTCGGTGCCCACGATGCATTCGACTGACGTCGAGATGTCGCCGACGGTCTTGAAGAATTCTGCCTTGTCGTCGCCGAAGATGACCTTGGTCTTTTCGTCTTCTGCTCGACGCGGCGCCGATGTCGCCGACCACCACTCGTTGGTCGCGGTATCGCGCAGGAAGAGGAAGGTACCCCAGCGGTCTTCGGTCGTGTCGGGCTTCCAGCGGGTGACGGACTGGCCGTTCCAGCGCGAGAAGCCAGAACCGGTGGCCGTCAGCATGACCGAATAGTGGCCGTTCGAGAGGAAGACGACCTCACGGTCCTTCGTCGCCGGATCTTCCACCGTGCGGATCTCGGCACGCAGAAGGTCGGCCTGACCCTTGCCCGGCGTCTGAGGCTCGTATTTCGCGCTCATGACCGGGATTTCGCGAGGGGTCTTTTCCTGGAGGAGGAGCTCTGCAGCCTCGATCACCGGATCGGCATGGAAGAGGGCGCGCAGGCGACCGTTGAAGGCGACGTTGGCGATCGCCGCAATCGACATGCCATGGTGGTGGGCATAGTAGTTGTAGACGACGGCGCACTTCTTGCCATCCGGCAGACGCGTCGGTGTGAAATCGACGGCATCATGGAAACCATAGGCACCGAGCGCGCCGAGCTTGCGCAAGCGCTTCAGGTTCTCGAGGGCCGCTTCCGGATAATACTGGCTCGCCAGGATCGAGGCGTAAGGCGCGATGACCGCGTTCTGGCCGAGACCACGCTTCAGGCCGAGCGTCGGCACGCCGAAGTTGGTGTACTGGTAGTTCATCTCGTGGTCGCGAGCGTTGAAGGCTGCTTCCGAGATGCCCCACGGAATGTTCAGACGGCGACCATGATTCATCTGTTCGATGACGATCAGATTGTTGGTCTGGTTGAGGATGCCACCCTGACGTTCCTGCATGACGAGCGGCGGCATCAGGTACTCGAACATGGAGCCCGACCATGAGATCAGCGCGGCACGTGCGCCAATCGGAACGACCTGACGACCAAGGCGATACCAGTGTTCTGTCGGCAGGTCACCCTTGGCGACGGCGAAGAGACTGGTCAGGCGGCATTCCGAGGCGAGCAGATCGTAACAGGCCTCGTCCAACTCGCGGGCGTCGACGCGATAGCCGATCGACAGGAGGCGCCGCTCCGGGCGGAACAGGAAGGTGAAGTCCATCGAGAAGGCGATGTTGCGGGCGCGCTCGGACAACTGGCTGAGACGCTGGCGCAGCGGATCGATGTTCGACAGGTCGAACGCGGTGTCCGAGATGTGGGCTTCACAGACCGAAACCAGGTATTCCGTCCAGCGGACCACCTCGGCGCTCGGCTCGGAGCGCACCTCGTGATGCAGGTTGGCCGCGAGCTTCTGCACGTCGCGGGCCAGAACGGCAAGATTGATGATGCGGATTGAGGCGAACTCGTGCTCACGCTTGACGGCTGCGAGCGCCGTGTTGAAGCCGATGATGCGCTCTTCGAGGCGACGACGCAACGGACGCACCGTCTTGCGGTCGTCTGGCAGCTGCCCGAGGACCTCGAGCAGGATGCCGCCGACATCACCAATGCCGTCGAGATTGCCCTGGAGATGCGCAGAGGGCGCTTCCGCCCATTCCCGGCAGGCGGATGAAATGGCAATCAGGTGGCCGGCTAGGTTGCCGCTATCGACGGCGGAGATATAGCGCGGACCGAGTGTCTTCAGCGTGTCGGTGTAATACCAGTTGTACAGATGGCCGCGGTACTTCTCCATTCGCTCGACGGTCGCGATCGTCTGCTCCATGCGTTCGATCGTCTGCTCGAAACTCAGCCAGCCGAAGTGGCGAGCGGACACGACCGATAGCAGGTAGACGCCGATGTTCGTCGGTGAGGTGCGGTGCGCAATGATCGGCTCGGGTGTTTCCTGGAAATTGTCCGGCGGCAGGTAGTTGTCGCCAGCGGTCGTGAAGGTCTCATAGTAGCGCCAGGTCCGGCGTGCGATCTTGCGCAGCTCATAGGAGACGTGCTCCGGCACTTCGAGGCTGTCTTCCGTCTCGGCCGACTGGCTGACGTACCAGGCGACCAGCGGCGACAGGACCCAGAGCACTGCAAAGGGAAGGCCGATCAGATAACCGTAACCGCCCGGCACGGCGGCAATGCCGACCGACAGAATCGCCAGGATCGGGGCATGACGCATGTTGCCGTAATAGGACGCGATCGAGCCTTGGGCCGCCGATTGCACGCTCGCAGCCGTGCGCCATTCGAGCAGCAGTTTGCGGCTCACCAGCATGCGATAGAGTGATCTTACGATGGCATCGGCCATCATGCAGGCATTGTCGGCAATGAAGACGATGCGCAGCGCAACCTGGGCGTTGATCGAGCGGACTTCCGACCAGAGCGTCTGGAAATGGGCCGCTGGCACTATGTCGGTCTGGCGCGGCACGATGCCTGAGAGCAAAGACAGCGTCGGGGCGACGAAGAGGCTGAAGATCAGCAGCAGCTGCCAAATGGTGGCCCCAACCGGCTCCATCGAGGCCCAGCCGAGGACGGAAGCCACCAGCCACGCGATCGGGGTCAGCGAGCGGCGGAGGTTGTCGACCATCTTCCAGCGGCCAAGGCTGGTGATGCCGCGGCTGGTGTCGCCGATGTAGGGAATGAGCTGCCAGTCGCCACGGGCCCAGCGATGCTGGCGCGAGATTTCCACTTCGTAGCGGGTCGGGAAATCCTCGACCAGTTCGACGTCGGTCACGAGCGCGCAGCGGGCGAACGAGCCCTCGAGGAGGTCGTGGCTGAGTACGCTGTTTTCGTCGATGCGGCCCTTGATCGCCGTTTCAAATGCGTCGACGTCGTAGAGACCCTTGCCCGTGAAGGTGCCTTCGCCGGTAATGTCCTGGTAGACGTCGGAGACCGTGAAGACGTAAGGGTCGAGGCCACGGTTCATCGAGAAGATGCGCTGGAAGACCGAGGCGTCCTTGCCTGTCGTCAGTGAGGGGGTGACGCGCGGCTGCAGAACGCCGTAGCCGCTCACGACGCGTCCGGTCTTCTCGTCATGGACCGGCCGGTTGATCGGGTGGTGCATCTTGCCGACGAGCTTGGTCACGGCGTCGCGCATCAGCCGTGTGTCGGCATCGAGCGTCATGACGTAACGCACGTTGTCCGGCACCATGTTGGCGCCCGGCAGATAGGACGTGTCGCGGTCGCCACGCAGCAGCAAGTTCAGCTCGTGCAGCTTGCCGCGCTTGCGCTCCCAGCCCATCCAGCAGCCTTCGGCCTCGTTATAGAGGCGGCGGCGATGCAGAAGGTAAAAGCGCGTCTTGCCGCCGAAGTCGTAGCGGCCGTTGAGTTGGCCGACTTCGCGCTTGGCGTAGTCGAGAACCTCAAGATCGGCAGTGGATTCCTCGGTCTGGCTGTCCTTCCAGTCGCTCAAGAGCGCGAAGTAGATTTCGCCATGCGGATTGGTGAGGTAGTGGACTTCGAGATTGCGGACGAGTTCGTCCACATCGTCACGCTTCGTCAGCATGCAGGGCACGACCACAAGCGTGCGCGCCTCTTCGGGGATTCCTTCCTTGAACTCGTACCCGGTCAGCCGAAATGGCTTCACGAAGAAGGTCACCACCGTGTTGAAGAGGCCCGTTGCTCCTTCCGACACCGGCAGCGACACCATGATGAGCAGGATCAGGATGAGCGGCGTGGAAGCCCCGGCCTGATCGAGAAAGTGCCCTATCACAGCCAGGGCTGCGATGGTCAGTGCAATGACAGGAACTGCAATCGAAAGCCAGTTGAGGCGTTTTATGATGTCGACCAGGATGCGCGACAGCGGCTGGCTGTAGCCGATCGCTGCTTCGAGATCGCTGCGGCGGCTGCCGACGAGGTAACTCCCGACATCAAGCTGGCCATCTGCACCAGCGGTCGCGGAGGCCAGATCGATTGCCGTCTGCGCGATCTCGATCTCGGTCTGATCACAGCGGCGCGCGAGCTTCTCGATGGTGTTGCGGTAGGCGTTGCGCGAGCCGAAATCCAGGTCGCGGTAGTCGGTGTGCTGGCCGAGAACGCGGTCGACATGACTGACTTCCTCGACCCAGACCGACCATTCCTTGTCATCGATCTCCCGCAGACCACGCACGATGTTGCCCATCGTGACGTTGCCTGAGGAGAGACGGTTGTGCTCGGCGTCCATCGCTTCCTGGGCGGTACGACCGGCAGCCTCAAGACGGCTCTCCAGCCACTCGACCGCGAAGCTCGTGTTCTGAGAGCCATTGCGCAGGCGATAGAGGAACTGGGTAGCAAAGGTGTTGTCGTCTGCGAGTTGTTCGATCTGGCTGAGATAGGTCGCGGCTGCAACCGGATCGTTCAGTCGGATGATCTCATCGGCGACTTCGTTGGCGCGCCGTCGCATCCGCCGCGAGCGGTCGACGCGGGTGGCGATGCGGCGGAGGTTCTCAACCAGCACGAAGCGGACGATCGATGGCAGGGCCCAGAGTTCGCCGATCTCCAGCGTCTGGTGCTGCTGATAACCTTCCACGAGTGCCGTCATGCTTTCCTGGCTGACGGTCGAATGGGTGTGGGCCACATAGAGCCAGGCGAGCGCCATGGTGCGGGGGATCTCGCGCCGACCGACCTTCATTGTCGGAAGCTGGCGGTAGAACCGCTTCGGGAAGTCGCGGCGGACTTCCTGGATCGCTTCTTCGATGATGTAGTGATTGTCCAGCAGCCACTCGGCTGCCGGCGTGATGGTTGCGCCGGCTTCTACGTCAGCTGCAGTCGCCCGATAGACGCGCAGGATCTCGCGCTCGTTCTCCTTGTGCCGGGCAAAGAAGTCGAAATCCATCAATCCCGGCAGTTCTTCGACGCCATCTAGCGCCAGCGACGCAGCGCTCTCCCGTAACTCCTCGATCGTGAAATAGGCAGATCGTATGGAATCGTTGTGGTCGATCTGCTTGGTCTCAAGGTCGCGCGATGGCACATGAAGCGTCATGAAGGATAGGTTCTCGGTTCGATGGTTGAATAGAAAGCGATAGGGCTTCGACCGTCTGGTCGTCTCCGCGGCACCATTGCTCGATCATTTGGCTTTCGGCGAACAATCGTGGCAGAAAAAGGCCGTAATAGGACGGTTACCGGCGGGCGGTTTGACTCTGTGACTGACTTTCGCTTTCTGGCATGTGAATTGGCGTTTTTATGACTCATTTCAAGCGTCTGGCCAAGGGGCTTGCGCAAAGTCGAGGCCTTTGATTCGGCCTTGTCGATAGATGGTCCTGAATTCTTTTGCCAGCGAGGTTACCAGATCGCGAAACAGGTGAAGGATCGATCGGTGCGCGCGACCTGTCCCGCGTTATGGAGCGGGTTCCCCATCCCTCAATGACAGGCCGCCGAGCATTGCCTCGACCGCATCAAGGGCTATGTTTGGAAGCCTCCCTTCGTCGAAGAGATCGCTGGCGAGGGAGTTCTCCAGCCACAGTCCGTCGATCAGGCCGTTGATCGCCACGGCGAGGTGGCGCACGGCCGAAAAGGTCGTCTTGTGTCGATGGGCGGTCAGCAGCGTTGCCACGAGATCTTCGAGGATGCCGATGAAGACGAGGTAGTTTTCCCGGTGAATGCGCGCAAGTTCCTCGTCGGATCTGACGCGGCCGATGAATGCTGCCCAGAGCGACAGCGCCTTCGGGTCGGCGATCGGCGGGCTGACATTGGCAACGATGAAATCGTGCAGGCGTCGGCGCGGATCCGTGCCGGCATCTGCCATGGCTTCTACTGCAGTGCCGGTCATGCCGGCCAACATCTCACGGTAGGCCGCCTGGATCATTTCGTCCTTGCCGGAAAAATAATGGCGGATCAGGCCACCCGTCACGCCCGCCCGGGCGGCGATATCGCGTACGGTCGCGCCCTCGAGTCCATGCTCGGAAATGCTGTCCAGGGTTGCCGCGATCAGATCCTTGCGGCGCTCGGTCTCCCCGGCACGCTGGAACGTGCGTCGTGTCATGCGGCAACTCCAGCCTGGATTGAGGGGCGGCAGTCTCGCGACGCCATCCGTGCTTTTTATACGGTTGAACAACTAGGCAGCAAGTGCAACAGTTCGGTCCTCGAAAAACAGACACCCATACGGTCAAAAGGTAGCGACTATGACGATCCATGCTCCCAACGTGATGGCGGAAGTGCTCGCGACGCGCCATCACCTCCACCAGTTCCCGGAGATCGGTCTTTCGGAATTCAAGACCTCCGACTATGTCGCCGAACAGCTCGCGGCGCTTGGTTATGAGGTGGCGCGGGGGCTGGCCAAGACCGGCATCGTTGCGACGCTTAAAAACGGGGCCAGCAACCGCAGCATCGGCATCCGGGCCGACTTCGACGCGTTGCCTATCCTTGAGGAAACCGGGTTGCCCTATGCCAGCCAGGTGCCGGGCGTGATGCATGCCTGCGGCCATGACGGGCATACCGCCATGCTTCTCGGGGCTGCGAAAATTCTCGCGGAGAGGCGGAATTTCGACGGGGTGATCCATCTGATCTTCCAGCCTGCGGAGGAGAACTTCGGAGGCGCACGGTTGATGATCGAGGATGGCCTCTTCGAGCGGTTCCCCTGTGATGCGGTGTTCGCGCTCCACAATGACCCGGAAATCCCGTTCGGGCACTTTGCTGTGCGGGAAGGGCCGGTCATGGCTGCGGTCGACGAGTGCAAGATCACCGTCAATGGCCGGGGCGGGCATGGGGCCGAGCCGCAATCGACTGCCGATCCCATCGTCTGCGGTGCCTCAATCGTCATGGCGCTGCAGACCATCGTGTCGCGCAACATTCATCCGCTCGATCCGACGGTCATCACAGTTGGCGGTTTTCATGCCGGTGCCGCGAGCAACGTGATCCCGGAGCGGGCCGAAATGGTGCTGTCCATTCGCTCATTCGATCCGAAGGTGCGCGATCAGTTGGAGCAGCGTATCCGCGCTGTGGCGGAAGGGCAGGCCGCGAGCTATGGCATGGGCGTGACCGTCGACTATGAGCGCGGCTATGACCCGACGATCAACCACAAGGCGGAAACCGACTTCGTCCGCGACCTCGCTGTCAGCTTCGCCGGAGCGAACAAGGTCTATGATCTGCCGCGGCCGATGATGGGCAGTGAGGACTTTGCCTACATGCTGGCGCAGCGACCGGGCAGCTACTTCTTCCTCGGTACCCAGCGGACACCGAACGATCCGCCGTTGCATCATCCGCGCTATGATTTCAACGACGATATCCTGCCTGTCGGAACAACCTTCTGGGTGGAGCTCGCCGAGCGTTATCTAGCGCACTCCTAAGCGGCGCGGCGACGTCCCTGCGCAACAAGGACAATGAGGCCGGCGGCAGCGATCAGAACTGCCCCGGCCCAGACATTCGGGCCGGGCACGTCCTTCCAGATGGCATAGCCGAGCGCGAAGGCCCAGATCAGGGCTGTGTATTCGAGCGGTGCGATGACCGAGATCGGTGCGCGGCGAAGTGCTTCAAAGTAGCTCAATTGGCCGAGGCCGCCGATCACGCCGACAGCGAGCAACAGGATCTGGCTTGCTCCGCCAGGCATTGTCCAGGAGGCTAGTGCCATTGGTGCCGTCAGCGCGAGAAAAAAGACGTTGGTCATGGCCATTTGCACCATGCTGCTGGCGTTTTGGCTTGTGGTTCTGAGCAAGGTGGTGGCAATTGCCCAGCAAACGGCGGCAACCAGAGCCAGATAGACTGGCCAGCCGGTGGATATGCCGGTCGGGTTGCTGGCAATGACAACGCCGATGAAGCCGGTGATGACGGCGATCCAGCTGGTCAGGGGCACCTTCTCGCCCAGGATCGGGATTGCCAGAAGGATCGCGGCGATCGGCGCCGCAAAGTAGAGGGTTGTGAGGTCTGCCAGCGGCAGGTGTTTTGCGGCATTGAAATAGCATAGCCAGGCGGCAAGCAGGAACAGGCTGCGCAGCATCATCGGTCGCAGAGCTGGCGATCTCATCGTCTCCCGGGCAAGCGACCTGCCGCCGAGAACAAAACAGCCGATCAGGATGACGACGCTTCGGCAGAAAAGGATCTGCCAGACGGTCGCTGATTCGACGAGAAGCTTGATCATCGCGTCGTGCGTGGCGAAGAAGAGATAGGCGAGGCTGGAGAGGGCGATCCCAGCACCGACAGCGGTTTTCACGGGAGAATTCTTTCAAGGCAGGGCGGCGCCGCACTGGCGTCAGCATCTTGCATGTGTCGCGGCTTGCAACCCGGCTGTCAATCCTGCAGGCCGACCGCCACAAATGTTGTCTGTCGCAATAAAACTTTATGCGGTGTGCTCTGCGACGAGGATTGAGAGTTTAATCGATTTAATTAAAGTGCGGCCCCAATACGGGAGCAGGTCATGAACGACATTTCGCAGAGTATCGACAGCGCGGCAGCCGCACCGGCCCCGCTGATGACCAAGGAACGGGCCGCCGTTGCACTGTTGTTTTTTCTGAACGGACTGGTGATCGGCGCCTGGGCTCCAAAGATCCCGTTCTTCTCGCAGGCACTTGGGCTGAGTGAATTGATGCTTGGCCTGATGATTTTTGCCTTCGGCGTCGGCTCGCTGGTCCTGATGCCAATTGCAGGCCTGCAGATTGCTCGCCATGGCTCGCGCCGTGTCGTCGAAGTGACGACCCTGCTCTTTATCCCGACCGTCGTGCTGGTGACCCTGGTCGACAATGTCTGGACGGGTGCCGTCGCGATATTCCTGTTTGGCGGTTTGACCGGCGCCATGGACGTGGCGATGAATGCCAATGCGGTGGAGGTCGAGCGAAAAATGCGCCGCTCGATCATGTCTTCCTGCCATGCCTTCTGGAGCCTTGGCGGTTTGTGCGGTGCGGCGACTGGTGGCTTTGTGATTGCCGCGCTCGGTGTGATCGGCCACGTTCTCCTGCTTGCCGCCGTTTGTCTCGTTCTGTTCCTTGTCGCCCGACCCATGATCCTGCCGGATGCCCCCCATCCGAGTGACGAGTCGGTGAAGGCGAAGCTGCCGATGACACCACTGCCCTGGCTCATCGGGTTGATCGCGCTTTTCTGCATGATCCCGGAAGGCACCGTTCTAGACTGGAGTGCCCTCTACCTGCGCAATGAGCTCAATGCGTCGACGGAGATGTCGGGCTTCGCCTTTGCGGCCTTCTCCTTCACTATGGCCGTCTGCCGCTTTGCCGGTGATTTTGTTCGAGACCGGTTCGGGGCAGTCAATACGCTTCGGTTCTGCGGTGTCGCTGCGATCCTGGGGCTGGTCATCGCCGGTCAGGCCCATAGCGTGAGCGTGGCGCTGGTCGGCTTTGCGATTACCGGTATCGGAATCTCGAACATGGTGCCCATCGCATTTTCCGCGGGCGGCAACATCCCGGGCCTGGCACCCGGTGTCGGGCTCTCGGTCGTTACCACCATGGGCTATTCCGGCATTCTCTTTGCGCCTTCACTGGTGGGCCTCGTGGCTGAGTATACATCGCTTTCGACGGTCTATACCGCCATCCCCTCGCTCCTGATTGTCGTGCTCGCGCTTTCGAAGCTGGCCCGGCATGCCGATTGCGTGACCGGACACTAGGCGGCAGGCGGACGGCCGGTCGCAAGCGTATCGAGTTCTGGCGTTGCACATCAAATTCGCGTCAGGCAACCACCCATGCCAGATGCCTGGTTGACGGTTCCAAGGTGGCTTCGGACGATGAGAGGTGCGACAATCGCATCGATCTGCAGGCTTTCGAACCGGTGTTGAGTCGGGTTGTCGGCGATGGCGGCGACAGGGCTCCAGTTGACAAGCGAACGGCTTTGATCCACCTCCATGGCGATTGAGGCTTGCAGAGAAACAGCCATGACCGCACCCATCATCCAGCCCGCCGACGCCTTTGATCCGAAGCCCCGTCGCTCTTCGGTCGCCGTTGAAGTCGGAGGCGTCATCATCGGCGGCGGGGCCCCCGTTGTCGTTCAGTCGATGACCAATACCGATACGGCCGATATCGATGCGACGGTCGCCCAGGTCGCTTCCCTCTACAAGGCGGGTTCCGAGGTGGTGCGCATCACCGTTGACCGCGACGAGAGCGCAGCCGCCGTGCCGAAGATCCGAGAGCGCCTGCTGCGCCTCGGTATGGATGTACCGCTGATCGGCGACTTCCACTATATCGGCCACAAGCTGCTTGCCGATCACCCTGGTTGCGCCGAGGCGCTGGCGAAGTATCGGATCAATCCTGGCAATGTCGGCTTCAAGGACAAGAAGGACAAGCAGTTCGCCGAGATCGTCGAGATGGCGATCCGCTACGACAAGCCTGTTCGCATCGGTGTCAACTGGGGTTCGCTGGACCAGGAGCTGCTGACCCGTTTGATGGATCAGAATGCGGCTCAGGGCTCGCCGCTGTCGGCGCGTCAGGTGACGCGCGAGGCGATCGTGCAATCGGCGCTGCTCTCGGCCGAACTCGCCGAAGAGATTGGTTTGCCGCGCAACCGCATCATCTTGTCTGCCAAGGTCAGCCAGGTGCAGGATCTGATTGCTGTCTATTCGATGTTGTCAGAGCGCTCGAACCACGCGCTGCATCTCGGCCTGACCGAGGCCGGCATGGGGTCCAAGGGCATCGTCGCCTCCTCGGCGGCCATGGGCTATGTGTTGCAGCACGGCATCGGCGACACCATCCGTGTATCGCTGACGCCCGAGCCGAATGGCGATCGCACCCGAGAGGTCCAGGTGGCGCAGGAACTGCTGCAGGTCATGGGCTTCCGGCAATTCGTGCCCGTGGTCGCTGCATGTCCCGGCTGTGGCCGAACCACCTCGACGGTGTTCCAGGAACTCGCCCAGAAGATCCAGGACGACCTGCGCAAGAACATGCCGGTCTGGCGGGAAAAGTATCCCGGCGTCGAAGGTCTGAACGTCGCGGTCATGGGCTGCATCGTCAACGGTCCGGGCGAAAGCAAGCATGCCGATATAGGCATCTCGCTCCCCGGTACCGGTGAAAACCCGGCGGCGCCCGTCTTCATCGATGGCGAAAAAGCCATGACCTTGCGCGGTCCGAACATCGCTGCGGATTTCGAGGCGCTGGTGGCGGACTATATCCAGAAGCGCTATGGACAAAAGTCGGCGGCGGAGTGAGCCTGCTGGCAACTTTTTGTTGCCGCAATTTCACGGTTGACGGATGATCAGCCGAATCCTGGAGGGACCCCGAGCATGATCAAGAAGATCGCCATTCTCGCGCTGTGCGCGACCTATCTGAGTGCCTGCACGACGACAGATCCTTATACGGGTCAGCAGAAGGTGTCGAACACCGCCGGAGGTGCAGCTATCGGCGCAGCCGTTGGCGCGCTCGGTGGTCTCGCCGTCGGTGGTTCGCCGGTGGGCCGGCGCAATGCAGCGCTCATCGGTGCCGGTATCGGCGCGCTCGCCGGTGGCGCCATCGGCAACTACATGGACCAGCAGGAATCGGAACTGCGCGCACAACTGCAGGGCACCGGCATTTCGGTCACCCGCGTCGGCGACCGCATCATCCTGAACATGCCGTCCAACATCACCTTCAACACGGATCAGGATGCGGTCATGCCGCAGTTCTACCCGACGCTGAACTCGGTCGCGATCGTGCTGCGCAAGTTTGACCGCACGCTGATCGACATCAATGGTCACACCGATTCGACCGGCAGCCAGGCCTACAACCAGGGTCTGTCCGAGCGCCGTGCGATGTCCGTTGCGGGTTACCTCAACAGCCAGGGTGTCGACCCGCGTCGTGTCTCCGCCGTCGGCTTTGGCCCGAACCAGCCGATCGCGTCTAACGCAACGCCAGATGGCCGCGCGCAGAACCGCCGCGTGGAAATCCAGATCTCGCCGCTCACCCAGGGCTGAGGTGTGTCCACTTCAAGTATCAGAGGCGCCGCATCCGTGCGGCGCCTTTTTCGTTTCAGCGGAAGGTGAGCATCTTCACGCCGGCTGCGGCGAACAGGGCGGCCAGTGTTCCGTCGATATAGCGACGCGCGGTGCCATAGATCCGGAGTGCGCCCGGGGTCGAGAAGAGCAGCGCATAACCCATGAAGACGATGAAGCCGGTCACCAGGCAACCGCAGACGACGATCGCGACCGCAGACGGCGTCGCACCGGCGGGCAGCCCCAGCGAGATGATGGCCAGCCAGGCGAAGATCGCCTTGGGGTTCGTCAGGTGGATCGCATACCCCATCAGAAA
>CALSAF010000133.1:0-13371 GCA_943372805.1 Rhizobium sp. Q54
CTGGAAGATGAAGCCAAGGCGCCTTCGCATGTCGATGCGGGTGATCTCGTCCGATGCAAACAGCTCCTGGTCCAGAAGTCGGATGCTACCGGCATAGACCTCGCGCAGGCATCCCATGATGGTCAGCAGCGTGGTCTTGCCCGACCCCGACGGCCCCATGAGGATCGTCAGCGATCCGCGCCGGATCTCCAAGTTGATATCGAACAGGGCCTGTTTGCGGGCCTCGCCCTCGCCAAAGAAGTGGTCGAGACCTCTGACTGAAATGGCGGCGTCTGTCATGGGGCCTCAGAACAGGTCGGCCGGCTGGGCGGCGGCGAGTTTGCGCATGGCGAGAAGGCCGGACAGTGCGCAGGCCATGATCGTCCCGATGAAGACCGCGACGGCGCGCTCCGGCGTCATGAAGATTGGGATATTCGTGAGATAGGCCAACGCCTCATAAAACAGGTGAGAAAACGCCAGTCCGGGCCAGAAGCCGATGGCGGCCAGGATGATCGCCTCCTCCAGGATGATCCCGACGAAGAACCCTTGGCGAAAGCCCATGGCCTTGAAGGTGGCATATTCGCGGATGTGATCGGCAACATCTGAGGACAGCACTTGATAGGCAATCACGATGCCGACGACGACGCCGATGGCCACGCCAAAGGCGAAGATCAGACCGGTCGGACGCTCGGTCATCTGGTAGCGGATCTCGTGTTCCATTGCGTCCGTGACCGCGCGGATCCGAACCGTGTCGGGCGGGTAGAGCTGCATCAACTCGGCTGCAACCCGTCCGGGATCTGCGCCCGGGGCAAGCGTCAGCAAAATATGGCTCGGCGTGGCGGAGCTCCGCTGTGGGAACAGATGGAAGAAGGTCTGATCCGAAACAAGGAAGACGCCGTCGCCGCCGAACCCGCCACCGATCGACACGGTTCCGATCGCGCCGATCTGACGATTTTGCATCTCGAATAACACAGGTGCCTCCGGACTTGCCCCGGAAAAGCTGCGCATATCGACAAAGCGGGTCAGCCTATCGACAAGCGCCGTGTCGGACAGGGACAGACTGATCAGGGGATCGACCAGCGCGTCGTCTACGAAGGATCCGGCGTCCGGCGAGAGCCCGATGAACTGGATCGAGGATGACGCGTCATGACCCGAGATCCAGGTCGAGCGCCCCATGTAGACAGGCGTACCGCCTGTTACATCCGGGTGCACCTGCGCCTGGAACAGTCTTTGTCGCGCCAGTGTGGCCGCATCGGACAATGTCTCGGATTCGACAGGTGACATGATCAGAAGGTCGGGCTTGAAGAGCCGATAGGGAATGGCCACTGATTCCGCCATGGATCCGGCCAGACCGAGCTGGACGAAGACAAGCACATTGGCAAAGGCAACCCCGGCCAAAGCAGCCATCAACCGGCCCGGGTGATGCATGAGCTGAAGATACCCGATGGGGAGCCGACCAAGAAGGCTTGAGAGCAAACCCGTCATGGTCCACCTCCCTCTTCAGGCGTGTCGGACGCGACAGCAATCCGGGCAACGACCTCAAGGTTCACGTAAGACGCGGCACGGAGACTTGAAGTCTCATCGAGAGAGACCGTGACCAGAAGCACGCGCGCATCGGTATTCGCCGCCGGATCGTCCGCTGTTACGCTCTGCCGCCCGACCAGCGTGCCGATGCGCGAGACCGTTCCTGTCAATTGTTCGTCGCCAAGCACGCCGGAGACGAGCGAAACGGTCTGACCGACCGCGACCCTCGGAACCATGGTCTGGAACACTTCGAGTTCAGCCTCCATTCGCGCCGTGTCGCCCATCCGCAAAAGCCCGTCTGCAGGCGGCCGTTCTCCGGCGCGCGCCGACACTTCGATAATGGCCCCATCCTGCGGCGCCAGCACCCGGCCCCTGTCGAGGTCGCGGCGCGCCTGTTCAACGGCGGCTTCTGCCGCAGCGAGATCCGCGGTCGCCACGGCGATATCGACCTGCTGGTCATCCGGCCCGGACTCATAACGGGTCATCGACGCCCGCAGTCGGTCGAGATCTGCGCGAGCCGTGTCGGCGGCCCGTTCTGCCTCCTCGAGGGTCGCCTGGGTCGAGACGCCTGTGCCCAGCAGGGAAGTCACGCGAGCCAACTCGCGCTCGGTTCTCGCAAGCGATGCCTCTGCTCCCCGGATCTGCGCGCGAAGCTCGGCTTCAGCCGCCGCGACCTGAACCTTGACCTGGGAAAGTGCTGCACGCCGGATTGCAAGCGTGCTTTCCGCGCTGGTCAAAGCCGATTCATACAGCGCGAGACTGTCGAGCACGGCCAACACATCGCCTTTGGCCACGACATCTCCGTCATCGACCAAGATACGATCTATGCGCGCGTCGCCGGCCCCTTGCGGAAGCGCCACAGAGACGATCCCGCCAGCAGGCTGAAGACGACCGAGAGAGACAACGTCACCGGTCGCCATCGCCGCGACGCGTTCTGGCGACGGGACGCGTTCGACGGGCAAGGCGATGGGTTGGCGGGCACCAGCACCAGGCTCAAGCTTGGTCCAGTCGAAGACAGCGCGTATGGCGGGCCCTTGAAAATAGAGACCGATGACTCCACCGATCAGGAGAAGCGACACCACGATGAGGGCCTTCAGTGGCCAACTCGACTTCTTCCGCTGGGTGATCTTCGACGAAGACCGATCCTTGCCATTGTCGAGCAGTGGCAAAGTGTTGGAGACGGTCGCGTCTTCCGAGGGGTGATTTCCAGGACTCATCGCGCCAGCGCTTGCAATTCTTGTTGCGTGACCAGGCCGTTGCCATCGGCGTCGATTCGGTTGAAGGCCATGTCCTGGCGACCAAACCTCACGATCTGGCCAGCCCTACCCAGGTTGTCTTGTGCATTGAGCGAAAGAAGAGAGTGAAACTCCGAGCGGGTCAGAGCCTTGTCGCCATCGGCATCTGCCTGGACATAGTTTTCGGCCAGTTTCTGTTTCTCGGCATCAGAGATCGTCTGTGCCTGGACGCCAGACAGCGGCAAGGCAACGCAAGCGGCAACAACCAGCCGCACCCATAGATCATGTTTCATGCCCTATTTCTCCTCATTGGATGAATTGCAGTTTCAAGTGTCTGGCGCGCCCACTTCGACGGGCAGCAGGGCCACGGTCGTCGTTCTGAACCACGGTGTTCTCACTCCGCCGATGGGCTATCCCGCAGGTGCCCCGGTGATGGAGGCGACTGACGCCTCAGCGGCTGAAGGTGCGGGTTCCGGTCGCAGTACCACCGGCCGGGCCAGTGCGCGTCATGTTGCAACTGCGGTCATTGGCGCTGCAGTTGCGGACGCGTGAAGCGGAATTACCGAAACGTCCGGTGGTCTCGCGGGTCGCGCTGCATTCACCACCGGCGCAATTGCGGGTCTGGCTCGTCGTTCCACCATAAATTCCCGTCGCCGTGCGTGTCCCCGTGCAGTTGCCGTCAACGCATGTCGCGCTTCGACCGTAGGTCTCAACCCGTGGTGCGACCGGGGCATAGGGGCGATAATAGGACGTCCAGGACCGGTACCAAGGCTGGGCCACGTAATGTGTGTTCCAGTAGGCGCGGTCATAGGTCACCACGGTCACGCCGACGGTGGGAGCGACCGCGGCGGACAAGACGACCGGGCCGCCGTTATAGACCACCTGAATGTAGCTGGCAGATACCCAGCCCCGGTATTGGCCAAATGCAACATCGCACCATGCATAATCAGCAACACAGCCATGGGTGACGATGCGCGCGCCCTGGGGCAATACGGTCACCACCGGATAGCTTGTTGCCGGTCCGGCGCGCAGGTTGACGTTTGCCGTCGACACAGCAACGGTGGACGCCGAGGCCGCCGTCGCCCCGCCCATCACGAGGGCCAATAGTACAAAAATCTTCTTCAGCATGAATTGCTCCATCACTTGCGATCAAACTTGTTCGCCTTCTGACGAGCGATTTGCAGGAGCTGAATTTCAGGGGTGTTACGGATTTCGAGCGAGATGTGACAAGGTGTTTCAAAGGAGCCTGTCTGTCATGTTTTGACATAACTCGATCTTGCGTTGCGTCTCGCATACGTGACACGATCAGCGCCATGAACGGCAAATCAGACAGAGTGATCGTCGTGGACGACGACGCTGAACTCCGGGCGCTGCTGCGCCGGTTCCTGACGGAGCATGGCTTCGAGACCCGCGCCGTGGAAAGCGGTACAGCACTTGACAGGGAGCTGTCGCGGAACCCGGCGGATGTCATCGTTCTCGACCTCATGATGCCCGGCGAAGACGGGCTTTCCGTCTGCAGGCGGCTTCGTGCAGCGGGCGATCTCACGCCGATCGTGATGCTCACCGCGCGCGGTGACCCGATCGACCGCATTGTCGGCCTGGAAACCGGCGCGGACGACTACCTGCCCAAACCCTTTGAACCCCGCGAACTGGTGGCCCGTCTGTCGGCTGTCCTCCGACGCACGCGCGGTTTTCGGCCAGTGTCCTTGGACGATATCGTGACGGTCGGTTCCCTTGAGATCAACCTCTCGACCCGAACGGTGAAACGTGACAGCGCGTCGCTCAAGCTGTCCAGCCGTGAATTCGCCCTTCTGGAGGCCCTGTTGCAAAGTCGCGGACGCCCGCTGAGCCGGGCTCAATTGATCGAACGTGCGCTTGGACGCGATGCGGAGGTTACCGACCGCGCGGTCGATGTTCACGTCGCGCGGCTACGGCGCGCGATCGGCGACCAGGCCGATGCGCCCGAATTGATCAAGACGGTCTGGGGCGTGGGCTACGTGCTGGTGTCCGACGGTGCTTGACTCCCTCCTGAAGCAGAACATCGCGGTTCTTACCGCAGCCATCATCGGTGCACTTGTGATGTCGTTCGTTCTGATCGCCGAGTTCGTCATACGGCCCCAGATCGAACGCTCGGCGGCAGACACGGCACAGACGATCCGAAATCTCCAGCTTTCTTTGACACAGATGGACCCGTTCCAGCAGATCCTCTTCACCGACGCGCTGCGCGCGGACGAGGAACCCGGCACGATACTGACCGAAGCTGCGCCTGACGAGGCAGGCGGACCGCGCAGTTGGTTCACGGAATATTTCCTGCGAATTCTGTCTGAGCAATACGGGATCACAGGCCCCGATGTCCTTATTGATCGTGAGGGGCGGGTCTGGGTTCGGATCGTCACAGCGGATCAACCCTATTGGTTGACCGTCAGGACCTTGCCGGCGACCGATCCAGTGGTTGGCGTGCTCTTGGCATCCGCAGTCGCATTGCTTACTTCTCTCGCCGGTGGGATCACGCTGCAACGAAAGATCGCTCGACCGCTGAAGCATCTGGAGGATGCGGTCGGTGTTATGTCCGGCCCATCCTATACTTACGAGAACGCCATCCATAGTCCGCGGGAGATCGCTGCAGTCTCCGGCGCACTCAAAGATATGTCGCATCGTTTGCAATCTGCAGAGGCTGACCGGGCGCTGATGCTGGCGGGGGTCAGTCACGATTTGCGGACTCCGCTGACCAAGCTGCGCCTGTCTCTTGCGATGATGAAGAATTCCGATCCCGATCTCGTTGCTGGTGCGGAGCGCAACGTGATCCGGATTGAAACCATGCTGCGTCAATTCCTGGACTTCGCCCGAGGGTTTGAGGTGGAAGAGCCGCGGGCAGTTCCATTGCGGTCGCTTCTGGCGCAGGCAATCGAGGCGAGCGATCGGTCGGACGCTATCGCGCTCGACGCGCCGACCGATCATGTGGTTTTGCTTCGGGAAGCAGCCCTTCTCAGAGCTGTCGAGAACCTTCTGACCAATGCGCTCCGATACGGAAAAGCCCCGATCAGCCTAAGCGCACGCACTGATGGTGGTGACCTGCTGATCGAGGTGCGAGATTCGGGGCCTGGCATTTCACCTGGTGAAGCACGAAACCTCATGCGCCCGTTTGCGCGAGGCGATGTTGCCCGCGGTGGAGAAGGCACGGGCCTCGGATTGGCCATTGTCGATCAGGTGGCGAGGGCCCACGGCGGCGTCTTGGAATTCGAACAAGCCGCCGAAGCCTTCACGGCCCGTCTGCGTCTCCCTCAATAGAGGCAAGCCTGAGCGGACCATGGCTTGTTTCTCACGCACGACTTTCCGGAAGGGCGGAGCTTAACGTTTCAGGATGCATGTCTTTTTTGGACCGGTACGGAGCGTAAGCTCTGTCGCGTACAGTTGACGAGAAGTGTAGATCTGGAGGTAGCGCTTTTAAGTGCGGCTCGAAATCTACGTCTGCTTCCGAACATACAATGTCGAGGCCTCTACATCCGAAATGAAGGCGCAAAGCTGCCACGCGAACATGCTCGCCTCACCTCCCGCTTGGTGCTCCCGAGCGGAAATTATTGCCGTTCTCCCGCCATGTTGACGTCGGCCCAAAGCCAGGGCACAAAGATGGCACCCACGGTCGCTCCTGGCAAAAAATATAGTAAAATCAAAGGCGAATTTGTTAAGCTCCTGAAATTACGAGAGAATCCAGACTCTCCAATCAATTCATATTTCCCCATTTTTTCAACTACTTAGATTTCCGGAATGAACCGCCTCAGGAGCAGTTTTCCGTATCTCTGGGGGAACCAAAAACGCTTTCAGTGCGAGCTGTCCTTTGCCTGAAAAGCCGGGCTTGAGGCTTGTGGCTCCTCTGCACCCTGCCATTCACAATGTCATTGGGGGACGCATCGGGCCCCTTCCGCTGAGATCCCGACGCGGTGGATGCTTGGTGACTTATGGTCCAATGGCGGTCGCCACGCCCTCGACGGCAGAGCGGAGGTCTATCGTATCCTTCGCGCGACATCCTGAAGACTGAGAAACGCCTGATAGCGATGCGCATGGATTTCAGCCACCCCACCGTCTGCTGGCGCATAGACCGACGCCACGGACGAGAGCGCTTCCATGGCATTGCGAACGTTGGGAAACGCTCCCGCAGCCACGCTACCTAGGATGGCCGAACCGAGAAGAACAGGCTCATCGGCGGCCGGGGCTATGACCGGTTTGCCACAGGCATCCGCCAGGATCTGCCGCACCATCGGGCTTGCGCCGGCACCGCCGCTGATCACCACGCGTTCGACAGATGCCCCCGCCTTCGCCTGGGTTTCGATAATCTGGCGGAGCCCGTAGCCGATGCCGCAGAGACCGGCAACGTAGAGTGCTACAAGATTGTCGATATCCCGCTCCATGCCGAGGCCTGCAACAATCGCCCGAGCATGGGGATCGGCGAAAGGCGCCCGGTTTCCAAGAAATTCCGGCACGACATGCAGGCCATTGGCCAACTCCACGACCTCTGAAGGCCTTGAAACCATCCGTGCCGCAACCTCGCCCACGAAGACAGGCAGTGACTTGCACTGCAAGCGGGCCGCCTCCGTCGCGTCTCCGGCTGCCGGGTGAAAGGAGAGCAACTGGTCGATTGCTGCACCGGCGGCACTCTGGCCACCCTCGTTCAGCCACATGCCCGGCACCATGGCCGAGTAGTAGGGTCCCCAGACACCGGGCACGAAGACAGGCTCGACGGTCGAAGTCATGGTGCAAGACGACGTGCCGAAGACATAGGCGAGGTTCTCCGCCGGCTTGCCGCCTATCCCGACCGTGCCAATACCCCCGGCATGCGCATCGATCATGCCGGCCGCCACCGCCGTACCGGGCTTCAGACCCATGGCATTTGCTGCTTCGTCCGTCAGGCCGCGACCCAGGCGCGTACCGGGTTCGACGATCTCGGTGCCGATCCGGGTGAAGTTCTCGTTCGCCAGTTCACCAAGTCCGATCGCTTCGAAATAGCTCGCATCCCAGCGCGCCTCATGGGCCAGATAGGTCCATTTACAGGTAACCGTGCAGGTCGAGCGGGAGAGGTCACCAGTCGACTTCCACGTCAGGAAATCGGCGAGATCGAAGAACTGCCAGGCGGAGGCAAATGTGTCATGCCGGTTTTCCTTGAGCCAGAGGATCTTCGGCGTCTCCATCTCAGGCGAGATGCGTCCGCCGACATACCTCAGCACCTCATGGCCCATGGCATTGATGCGCTCGGCCTGATCAACCGCGCGGTGATCCATCCAGACGATGATGTCGCGTTCGGCCTTTTCCGAGGGCCCGACCGCCAACGGCTTGCCGCCCTCCCCCAGAACCACCAGCGAGCAGGTGGCGTCGAAGCCAAGCCCGACGACCTGCGCCGGATCGACACCGGCAGACGAGACCGCTTCGCGAATGATGGCGCAGACAGCGTTCCAGATCTCGGTGCTCGACTGTTCGACGATCGAGCCCGCCTCACGAAACAGCGAGATATCACGTTTGGCTACCGACAACATGTGACCGCTGAGATCGAACAAGCCTGCACGGGCACTGCCCGTTCCAACATCGACGCCGATGACGTAACGCGGGGTTCCCTCGGGCGAAATGTCGGCTGGCTTCATGATCTTATGCTCTGCTGTCGGCTTTTCATGGGCATGTTTGGGTCCGGATGGCGTCAAAGATCGACGCTGTTGGGCAGGATCACCAGATCTCGGATCGTCACGTTGCGCGGCCTCGACAGCATGAAGAGAACGGCCTCAGCCACCTCCTTCGGCTGCATGAGGCTACCATTGGCGAGCGCCTCCTCCATCTTGGCTTTCGGCCAGTCATCGAGCAGCGCCGTCACCACAGGTCCCGGCAGAACCGCACCAACACGCACGCCATGCGGGGCGACCTGGCGGCGGGTCGAGTGGACGAAGGCTTGCACCGCGAATTTTGAAGCAGTGTAGATTGGCTCCCATACGACCGGAACCACGCCGGCGATCGAGCTCGTGAACAGGATGTCGCCGGACTTCTGTGCTATCATGTGCGGCAGCACCGCATGCACCGAGCGGAAGGCGGCATTGATGTTGAGATTGAGCATGCGATCCCAGGCGTCCGGATCGCCCTCGGCCACCGGGCCGCCGATATAGGCACCGGCATTGGCGTGGAAGATGTCGAGGCCACCGGCCAACTCAAGGATGCGGGGAAGCATGCCGGAGACGGCGGGTCCATCGAAGAGGTCGACCACCAGCGGCTTTGCGCGCTGTCCGAGTTCCTGGCACAGCGCCTCAAGCTTGTCCCCCGCGCGATCGACCAGCACCACAGTCGCACCTTCGGCGAGCAGGGTGCGGGCGCATTCCAGGCCGATCCCGGATGCCGCTCCGGTGATGGCCGCGACCTTGCCCTTCATCAGTTCTGTCATATCACTTCTCCAGTCTTATGGTCAGGCACGGCCATGGCTGACGCGCGAACGGCGGGCGAGCGAGTCGACGATCACGGCGATGGCGAGCACCGCCCCGGTGATCATGTAGCGGAGTGACGAGCTCAGATTGAGAAGCGTCAGCCCATTCGAGATCGCCTGGATGACGATGATCCCAAGCAGCGCCGAGTAAGCGCTGCCGCGACCGCCGAAGAGGCTGGTACCGCCGATGACGGCAGCCGCGATGGCATTCAGGTTGACGTCGCCCGTACCGGCCTGCTGGCTCGACGACGCCAGGCGTGATGCCGAAAGCGTGCCGCCGAGGGCTGCGAGCGTCGAGCAGAGCACGAAGGCGCTCATATAGATGCGGCGAACATTGATGCCGGAGCGCCGGGCGGCTTCGCGGTTGCCACCGACAGCGAACATCGAGCGGCCCCACTGGGTTCTGGTCAGCGCATAGTTGAGGATGACGACGAGCGCCACGAACAGCCCGAACATCCACGGCACGCCGCGCCCCAGGTTCAGGTAGTAGACGGCGACCTGCAGGATGACGGTGAGAAGGGACGCCTTGACGATCAAGCTGCTCAGCGGCTGCGAGGACAGGTTCACTGCCTGGCGACGCGCCCGGATCACGAGGCCCGTGACGATGATCACCGCACCCGGCATCAACGCCACCAGATGCGACAGCCAGTCCGGCATGACCAGGATCTGGCCGAAGCGAACGAGCGGCGAGGCATAGGGCAGGTTGATGCTGCCCGTCGGGCCAAGGATGTAGAGCTGCATGCCAAGAAGCGCCAGAAGACCAGCAAGCGTCGCGACGAAGCTCGGCATACCGAGCCTGTTGTACAGCATCGCATAGAGCGCGCCCACAGCCGCCCCGGTGACGAGTGCGGCGCCAATGGCGAGCGGCAGCGAGATGCCGGAATTGACCCAGAGCACGCCGATGATCGCTGACGCAAGGCCGCTCATCGATCCGACCGACAGGTCGATCTCGCCGAGGATGAGCACACAGACGATGCCGAGCGAGATGATGCCGACGGTGGCGCAGTCAAACAGCAGGTTCACAAGGTTGTTCGGAGCCAGGAAGATCGGGTTCAGGATGCTGAAGACCGTCGAGATGACGATCAGGCCGATGGCGACCGGCAGCATACCGAGGTCGCCGGAGCGGACGCGGCTCACGAAGGCGCGGATCATGCCGCCGATGCCATCGGCATGGCTGACACGTTCATCGCTGCGATCAAGCGCAAGGGAAGCGGGCTTGGTGTTGGGGGACATATCGGTGCTCATGCATGGCTCCCGTCAATTTCGGCCTGTTCGACGGCCTTGCGGCCGGCCCGGCGAGAGACAGAGTTTTCCGTGGCACCGGTGATGGCAGCCACGAGTTCCTGATTGGAGGCGTCGGGTGTGAAGACGCCGTTGTTCTTGCCGAGCCTGAGGACGACGATACGGTCGGCAACGGCGCGCACATCTTCCATGTTGTGGCTGATGATGATCACCCCGAGGCCGCGTTCGCGCACGCGCTCGATCAGGTTCAGGACCTCCGCCGTCTGGGCGACGCCGAGGGCGGCGGTCGGCTCGTCGAGCATGATGATCTTCGGGTCGAGCAGAAGCGAACGTGCGATCGCAACCGTCTGGCGCTGACCGCCGGAAAGCGATGCGATGGGTTCCCTGACCGAGGGAATGCGGGCGGCGAGCTCACGCAAAAGCGTCCAGGCGCGGACCTCCATCGACACTTCGTCGAGGTTCCAGGGCGACAGCTCGTGGCCCAGAAAGAGGTTGGCCACAACGTCAAGATTTTCGCAGAGCGCCAGGTCCTGGAAGACGGTTGCAATGCCGAGCTCAAGCGCGCGGCTCGGGCTGTCGAGCGAGACTTCCTGGCCGCAGAACTCGATCCGACCGGAACTCGGCTGATGCACGCCCGCAAGAACCTTGATCAGCGTCGACTTGCCGGCTCCGTTGTCGCCGACCAGAGCGACGACCTCGCCGGCCTTCACTTCCAGCTCGATGTCGCTCAGGGCGGAGACCGCACCGAAATTCTTCGAGACATTGCTCAGCTTGAGGATGGTCGTGCCCTTGGGAGGCAGACCGATGTCATTTCGTTGCATGACGAGGCGCTCTTCTTTCCAAATAGGATACGCCCGGCCGGAGCAAGCCCCGACCGAGCGCCTTGGGAGATTATTAGTTGGTAATGCCGAGCTTCTTGCAACCCTCGGCGTATTCCCCTGTGCAGACATCATCGGGCTTCTGGATGCCCTTATCGAAGATTTCCGCCTTGATGTTTTCTGCCGTAACGACAGCCGGTACGAAAAGCTCGGACGGCGTATTGTAGAGTGTCGTCTTGGCTACCGGGGTCTCGCCCTTCAACAGCGTGACGGCGACGTTGGCGGCTGCAGCGGCAACGATTTCCGAGGGCTTGGAGATCGTGTTGTACTGGTCGCCCGAGATGATCAGCTGCAGGGCAGCGATCGTCGCGTCGTTGCCGGTGACGGGCGGAACGGGGTTCACGCCAGCCGCCTTGAAGGCCGCGATCGCACCGCCACCGGTGCCGTCATTGGCCGCAACCACGCCCTTGATCTCGGCGCCGAAGCGGGTGATCTGGCCGGCGGCCCACTCCTGCGCCTTCGGCGGCGCCCAGTCCGGCGTGTCGAACTCGGCCAGCGTCTTGTAGCCGGAGTCCTTCAAGCCGCGATGGATGCCATCACGGATCAGGCCGGCGGCAGCATCGGTCGGTGAACCGTTGATCTGCAACACGCCGGAACCTTCCGGCACGCCGCTTGCCTTCATGTGATCGACAAGCGACTTGGCGATGGCATGGCCGATGCCTTCATTGTCGAAGGAGACGTAGTAGTCGGCAGCCTTGTCCGGGATCGGGCGGTCATAGGCGATGACCTTGACGTCCTGGGACTGGGCAATCTCGACGAGAGCGGCAGCGGCAGCGGAGTCAACCGGGTCGAGAACGACGACCTTGGCACCCTGGGCGATCACCGAGTTGAACTGCTGCTGCTGGAGCGCGACATCCGCATTGGCGTTCTGATAGATGACGGTGCAGGACGGGCAGAGCTTGGCCATCTCGGCCTTGAAGCCCGGATAGTCGTGCTCTTCATAGCGCGTGGATGCCTGGTCGGGCATCAGGAAGGCGACGGTCGCCCCTTCCTGCGCGAGAGCGGAACCGGAAAGCATTGCGGCGAAACCGACGGTCGCCAGCAGCATGGAACGAATTTTCATTTCTCATTCTCCTCCTTGAATGGAACAGCCCGCGTCGAGAGACCACTCCGGACCTTCGCTCGCCAAACCCATTCCGCGTCGCCTGACATGAGGACGCAGAACATCGTCCGTCGCCGACCACCTCGGCGCCGCAAGAATTGGGCACTGGCTGAACGCCTCCCGGTCGACCCTCCACAGCCAACCTGTATCATCGATTGAGCACCTTTGCTCAATCGATGAAGCAAGAATTGCCACCTCCTGCGTTTGATGTCAAGTTGGGTTCCGCAGGAGGAATTCGTGAATCAGCAGCATCCGCAGAAGAAGACGACGATCTATGACCTTGCCGAACTCGCCGGAACGTCGGCGAGTGCCGTCAGTGCCGTTCTCAACGGCAACTGGAAAAAGCGACGGATCAGCAGCCAGCTCGCCGAGAAGATCACCCGGATCGCCGAGGAACAGGGCTATGCGGTCAACATGCAGGCGAGTCTCCTGCGGCGCGAAAAATCTCGCATAATCGGCATGATCGTGCCGAAATACGACAACCGCTATTTTGGCTCGATCGTCGAGACATTCGAAATCATGGCGCGTGAACGCGGCCTTTTCCCGATCATCACCTGCACGCTGCGTGATCCCGATCTCGAGGTGGAGGCGGCGCGGACAATGCTGTCCTACCAGGTCGAATGGCTGATCTCGACCGGCGCGACCGATCCTGATCGCATCACCGACATCTGCCTGGCCGCCGGCACCCACAGCCTCAATCTGGACCTGCCGGGGACCAAGGCGACGTCGATCATATCGGACAATTTCGCCGGGGCGCGCGAACTGACGAGGCGCACGCTGACCAACCTCAAGCGCAAGACAGGCGGCATGTCGCCGCTGCTATTCATCGGGGGCCGCGGCACCGATCACAACACTGCAGAACGTATTCGCGGTTTCCGCATGGCGCACCAGGATCTCGGCGTCCCGATCGAGGAGCACCACATCCTGGCCTGCGGTTATGCGCCGGAGAAGGCGGCGCAG
>CALSAF010000134.1:0-13240 GCA_943372805.1 Rhizobium sp. Q54
CGCGGATTTCGCGAATGGACGTGGTCTTGACGCAGAACTCCTGCTGGTGAAGCCGAAAGGCGATGATCTCCAGGGCATCGGCGGCATTCGACGTCGTATTCATCTGCAAATCCTCCTGCGGCGAGCCTGCGCCGGCTCACGCGTTGTCACGATGATGATCGGCCGGTCATAACCGGCATTCAGACTCTGGTCCTGCTACTCGACATGACTTTACCCACCAGCAATTAACGAATTTCTAAATCACGCCGGAGAATTCGCGTTTTGTGCGACATTGGTCCGCAACGTGGCAGACACTCGCACCGGTTCCTGCACGTGCGCGGAAATCCGGTTCCTGCACGTGCGCGGAAATATCGTGATCAACCACTGGGAAGCAAACGTGATCGCGTGCGGTACGCATGGCGTGCATCAATTGCTCCTGACGAGCGTCCCACAAGAAGAGAAATCGCAGGCGGCGGCGATTGCAATCTTTTGAAACCGGCGCCGCCGGCCCAGACATTGGAGCGGCGCCAGCATTTCACCCGAGGGGTCAGGCTGCAGCTTCCTCACGGTAGCCCGTGTCGATCAGCACCCGTCCTCCACAGAGCCGTGACACGCAGGCGCACATCTTCTGCGCTTCGTGACGCTCCTCTGCGGAGAAGAAGACATCCCGGTGATCGACCACCGCGCTTGCATCGACGATGCTTACAGCACAGAGGCCACATTCTCCTCGGCGACAGTCATAGATCATGTCGACGCCGGCCTCCAGCAGCGCGTCGAGCATGGTCTGGTCGGCCCGGACCGTGACGCGACGCCCGGTGTTCGCCACCTCCACATCGAAGGGCTGCTCGATGAACCGGCCGCTGTCGCCGAAAACCTCAAACCGCAGCCGGCTCATCGGACGACCGCTCTTCTGCCACAGGTTTCTCGCCGCTTCGAGCAAGCCATGAGGCCCACAGATATAGGCCTCTGCATCGGCAGGTAGCGCCGCGAATTCCTGCTCCAGGTCGAAGTTCTCGCCGTCGTCCTGGGAATAGGTCTGAAGCCCCGCCCCAAGACTATCGGAAAGCTCGCCGGCAAAGGCCATCTGTCCTCTGCTCTTCGCACCATAGATCAGCCGCATCGACTGCCCCCGCGCCGCAAGCGCCTTTGCCATGCCGTAGATCGGCGTGATTCCGATCCCGCCGGCGATCAGCAGATAGTGAGAGGCCCGCCAGGAAAGCTCGAACCGGTTTTCAGGTTCGGTCATCTCCGTCTCGTCACCGGGCTGCAACTGCCAGACGAAGGCGGATCCGCCTCGGCTGTTGGGATGCAGCTTGACCGCGATCTTCAAGGTCCCGGCAGCACTTGGCAGCACCGTATAGGTCCGGATCGCCGGCTCCCCCTTGATCGTGACCTTGATATTCGTATGTGACCCCGGATCGAAGGTCGACCGCAGACCGTCGACGGCAAAGGTCATCGCCCGGACATCCTCCGCCGGGTAGGCGACATCGATCAGCCTCGCCTTTCGCCATTCAAGTTTTGAACGCATGGTTCCTCCCCATGTTGTCATTTGTCTTAGAGCTCAAGCCAGGTCACCCCGACATCAGGGCAAGCGCGACCACCTTGCGCCGCAGATCCGGCTGCTCCTCCAGCACGAACTCCAGGTTCTGACGGGCCAGCCGCGCATGTTCCCGTGCGAGAGCCTCTGCCCGCGCGCCCTCGCGGGCCTCGATGGCCGAGAAGATCGCCTTGTGCTGCGCTTGCGCGACGATAAGGCTGCGGTGGAAGGCCGGGACGTCCATCTCGATGTTCACGAAAGCATTTGGGCTGGCGAAGGGAAGGCGCGTCATGCGTTCGATCTCCGCCTTCAGGACCCCACTGCCGCACAACTCCCACAAATGCCGGTGAAAGATCCCGTTGAGCGTCTCGTAGCGACCGAAATCCATCGCCGAGGCATCCATGACAACGGTCTCGTCGAGCTCGGCGATCACGCTGCGCAATTCTGCCAACTTCGCAGGTGTCACACCCCTTTCGGCCGCCAGGCGCGCGACAGTACCCTCCAGCACACCGCGCAGTTCAATCGCGTCGATCATGTCCTGGCGTGTAAAGGATCGGACAGAATAGCCGCCGGAAGGAATGAGCGTCACAAGCCCTTCCTGTTCCAGTTTCTGCAGGGCGGCCCGCAACGGCGTGCGCGACACCAAGAGCCGGGCTGCCAGCGCCACTTCCGACAGCCGCTCCCCGGGCTCGATCTCCCCCTTCAGCACCAGATCCCTGAGGCCGGAAAGAGCCTTCAGGGTCTGCTGCTTCGGAGCACCGTCACGTTCGTCCACCATCGTCACTCCGCCGCCGCCATGCGTGGTCGGCTCTCCGGATTCGTCTCCGCATCGATCATGCGATCGATCAGCTTGCGCGCCCACATGGACCCGGCATCGATGTTGAGGTTGTAGAACTGATGGTCAGGATTGGCCTCGATGGCACGCTGCTGCGCTTCGAGCACCTCCTCGTCCTCGCGGAAGACCCCAGCCACGCCCTCGCGCAATTCGTGGGTCCGCGCCTGGTTACCCAGATCGTAGTTGCGGGCAAAGGCCCAGAAATAGAGACAGGTCTTGTCGGTCGACGGCGTGATCGTGTTCAGAACGTAGCCATTCACGCCCTTCGACCGATCCCCCTGCTGCGCGCCCGTCCCGGCCTCCGCCACACCGACATCGATGGTGACCGTACAGGGCGCCTCAAAGCGAATGATCTGCCAGCGATCGACCTTGCCCGGCCGACCATATTGTTTGCGCCAGAACGGCGGCGGATCGATGTTCTCCATCCATCGGGTGATATAGGCGAAACGGTCGGAGTGGCTGGCCTCGAACGGCGCCTCGGCAACGGCCCGGTTGCCGATCGACGAACCATGCACGAAGGTCTCGTGCGTCAGGTCCATCAGGTTGTCGACAACCAGACGGTAGTCGCACTTCACCTCGATCAGCTTGCCGTCCGCCGCCCAGTCCGGATCCTGGTTCCAGTGCAGGTCGGGAATGAGAGCCGGATCGGCGAGCGCCGGGTCACCTGGCCAGATCCAGATGAAGCGGTGCTTCTCGGCGATTGGATAGGACTTCACGCAGGCCGAAGGATTGATCGTGTCTTGCGACGGCATGTATACACACCGTCCCGTATCATCATATTCCAGACCGTGATAGCCACAGATCACATTGTCGCCGTCGAGCCGCCCCAGAGACAGCGGAACAAGGCGATGCCAACAGGCATCGGCCAGCGCCACAGGTGTGCCATTTTCCTTGCGATACAGGACGACCGGCTTGTTGCAGATCGTTCTGGGCAACAATGCGCGCTTCAGCTCGACGTCATATGCAGCTGCGTACCAGGCATTCAGCGGGAAAGTTGGCTTTGACATATCGGCTCCTCCTCAAGAGGCCTCATTCAGCCATAATGTATACATTTGGTCAAGCAGCAGCTCGGTTTTTCCGCCGCGCAAGCATGCGGGAGAACAAGATCAGGCCCTCGGTATACAGCTTCAGATGAGGAGACCGTGCTTGCGCAGCCGGTATTCGAGCTTGGCGCGGCTCAGGCCGAGCGCACGCGCCGCAGCAGAAACATTGTCACCATTGGCAGACAGTGCCGAACGATAGAGCGCAAGCTCGGCCTCCAGCACGTCCTCCGTGGAACGGAACCCTTCCGACGCCGGCACAGCATGGCCACCCCCGGACGATCCGGCGGAAAATCCGGACATGACGATCCGCCCCTCCTGCGTGAGCGCATGGGCTGAGACGGACGCGGCCTCACCACCCGTGAAGAGATGCTGCACATCGATACGCCCGCCGGCATCGGCGAAGATCACACCCCGCTCGATGAGGTTCTGCAGCTCGCGGATGTTGCCGGGAAAATCATAAGCCAGAAGGGCATCCATCGCGCGACGGGAGAGGCCGACCACAGTCCGTCGGTGCCGCTCGCAGAACAGCCTGAGGAAATGATCCACCAGCAGGGGGATGTCGTCACGCCGATCCCGAAGCGGAGGGATGGCCACAGGGAAGACGCAAAGCCGAAAATAAAGGTCCTGCCGGAAACGCCCGGCCCTGACCTCCTGCGCCAGATCCACATTCGAAGCCGCCACCACACGAACATTGACCGGGATGGTTCGACTTCCGCCGACCCGCTCGATCTGGCGCTCCTGCAGGGCGCGCAACAGCTTGCCCTGGGCCGCATAGGCAAGCGAGGCGACCTCGTCGAGAAAGAGCGTGCCCCCGCTCGCCCGCTCGAAATAACCCGGCCTGGACGCTGTCGCGCCGGTGAAGGCACCCTTCTCCACCCCGAAAAGCTCTGATTCGACCAGATTCTCGGGGATCGCCGCGCAGTTGATCGGCACGAAAGGACCGTCGGAGCGGGCACTCAGTCTGTGCAGCTGTTGGGAAAAGAGCTCCTTGCCGGCACCGGACTCACCGACCAGCAATACGGTTGCCTCCGTGTCGGCAACCTTCTCGATCATCAGCCGTGCCCGAAGGAAGCTCGCCGAAACCCCGACGACCGGATCAGTCGCAGCTAGCTCCGCGGGCCGCAACTCCGCCCCGGCGCCCGCGTCGCCGGGCGCGGGGTCACGACGCATCCCGGGGCGGCGGGGCTCACCTTTCCATTCAAGCCCGAGATAGCCGCGCTCGGGCACATCCCTCCCCCACTCTTCGGCATTCTGGCCAACGACGAAGCAGCGGGGCGCACCCATAGCCGCACACTCGACCTCGCGAAAAATGACCGGCCGCCCGAAGAGCGTGCTGGTATAGCCGCTCGGATAGCCCGTCTGCATCCAGCAGACAGGCTCGGTCGCGAGCCCGTGATGGGCAATATGCTCCGCAGCCTCCGACGAATCGTCCCAGTAGAACTCGCCGAAATAGGTGCCCTTCTGGCTGTCGAATTCGAACTGCTTCGTCACCACCTTGACGAAGCCTTCGAGCGTATGGACCCGTGGACCGGCCGCCAGGGCATGGGTCAGATCCTGGGTCGGAAAGCGTTTGCGTATGAGCTCGGCGTCGCGCACCCCCTGCATATAACCGACCCTCATGAAGATGCCCTTGGCAACCTCGGTGCCGAAAGCATCGATGATCTCCTGCCTGAGGCGCCCGAGAACCTTCGACTGCATCAGCACCATGCGCTGGTCATTCAGCCAGATACGCCCATCGCCGAGCGCGAAATGCAGCGCCTCGGTCAGCTCTTGCAGCGTCGGCGAGGCGCCGGTGTCGAGTTCGCTATAGGCACCCCGCGACAGCATCCGGCCTGTTGCCTTCGATGCATCAGCCAGAGAGATCAGGGTTTCCGGCAGCAGTCGCTTCATTCCCGCCTCACGTTTTATGAAATTAATCAAATCTTTTCATCTATTAGTGAAAGCGGCAAGAGGTCCGGCTCGACCAGCGTGGCGGCTGAGAAATTGCGTTTTTGCAAATTGGAGCAAGGGGATGCCGGTTGGCCCCTATGAACATCGCTCGCATTCGATGACTTGGCATGCCGCTTGCGAGATGGGGAATGAGCCGCAGGAGGACGCGGCAGGAGGCCTGCAGAGACGTTGACCCCACACCCGACGAACAAATCTCGTTCGGCGCGGGACGGCGAAGCTTTGCCCCTCATAAACCGGGAAGAGGAAATCGCGACATGAACATGCACACAGCCAACTTCATCGACGTCGGTCGCTGGAACGGACAGGCCTATATCTCGGACTGGCAGCGGACCTCGGCGGGCACGCTCGAGGTGGTCGATCCCGCAAACGGCACGGTCCTGTGCTCCGTCGGCCTCGGCGGGCCTTCCGACATTGCAAGGGCCGCCCTGACAGCCAGGGCCGCCCAGCCGGCCTGGGCAAAGATGCTCCCGGCCGAGCGCGCCAGTATCCTGAACCGCGCCGCAGATCTGCTCGAGCAGCACGGCACCGAGCTTGCAGGCTGGATCATGCGAGAATCCGGATCAATCCATGCCAAGGCGATGATCGAGATCGAGCACGGCGCCCTCTTCATCCGCCACGCTGCCTCCCTGGCTATGCAGCCGAGCGGCATGTTCCTGCCCGGCATGGACGGCCGCACCAACTATGCCCGGCGTGTACCCCACGGCGTGGTCGGCGTCATTTCCCCCTTCAATTTCCCGCTGGTCCTATCGGTGCGCTCCATCGCAGCCGCACTCGCACTCGGCAACACCGTGGTCCACAAGCCGGATCCGCGCACGCCGGTTTCCGGTGGCGTGATCATCGCCCGCATCTTCGAGGAAGCCGGACTGCCGAAAGGCGTCCTGCACATTGTCCCCGGCGGGGCCGATGCCGGCGAAGCCCTCTGCAGCGACCCGAATGTGGCGATGATCTCCTTCACTGGCTCGGCTCGCGGCGGTGCCAAGGTCGGCGAGATCTGCGGTCGCAATCTCAAGCGCGTGCAGCTGGAACTCGGCGGCAAGAACGCCCTGATCATCCTCGACGACGCAGACCCTGATATCGCCGCATCGAATGCCGCCTGGGGCGCCTTCCTGCACCAGGGCCAGATCTGCATGGCGACGGGTCTGGTGCTCGTCGACCGCAAGATCGAGGCGGCCATCACCGAGCGACTGGTGACCAAGGCAAAGCATCTGCCTGCCGGCGATCCCTCCACCAATCAGGTGGCACTGGGACCGATCATCTCGGACGCGCAGGTGTCGTCGATCCAGAAGATCGTTGATGACGCCGTCGCCAAGGGCGCGAAGCTTCTGGCCGGCGGCACCCATGACGGCCGCTTCTACGCGGCAACGGTCCTTTCCGGTGTGAAGCCGGGCATGCTGGCCTTCGAAGAGGAAATTTTCGGTCCCGTCGCTTGCCTCGTCGGCTTCGAGACAGATTCAGAGGCCGTGGAACTCGCCAACCGCTCGGACTACGGCCTCGCCGCCGGGGTCATCTCCGGCAATGTCGGACGGGCCATGACCGTCGGCGACCAGCTGAATGTCGGACAGCTCCACATCAACGACCAGACTGTCAATGGCGGCCCCTACGCCCCCTTCGGCGGGCGCGGCAAGTCCGGCAACGGCACCCGTGTCGGCGGCCCGGCCGACATCGAGGAATTCACCCAGTGGCAATGGGTCTCCGTGAAGGACGCCGCCACCGCCTACCCGTTCTGAGCTCAAACACACACGCCCGGCCGCCGCTTGCGGACAACCGCAGCGGTGGGCGCGGACACTAGCAGGAGAAACACCATGACCCTCTCTGGCAAAACCATCGTCATCACGGGATCTTCGTCAGGCATCGGCGCTGAAGTTGCCCGCCTCGCCCGCTTCCATGGCGCTACGATAATCGGCGTCGACCGCAACGACCCGATGGTCACCGTCGATGGTTTCGTGAAGGCCGACCTCAGCGACCCCTCCGCGATCGACGCGGCCATTACGCAGCTTCCCCAGCAGATTGACGGCCTCGTCAACACCGCAGGTGTGCCGGGCACAGCCGACCGCGACCTCGTTGCCAAGGTCAACTATCTCGGCCTGCGCCATCTGACCGAAGGCCTCGTCAGCCGCATGCCGAAGGGCGCCTCGATCGTCAACTTCGCCTCAATACTCGGCGCGGAATGGCCCAAGCGTATCGACCAGCATAAGACACTGGCAGCGACCGAGAGCTTTGCCGACGGACTTGCCTGGCTCGCAAAGAACCCCGTGCCGCAGGAAACCTGCTACCAGTACTTCAAGGAAGCCCTGATCGTCTGGACGGCCAAACGCAGCTTCAGCCTGTTCATGCAGAACGACATCCGCATGAACTCTGTCGCCCCGGGACCCGTCTTCACCCCAATCCTCGGCGATTTCGTCACCATGCTCGGCGAAGAGCGTGTCAAGCGGGACGCAGGCCTGATGAAGCGCCCGGCGCTGGCCGACGAGATTGCCGGTCCGACCGTGTTTCTCCTGTCCGACGCGGCCCGCTGGGTCACAGGCGTCAATCTCCCGATCGATGGCGGCCTCAACGCCGTCTTCATCTGACACCCCGATCACATCGCAACCGGGTGTGGCGATCGCGCCGCCGCACCCTCCAAGGCACTGAAAGCGAGAGGCGTGATGAACCAGACCACGGCAGTTAAAACACCTGAAGACCGGTATCTGAGCCTCGACGGCATATCGATCCGATACCGCGACACCGGCGGTGATGGACCGGCTGTTCTCCTTACGCATGGCATCGCGGCATCGCTGGAAATGTGGTATCCGCAGCTTGAAGCGCTTGGACCGTCGCTGCGCATTATCGCCTGGGATCTGCCGGGCCATGGCCTGTCGGCACTGGGGCATCAGCCGTATGACCCGGACAAGTTTGCCACCGTCGGCATCCAGTTTCTCGACGCCCTGAAGATCGATGCGGTCGTGCTCGTGGGCAATTCCATGGGCGGCGGCATTTCCCTGCGGATGGCAGGGCTACAACCCCATCGGGTCAAAGGCCTGCTTCTGGCGGATGCGGCCACGCTCGCCAGAAGCGTCTTCATTGGCTTCCGGTTGATGACGTTGCCAGTGCTCGGCGAGATCATGAACAAGCCCGGCCCTATGGCTGTCGATCAGCAGTTGAAAGGGATCTTTCACGACCCCTCCGTCATCACCGACGATTTCCGCGCCATCGTGACGCGCAACGTGATGCAGCCCGATCGTGTGAAGCCATTCCTCGCCACCATGCGCCTGATGTCAAACATTGCCGGCCAGAGAGCAGCGATGGTCAAGAAGTCCCATGCCCTACTGGCAGAGGTGAGCATGCCCACCGTCATCCTGCATGGGCGCCAAGACACCGTGCTGCCCCTTGAGGGATCGCTTGCCGCTCACAGGCTCGCACCACAGACCGAAATGATCGTGCTCGAAAACTGCGGCCACACCCCACAGATCGAGCAGCACGACCAGTTCAACCAGGTCATTCGAAACCTCGTCGCGAGAGCGATGAAGCCAACTGAGTAAAGGAGAAAACGCGCCGATGAATTGACGATCCGCCATTGGGAGACCGGCCTGTGGCCGGTGGAGGATTTCAAGACTTTTCAACAGTGAATGAACACGGACTTGCCGCGCGACGAACAAGGGATTTCGTCCCGGGCAATGGGGAGAGAGATGAGAAAGATATTGTTTTCGGTCGCCACCGCGACCGCATTGCTGAATTCTGTTTCGGCGCATGCCCACGAACCCGGCACGCCGACAATCATGCCGACAGGCGCCTCTATTGGCGTTCCCGTCGGCGCCAATCCGCCACCAGGCCTCCATTACTCGAACAGAAACGAGTATTTCACCGGCGAAGTTTACAACGGCGACGTCGCCTTGCCGATCGATATCGATGTGCGGGCCTCTGCCCAGCAGTTCCATTGGGTGCCGGGCAACACAATCCTGGGCGGAACCTACCGCGCCATGGTCCTGCTGCCGATCGTCTGGGCCGATCAGAACTCCTCAGGCGTCGAATCCGACCAATTCGCCCTGGGCGACATGACGATTTCGCCTCTCAACCTGTCCTGGATGGTGGCACCCGGCGTCTTCGTGCAATCCGGCATCAGCTTTGGCCTGCCGACGGGGGAATTCAGCACCGCGACCGGATCGCTGAACACCGGCACCAATGCCTTTTCAACCGGCTTTGACGTCGGCTTCAGCTATCTCAACGACGGCTGGAACCTATCCGCCCACGCCAACTATTTCATCTATGGCGAAAACCCCGACACCGACTATCGATCGGGCCAGGAATTGCTGATCAACTGGACGGCGATGAAGGACATCGGCGGCCTCAAGATCGGCCCGGTCGGCTACTGGCGCAAGCAGATGACCGACGACAGGAATGACGGGTCCTTCTACGGCGGAACGATCAGCGGTCGGGCCGAACAGGTTGGCTTCGGCATCGGCGTGTCGAAACAGCTGGGACCGGTCGAGGTCAACCTCAACTATGTCCACGACTTCAAGGTCGAGAACACACTCGGGGGCGACAAGGTGCTGCTGAACCTCACCATGCCTCTGCAGTTCTGACCAATCAACGCGAGCCGAGGTCCTGCACGGGTCTCGGCTCTTCGGCTGTCACGCGCGTTTCGCCATTTCGTAGGCCGTGGCGCAGCGCTGCCCGGAGGCACAATAGGCCAGAACCGGCCCCGACTGCAGCTTCAGCAAGTCCTTCAACCGCCGCGCCTGATCGAAGGAAAACGAGCCCGGGACGACCGGCAGATAATGAGCCTCGATTCCCGCCTCTTGGGCTGCCTTGGCAACCTCCTCAAAGGACGGCTGCCGGAACCCTTCGCGGTCCGGTCGCATGCAGATCACGGTCTTGAAACCGAGATCGGCGATCTCCTTGAGATGAGAGGGCTGGATTTGCCCGGCCACATGAAAACTGGGGTCGATACTGCGTATGCTCATCACGTTACTCCTGTTGGCACCTTCCGCCAGACGGGCAGCCGGTCCAGCCACTCACATATGATTTATGTTATGTATTTTGGATGCCTCACCTGGCATGTCAACACTTGCCAGACAAAGATTATCAGTTATATTCGTATCTATGAAGATTGACCCTGAGCAAATGAAGGCCGGCGCCGACATGGCCAGCGAACTCCTGAAGTCGCTGTCCAACCGATATCGGCTGCTGATCCTGTGCCGTCTTGCCGACGGCGAGCATTCAGTCGGCCAGCTCGCCGAATTCCTCGGCATTCGCGACAGCACCGTGTCGCAGCATCTCGCACTCCTGCGACGCGAAAAGATCATATCAGGCCGCCGGGACGGGCAGACCATCTGGTACCGGATCGAGAGCGAACCCGCACGCGCCGTGATCGGCACTCTCTACAGCAGCTTCTGCAAGACCTCCGACTGCGTCGCCTGAGAGCTTCGCGCACATCCCGCCGAGGCGGTTGAGGGCCAACTGGCCCTTGACTTCCGTCTATCCAATATATACGCAACATCGTAGGTATGAATGTTACGGAGAAAAACATGTCGATCGATCGTGCCGTTCTCGTCTTCGCCGGCTTCATGGTTCTGGCGTCGCTTCTATTGACCCACTTTGTCCATCCCGGCTTCGTCTGGTTCACCGCATTCATCGGGGTGAATATGATACAATCCGCATTTACGGGCTTCTGCCCGGCTGCCATGATCTTCCGAAAGCTGGGGCTGCGTCCCGGCACCGCGTTCTGAGGGATCCGATGAAGATGCGCACTGCCTTGATCTGCCTGACCACTGGCCTCGTCGCAGCCGGCCTGACGGCTGTGCAGGCCGCGGACCTGACACTGGAACCTGTCTCTATACTGGAGATGAAGGCCGTCTACGGTCAGATCCAGCCACGCAACAGCGTGCTTGCCCGGGCAAGACTGGGCGGTACACTTGCCAGCCTGACAGTCACCGAGGGTGACGTCGTGAAGGCTGGCGATGTCATCGCACAGGTGAAGGACGACAAGATCGACTTCCAGATCAAGGCGGTGGATGCGCAGCTTCTCGGTCTCCAGGCCTCAAAGAAGGATGCGGAGGTCGAACTTGAGCGCGCCGAGCGCCTCGTGCGCAGTGGCGCAACCAGCACACAGCGTCTCGACCAGCTGAGCACCCAGCTCGACGTGATTACCAATCAGGTGCGGCAGGCGGAAGCGCAGCGGTCGCTTCTGGTCCAGCAGATGTCGGAAGGCGCCGTCCTCGCCCCATCAGACGGACGTGTGATTTCGGTCCCCGTGACCCGCGATGCGGTCGTCATGGCCGGCGAAACAATTGCCAACATCGCCGGTGGCGGCTTCTTCCTGCGTCTGGCCATTCCCGAACGCCATGCCCCGCAACTGACCGAAGGCGCCTCCATCCGGATCGACTCGGGTGGCGAGCCGCTTGAAGGCGAACTGGTGAAGATCTACCCGCAGATCGAAGGTGGCCGCGTGACGGCAGACGTGGAGGTCGAGAATCTCGACACCGATTTCGTCGCAGCACGGGTGCTTGTCGAACTCCCCGTCGGAGAGCGCCAGGCACTTCTGGTTCCAGCGACCGCCATGTCCAACCGCGCGGGCGTCGATTTCGTCCCCGTTCGCGAGGGTGACAAGATAGTCGAACGAGCAGTCGTTGCCGGTGAGACCCTGGAAATCGAAGGAAGCCGGCAGGTCGAGATCCTCTCTGGACTCGTCGCTGGTGATGTTGTGGTGACCGAATGAGCGATCCTGTGCACACGCCCTCGAACGGCCCGCAGCCGGACGACGATACCCCCATGAGCAATCTCGGCATAGCCGGGAACCTGACGCGCGCCTTCATCAAGTCGCCGCTCACCCCTCTATTCCTGATTGCCGCCTTCGCCTTTGGCCTCGTCGCCCTGATGTCGCTGCCGCGCGAGGAAGAACCGCAGATTTCGGTCCCCATGGTCGACATCATCGTCCAGGCACCGGGCCTGCGCGCCGACGATGCGGAGAAGCTGATCACCGAGCCGCTGGAGACGATCGTCAAGAGCATCAACGGTGTCGAGCACATCTATTCCCAGTCATACGACAACATGGTGCTGGTGACCGCACGCTTCCTGGTCGGCACCTCGTCTGATGCCGCCGTCTTGCGCGTGCACGACAAGGTGCGGGCCAATATGGATCGCATTCCCGTCGGCATTGCAGAACCCAAGGTCGTCGGTCGCGGAATTGACGACGTGGCCATCGTCACGCTCACCTTCTCCCCGACAAAGGAGGCAGCGGGCCGCATCGGCGCCAATGACCTCACCCGCATCGTGCGAGAAGTGCGCAACGAGATCGCCAAGGTCGAGGATGTCGGCCTGACCTATGTGGTCGGAGAAACCAACGAGATCATCCGCATCTCGCCACAGCCGGAGAAGCTCGCACTCTACGGCATCACCCTGCAGCAGCTCGCCGGAAAGGTCGGCGGCGCCAACACGGCGATGCCTGCAGCGCAGGTGCGCGAGGGCGGCCGGCAGATCGATGTCATCGCTGGGGAAACCCTGTCGACCCCCGCCGAGATCGGCAACCTCCTGCTGACCGCCCGCGACGGTCGTCCAGTCTACGTGCGTGACGTCGCGACGATCGAATTCGCAACCGACACCAGCGAGGCACTGGTCTCGACGCTGCGCATGGACGGCGAGACGATCGACCGCGCGCCCTCCGTAACACTGGCCATTGCCAAGCGTGCCGGCTCGAATGCCGTGGTCGTCGCCGAGCACATCCTCGAGCGGGTCGAGGCCATGGAAGGCAAGCTGATTCCGGAAGACATCAGGGTCGATGTCACCCGGGACTATGGCGAGACCGCCAACGAGAAGGCCAACGAGCTTCTGTACCACCTGGGCCTTGCGACGGTCTCGATCATCGCGCTCGTCTGGCTGTCGATCGGACGTCGGGAAGCGCTCGTCGTCGCGATCGTCATC
>CALSAF010000135.1:0-13186 GCA_943372805.1 Rhizobium sp. Q54
CGCAATGATTGCAGGCAGCGCAGTGCACATCATGTGCCAAACCCCATTTTTCACCCCACCGCAGCGTCATCTGCGGCGTTTCCCCAAAAGGAACACATGGCAAATAGGGGGGGATTTCTTAGCAAATCCCTAAGGGGTTCGCGGGGCAAGAGGTGTTCAAATGGTGAGTTTGGCGCAAGGGTCCTGCAGTCAGGCGATTGATTTTGTTGACTTCTTTAAATCGAAATTTCGGAGTTTTCGGATGGGCGAATTCACGCAGGTCCTAAGCCTGATCTAATCGACATGGTTGATCCGATCTTAATATGTGCCGTTCCCGAACTGCTGCTGTTTCGCCGCGATCCAACTCGTCACGTCGACAGTCCGCCCTGCGACTAACGGAGAATGTACGTTCTCAGGCGGATTCGTTACTCCTAGACAATTGTCTATTCCGCCGTGGGACATGGAATGGCGGGACAGACGAGGAGGAACGGCGTCCCTGGGGGCGCCTCATCGAGGAAAGGGAGGAGTACTCGTGACGGAAAATTCTTCGTCTAACGCTTACTGGTCAGCAAACGTTCGCATCATCTACATCTGCCTGGCGATCTGGGCCATCGTATCCTATGGATTCGGTATCCTGCTCCGCCCGGCTCTGTCCGGTATCGCCGTCGGTGGATCCGATCTCGGCTTCTGGTTCGCCCAGCAAGGCTCGATCATCGTCTTCATCGCGCTGATTTTCGGCTACTCGGCGTACATGAACAAGATCGACCGCGAATTCGGCGTCGACGAGCAGTAAGGCGGACCAACAATGGATCAGTACACACTTAATCTGCTGATCGTAGGCGCGTCCTTTGCGCTCTACATCGGCATCGCCATCTGGGCCCGTGCCGGCTCGACGGCCGAGTTCTATGCCGCCAACCGCGGCGTCAACCCGGTCATGAACGGCATGGCAACCGCGGCCGACTGGATGTCGGCGGCTTCCTTCATCTCGATGGCCGGCCTCATCGCCACCGTCGGTTATGGTAACTCGACCTTCCTCATGGGCTGGACCGGCGGCTACGTTCTGCTCGCACTCCTGCTCGCACCTTACCTGCGCAAATTCGGCAAATATACCGTTCCGCAGTTCATCGGTGACCGCTTCTACAGCCAGGGCGCTCGCCTGACGGCTGTCGTCTGCCTCATCATCATCTCGGTGACCTATGTCATCGGACAGATGACCGGCGCCGGCGTCGCCTTCTCGCGCTTCCTCGAAGTCGACGTCTCCACCGGTCTCTGGATCGCGTCTGCTGTGGTTTTCGTTTATGCGGTTCTCGGCGGCATGAAGGGCATCACCTACACGCAGGTCGCCCAGTACATCGTTCTGATCATCGCCTACACCATCCCGGCGGTCTTCATTTCGCTGCAGCTGACCGGCAATCCGATCCCGTGGTTTGGTCTCTTCGGCACGCACACCGAATCGGCACTGCCGCTGCTGCAGAAGCTTGACCAGGTCGTCACCGACCTTGGCTTTAATGCCTACACTGCTCAGGGCTCCATGCTGAACATGACTCTGTTCACGCTGTCGCTGATGATCGGTACTGCCGGTCTGCCGCACGTCATCATCCGCTTCTTCACGGTTCCGAAGGTTTCGGATGCTCGTTGGTCGGCTGGTTGGGCGCTGGTGTTCATCGCGCTGCTTTATCTGACGGCTCCGGCTGTTGGCGCCATGGCACGCCTGAACATCATCGACACGATCTTCCCCGGCGGCACACAGCAGGAGGCTGTCCTTTACGACGAGCGTCCGGACTGGATGCGCAACTGGGAAGTCACGGGTCTTCTGAAGTTTGAAGACAAGAATGGCGACGGCCGTATCCAGTACTACAACGACAAGTCCGAAGGCTTTGCCGCCACAGCTGCCGAGCGTGGCTGGACGGGCAACGAGCTGACGATCAACAACGACATCCTCGTTCTCGCCAACCCGGAAATCGCACAGCTGCCGGGCTGGGTTATCGCTCTCATCGCTGCTGGCGGTCTTGCAGCCGCTCTGTCGACCGCTGCCGGCCTGCTGCTCGCGATCTCGTCTGCGATCAGTCACGACCTGATCAAGGACTTCCTGAAGCCGGATATCTCTGAAAAGGGTGAGCTTCTGGCGGCGCGTATAGCCATGGCAGGCGCGATCCTGGTCGCAACCCTGCTGGGCCTCAACCCGCCGGGCTTCGCGGCGCAGACCGTCGCACTCGCCTTCGGTCTTGCTGCTGCGACGATCTTCCCGGCTCTGATGATGGGCATCTTCTCGAAGCGCATCAACTCGCTCGGCGCCACGCTTGGCATGATCGTCGGCCTCGTGGTTACCTGCTTGTACCTGTTCACCTATCTGGGCTGGTTCTTCGTCGCAGGCACCAACATGCTCGAAAACGTTCCGGCGAACTACATCTTCGGCATCCCGCCGACGGCGTTCGGTCCGATCGGCGCACTGCTCAACTTCGGCACGGCCTATCTCGTGTCGATGATGACCCAGGCTCCGCCGAAGCATGTCCAGGATCTCGTCGAATCCATCCGCGTTCCGCGCGGCGCTGGTCAGGCAACCGGTCACTGATCGAAATGATCGGGAGGGGCGGCATGGCCGCCCCTCCTGTCCCTCAGTCATTCGCGGCTCAATAGCGCCAAGTGAGGGTAAACGGGATGTCCCAGGCACAATCCGACGTGCTGATGTTTCTTGAGACCGTCCATCCCTATGACAGTCTCCCTAGGGACCAGATCGAGCTGGTCTCCAGCCGCTTCGAACAAGTTTCCTTTTCCAAAGGTTCTGAAATCTATCACCGGGGCAACGTGTTGCCCGGCATCTACCTCATCATGGACGGTGCGGTGGAAATCCTTGATGCTGCGAATACGGTGGTCTCCGAGCTTGCCGCCCGAAATTCGTTTGGTGAACGTGGTCTGTTGTCAGACGGTTTCGCAGCGACGACTGCGACCGCGCGCTCCGACTGCACCCTGCTGATGTTGCCGAAGGATGAGTTCCATCGGTTGATGCAGGAGCAGGCTGTCTTTTCCCGTTTCTTCACCCGTGGGCGATTTGCCGATACGCGCCGCGGCGATATGGCGATCCAGAAGGTGAGCGAGCTGATGTCGCGGCCGCCGATCGTTTGCTCCTCCTCCGACACAGTCCGTTCTGCTGCCACCCTGATGCGCGAACGGCACGTCTCGAGTCTCGGGGTTGTCGATAACGGTCGCTTTCTCGGCATCCTCACGACCCGTGACCTCACGGGACGTGTCCTTGCGGAGGGGCTCGATCCTGACCTGACCCCGGTCTCTGCCGTGATGACCCCCGATCCCGTCGGATTGCCGGGCGAGGCGCTCGGCTCCGACATCCTGCATCTGATGCTCGAGCGGCGTGTCGGGCACCTTCCCGTTGTCGAAGGCGACAGGCTGGTGGGGATGATCACCCAGACGGACCTCATTCGTTTCCACGCAATCAGTTCGGCCCAGTTGATCCGTGACATTGCCTCGGCCGAACGGGCGGAGGACATGCGCGCGATCACGGCGCGCATCCCGCAATTGCTCGTACAGCTCGTCGGCAGCAACAATGCCCACGAGGTCGTGACCCGCTTGATCACCGATATCGCCGATAGCGTAACCCGCCGGCTGATCATGCTCGCAGAGCGTGAACTGGGGCCGCCGCCGGTGCCTTATGTCTGGCTCGCCTGCGGCAGCCAGGGGCGGCAGGAACAAAGCGGTGTGAGCGATCAGGACAACTGCATCTTCATCGAAGACGGGGTGGAGCCTGAGGACATGCCCTGGTTCCAGCAGCTTGCCGCCAAGGTTAGCCGGGGCCTCGATATCTGCGGATATTTTTATTGCCCGGGCGACATGATGGCGACCAATCCTCGCTGGTGCCAGCCGGTCTCCGTATGGCGCAGCTATTTCCGCGACTGGATCTACAAGCCGGATCCGACTGCGCAGATGCTCGCCAGTGTCATGTTCGACCTGCGACCGATCTGCGGTGCGTCGTCACTCTTCCAGGATCTGCAGGCAGAAACGCTGGAAGAGGCGAGCCGCAACTCGATCTTCACCGCGCATATGATCAGCAATTCGTTGAAGCATGCTCCGCCGCTGGGACTCCTCAGGGGCTTTGCCACGATCCGCAGCGGTGAACATCGCAACCAGATCGACATGAAGCACAACGGCGTGGTGCCTGTGGTCGATCTTGGACGCGTCTATTCCCTGATGGGCAGGCTCGCCCCGGTGAATACACGCGCTCGCCTGCTTGCCGCCGAGGAAGCCGGCATCATTTCCGGCGCTGGCGCGCGTGATCTGATCGCGGCCTATGACCTGATCGCCGATATGCGTCTGCGCAATCAGGTAAGGCAGGTGCGGGACGGGCGAAAGCCGGATAACTTCCTCGCACCGTATGATTTCGGCGACTTCGAACGGTCCCATCTGCGCGACGCCTTTGTCGTCGTGCGCACAATGCAATCGGCGCTCGCCAATGGCGGCCGGGCGCCCGTGTGAAGGAATGAAGAATGCTGTTTGAGTTGATCGCAGCCGTGGTTTCCGGTGTTGCCCTGGCGGGTGTGGCCATGCTCCTGCGCTGGTTGAGCCGTGGGCTCCTGCCAAAATGGATCGTCCCTGTCATGGCTGGTCTCGGTATGCTGAGCTATTCCATCTGGAGCGAATATAGCTGGTTTGACCGGATGAATTTGGCGTTGCCGGGCATCGTTGCCTCCTGGCAGAATGAACAGACCGCCTTCTGGCGCCCGTGGTCTTACATCAAGCCTGTGACCACGCGTTTCACAGCCGTCGATCTGAAGTCTGCCAAGCGGAATCCGAACCAGCCGGGCCTGGTCATGATTGACATTCTGCTGTTGGCACGTTGGCAGCCGGTTACGCCGGTCAAGGTGGTTTTTGACTGCCAGAATGCACGTCGGGCCGATCTGGTCGATGGGAAGGTCAGCATTGCGGATGATGGGAGCCTCGTGGGTGCAGACTGGACCAAAGTAGAGCCTGACGATGCGGCCATGAAAATCGCATGTTCGGCCGGGTGAGGGAACCATGTTGACCAGGATCAGCCTCCGCGGACGTATCCTGCTGTTTTTCGTCGCATTGGCGGCCGGGGCTATTGCCGCTTTGGCGGTCGGATTGTGGTTCGGCTACCACCGCGAAGGCAACCCTGACATGATGAACGCCTTCGTGCAGGGGGCGATCGCGGCCGGTTTCCTCATCCTGGCGCTCGTGACCTGGATCTGGTTCCTCTTCGACACGCATCTGGCCCGCCCCATAGACAAAGTCGCCTCGGCGATGCGGGCAAGAGCCCATGCCGATGTCGCCCATGAGTTTGCGGCGGATGATGCGCGCTATCTCGGCGACTTGGCGGCTGCTGCCTCGGCCACGGCTGCAACGATTGCACAAACCCGCGGGGCCCTTGCTGAATCAGTGCAACGCGAAACAGCGCGGCTCTCCTCGGACAAGAACAAGCTCGAGCAGTTGCTTGCCGATGTGCCACCGGCGGTTCTGCTGTGTACCGCTCGCCATCATCTCGTCTTTTACAACGGCGTGGCCCGACAGATGCTTGCCGGTTCGCCGCGCCCCGTCTGCCTTGATCGCAACGTCTTCGACTATCTGAGCGAAGGTCCGATCCGGGACGCGCATCACAGGCTGATCGAAAGCGCTGATCCCGACACTGTGGTAGAGTTCATCTGTCTCAGCCCCTGTGGTCAAAGTCGTCTTGCCGGTCGTATGCGGCTTGCCAGCGACAATGGCGGCGATGGCGGGGCCTATGTGATGACCTTGCGCGACGTCACGACGGAAGTGGCAGCCTATGCCAGGCGTGATGCCCTCCTGGGTGATGTCTTTCTACAGATCCGACCTTCCGTGTCCCGGTTGCGCAGGCTTGCCGCCGACAGGGCAGAGCGCCACCTGACGGATGACGTCATCCGATCGGACATCGAGACGCTCGACACGATTCTGGACGGACTGGAAGCCCGCTTCGAGAGTTGCCGATCCGATGGGTGGCCGATGGCGCCAACGGATGCACGCGAGCTCGCCAGCCAATTGCGCCGGGAGTTGCACGGACTTGGACTGTCGCTGGACACGGAGGCTGCGGAGCTTGCCGTCCGCTGCAATGCGTTCGACATCGTCAGCCTTCTGGCCCATATCGCAGCGCGGGTGAGCGGCGCGACATCGGCAGGGCAATTTCGCCTCGTGATCTCTGAGGTCAGGGATGCTGCCGAACTGGCGCTCTCCTGGTCGGGTACGTCGGTCACACCAGAGGCATTGCAGGCTTGGTTGAGTGAACCGGTCTATGACGGTGGTGTGACCTGCGAGACAATTCTGAGGGCGCATGGCAACACGCTCTCGGTCGGGCTCCTGGCGGGGTGTCCGGCGATCTCGACACGGCTGCGGCCGATTGAAAAACTTCGTCCCATGGGGTCGGACTTGTCCCGCCACGTGGTGTACGATTTCGATCTGTTGTCTCGCATGCATTACGACAAGCTCTCCGAGGCTCGCCTCGATGCCTTGACCTATGTGGTGTTCGACACCGAGACGACCGGGCTTCTGCCCGAGCAGGGCGACGAGATCGTCCAGATTGCGGCCGTGCGGATCGTCAATGGAAAGCGCGTCAAGAGCGAGGTATTCAATCTGCTCGTCAATCCTGGCCGGCCGATCCCGGCCTCGGCAACTGCGATCCACGGTGTCAGCGATCCAATGGTCGCCGATGCCGTCACCGTTCAGGAAGCCATTCGGCAATTCCATCGTTTCGCAGAGGGTGCGGTTCTCGTCGCGCATAATGCGCCCTTCGACATGGAGTTTCTCTACAGGCGGGAAAAGGAAATTGGATTGCGTTTCCTGCATCCCATTCTCGATACGGTTCTCGTGTCGGCGGTTGCCTTCGGCCCGGCCGAGACCCATACCCTCGATGCTCTGGCCGTCCGCCTCGGGGTTCACATCGAGGACGACGACCGTCATACCGCACTGGGTGACGCCATTGCGACGGCTGACGTCTTCATCAAGCTCAAGGATATGCTGGCCGGCCAGGGGCTCGTCCGTTTCGGTGATGTGCTGTCGAGCCTGCGCAGCCACCAGCGGCTCGTGCGCGACCTCAACGACCAAGTGCACGCCTCCTGATCGGCGGGGTGTGGTTCCAATCTGTCCTTCCGCTCCCGATCTCGAGCCTCCCTGCAATGCGGTGACAGGTGGGTGACAGGTTGTGCTGATAGGGCGTATGGTCACATCGTCCCGTGGAGGCGGGGCAGATGGGACATGGGAGGAGCAGGCATTGCCTGGCACGGTTCGCGCCGAATTGCGGGAACCCGCATTCTCCCCACAGATCAGTTGAAAGCGGCAAGAGCCGCATTGATGGTGGAGGACTATCTTGAAGCACTTTTTCCTGGCATCTATTCTCGCAGGCGCGCTGGCCCTTCCGGCCGCAGCCGCCGACTACACGATCATGGCTCCGGCAGCGCCCGGCGGCGGCTGGGACCAGACGGCTCGCTCGCTGCAGGCGGTGATGCAGTCTGAAGGCGTTTCCAGCAACGTCCAGGTCATGAACGTTCCGGGCGCCGGTGGCACCATCGGCCTCGCGCAGTTCGCCAGCCAGCAGAAGGGCAATCCGAACGCCCTCATCGTCGGCGGCTACGTCATGGTAGGCGCGATCCTGACCAACCAGTCGCCGGTCACGCTGGCCGACGTCACGCCGATCGCACGCCTCACCGGGGAATACGAGGCGATCGTCGTTCCTGCCAATTCCGATATCCAGAACATCGGCCAGCTGGTCGAAAAGCTGAAGGCCGATCCGGGCTCGGTGTCCTGGGCTGGCGGCTCTGCCGGCGGTGTGGACCACATCGGTGCCGGCCTGATCGCAAAGGCTGCCGGCGTCGATCCGACGAAGATCAACTACATCGCCTATTCGGGCGGTGGTGAAGCACTTGCTGCCATCCTTGGTGGCCAGGTGACGGTCGGCATTTCCAGCTATGGCGAATTCCAGGCCCAGGTCGCTGCCGGCGCGCTTCGTCTGCTCGCGGTCTCCAGCGCAGAACGTATTGCCGGTGCCGACGCACCAACGCTGAAGGAAAGCGGCCTCGACGTCGTCTTGCAGAACTGGCGCATGGTCGCTGCAGCTCCGGGCCTGACTGATGAGCAGAAGGCGACCATCCAGGCTGATGTTGAAAAGCTTGCGAAATCTGCCGGCTGGCAGGAAACGCTGAAGACGAAGAACTGGCAGGACACCTATCTGTCCGGCGCTGCCTTCGAAGAGCAGCTCGCCAAGGACATCACCGCGACCGAAGCGATCCTGAAAGACATCGGGCTCGTGAAATGAGCATGGAAGAACGCTCTTCCGGACATCGCACGCGCCGCCCTGATTGGGCGGCGCTGGCCATCGCTCTGGTGATGTTCGCGATTGCAGGCCTGATCTTCTACGACGTTGCGCGGTTGCAAGGCGGCAATCTCTATTCCGGCATCGGTCCGGCGACAGTGCCCAAGGGCATTGCATTCGGTCTGATCGTGCTCGGCATCTGGACAGTCTTCGCCGCGTTGCGTCGCGATTTTCCGGCGCGGGATCATCAGGAGCTCCCCCCTGTGCTGTTCATCGTCGCGGGACTTGCCGCGCAGATGCTGCTTTTGAAAACTGCCGGCTTCTCGATTGCTACCGGTATTCTGTTTGCCATGACCGCTGCCGGGTTCGGCAAGAGAAAGTTCTGGATTTCGCTGCCCGCGGGCATCGCACTTTCCTTCGTCGTGTGGATCATCTTCGCGCGCTTCCTGCAACTGTCCTTGCCGGCGGGTCCACTCGAGCGGCTGTTCTTCTGAGGGGAACCCCGTGAATACGTTTGATTTCCTTCTCCAGGGGCTGGCGATCGCTGCGCAGCCGATCAACCTGTTTTACGCGCTGATCGGCGTCACGCTAGGCACACTCGTCGGCGTCTTGCCGGGCATCGGTCCGGCGCTCACCGTGGCCCTGCTGTTGCCGGTCACGTACCAACTCGATCCTGCCGGCTCGCTGATCATGTTCGCCGGCATCTATTACGGCGGCATGTATGGTGGCTCGACGACGTCGATCCTGCTGAACACACCAGGCGAAAGTGCTTCCATCGTCACGGCACTCGAGGGCAACAAGATGGCCCGGGCCGGACGCGGGGGGCCAGCACTTGCCACGGCGGCGATCGGTTCTTTTGTTGCCGGGTTGCTTGCGACCATCTCGTTGGCCTTCATCGCACCCTATGTCGTCAAGTTTGCGCTTTCCTTCGGGCCACGAGAGTATTTCGCACTCATGGTGCTCGCCTTCGTGACCGTCTCGGCCGCGTTCGGAGACTCCACGCTACGTGGTCTGACGGCGCTGTTCATCGGTCTCGCCTTTTCGATCGTGGGTATCGATCAGCTTACCGGCCAGACCCGTCTCAGCTTCGGCGTGCCGGACCTTCTGGACGGTCTCGAAGTGACGACACTCGCGGTGGCAATGTTCGCGATCGGCGAAACACTCTATGTCGCTGCGCAGGGCTCGCGGGCTCCTGACAAGGTCGAGGCGGTGCGCGGTTCGCTCTGGATGACCAAGTCCGATTGGAAACGGTCCTGGAAACCCTGGCTTCGTGGCACAGCGATCGGCTTCCCGATCGGTGCAATGCCCGCAGGCGGCGCTGATGTTTCCAGTTTCCTCTCCTACTCGGCGGAAAAGAACTTCACCAAACATCCCGAGGAATTTGGCAACGGTGCCATCGAAGGTGTCGCGGGTCCGGAAGCGGCAAACAATGCGTCGGCTGCGGGCACGCTCGTTCCGCTGCTGACGCTCGGCCTGCCGACGACGGCGACTGCGGCGATCATGCTGGCAGGCTTCCAGCAGTTCGGTCTCCAGCCGGGGCCGCTGCTGTTCGCGACCAATCCGCAGTTGGTCTGGGGCCTCATAGCATCGCTCTTGATCGCCAACTTCATGCTGTTGGTGCTGAACCTGCCGCTGATCGGTCTGTGGGTGCGCCTGCTGACTATTCCGAAGCCGTGGCTCTATGCCGGCATTCTCGTGTTCGCGACACTCGGCACGATCGGTGCCAACCCGTCCGTATTCGAACTTGGCCTGCTTCTCACCTTCGGCGTGCTCGGATACATCATGCGGGTTTTCGGGTATCCGATCGCGCCCGTCATCGTCGGCCTGATCCTCGGGCCGATGGCCGAGCAACAGCTGCGCCGTGCTCTGTCGATCAGCCAGGGTGATGCGACCGTGCTCGTCACCTCGCCGATTGCTGCCATCTTGCTGGCGCTTGCGGCAATCGCGCTCTTTGTTCCGATGATCCTTCGGGCGCGGGGCAAGGGGCAGGTACTGGCCCAGGTGGCAGCCAGCGAAGACTGATGTCTAAATTACCATGCGCCGATGCAGGATCTGATTAACTCGGCCTGCATCGGTTGCATGGCTGGCGTGACTTTCCGACCATTGTAATTCTACCGCCGGAGTATCATCTTCTGCTTGCAAACGAAGAAAGCGAGCAAAGAAATGTCTAGCCTCCGCAAGTCCATCCAGCAGGGTTTCCTCGGTCGTGCGATCGCCGTTCTTGGCGCAGCAAGCTCCGCAGCGGCTGCTGTCGAGGGACATCGTCGTCCCAAGGACCATCATCTCAAGACCCTCGGCATCAATCCGGCCGACTTTCCGCGCTACTGAGCCACTTGCGTTGACAAGGGGCGCTCTTCGAGCGCCCTGACGCGGCATCTGCCGCACATCGCGTGAGCCTCTGGGGCTCGTGCTGCCAGGTTCGCCGAGAGATGACGTTACGTCTATCGGATTAGCTGCTCTGCCGCAGCCTTGAGCGCAATGCGCAGTCCGGTCGCGGCCCGATCCAAATCAATGCTTTTCCAAATTGATATGTTGCGGTTGTGCGCGCCAATTCGCTGCTCGGCCATTCCAGCCAGGTGCGGTCATTTCCTCTTCACGATCTTCTTCCCGCTGATCGAGCGCAAGAAATGCGCCCTCCATTCGCCAACGGCTTGACGGTTGGCCGTCTGTGTCCCTGATGGCGGATGTTGCTGGCAGCGCTGGGGAATTTTCTGAGCCTGTGTCTGGCGCGCTCATCACGACGTGGCTTGCATAGCGTGGAGCGAGCCTCTCGTAGTGCTGCTTGTTCCGGTCGACCACGACGGGCCCTGGTGTCCAGAGTTCCTGTACGTCAAGGCCGGCAAACCGATGCGGTTGTCCCGCCGGTTCAAGGGCGGTGGATGCAAGGGCCACGCCGCCGGCCACGATGCCGGCTGCGACGCTCGTGCCGGCAAGCAGTTCAAGAACGGGTTTCATCTGTGCCTCCATCGATATGCTGATGGAGGCTTGAATGATTTCTCCGTCGGTCAGTTCCACTATGAACTGATCTTCCGGCGGTATTTTGCCGATCTGTCTGCTTCGAACGCGAACAAATGATGTCCGTGTTGCGCGTCAGTGATTGTGCCGAGGCGGCGTGTCGGAGATTTTATGGAATTCTTCCGCACCGCGGATCGTCGCGCCGTCGGACAGCTGGGTCACTGTCTGTCGATAGAGCCTTTGCCAGGGGGTGGCGTCTGCAGGCACCGGTGGGATGCCTTCGCTTTGACGGCGGGCGATCTCGACATCGTCCACGATCATGTCGCAGCGTCCGTGCTGGAGGTCGATCCTGATCAGGTCGCCAGTCCTGATCCAGGCAAGCCCGCCGCCCGCAGCACTTTCCGGAGATGCGTTGAGGATCGACGGGCTGTCGGCGGTGCCGGACTGGCGGCCGTCGCCAATGGTCGGCAGACTCATGATGCCGCGGCTGATCAGGTGATCCGGCGGCTGCATGTTGACCACCTCGGCCGACCCCGGCCAACCCAGGGGACCGGCACCGCGGATGACGAGAATACAGGTTTCGTCGATGTCGAGCGATGGATCATTGATGCGTCGGTGGTAGTCTTCCGAGCCGTCAAAGACGATGGCACGGCCCTCGAACATGCCTTCCCGACCCGGTTGCTGCAGATAACGCTGTCGAAAACCGTCGGATATGACACTCGTCTTCATGATGGCGAAATCGAAAAGGTTGCCTCTGAGCACGAGGAAGCCGGCGCGCTCCTTCATCGGTGCGTGATAGGGCTTGATGACCTCGCGATCGGTTGCCTCTCGGCCTTCAAGGTTTTCTCCAATGGTTTGTCCGGTCACCGTCGGACAGCTTGCCTCGAGTTTTCCGGCCTGGAGCAGCTCCCACATGATGGCCGGCACGCCGCCTGCGCGATGGAAGCCCTCGCCGAGATAGGCACCCGCCGGCTGGACATTGGCGAGCAGCGGAATGTCGAAGCCGTGAACCTGCCAGTCCTCCGGCAGAAGTTCGACGCCGGCATGCCTGGCCATCGCCATCAGATGCGGCTGTGCGTTGGTCGAACCGCCGATGGCCGAGTTTACGCGGATGGCGTTGAGAAAAGCTTCGCGGGTCAAAATGTCGGAGGGGCGAATGTTTTCCAGGACCAGTTCCACGGCTCGCCGTCCTGTTCGGTAGGCCATCTGTCCCCGCTCGCGATAGGCGGCCGGGATGGCGGCGCAGCCGGTCAGGGACATGCCGAGGGCCTCAGCCATGGCATTCATCGTAGAGGCCGTGCCCATGGTGTTGCAGTGGCCGGGGGAGGGTGCAGAATCCAGGGCGCGTTCGAGAAACTCCTCGCGGGTAATCTCTCCCGCTGCATATTTGCGGCGGGACCGCCATATCACCGTGCCTGACCCGACGCGTTCGCCATCATGCCAACCATCCAACATGGGTCCGCCTGAAAGCACGATCGCGGGAATATCAACAGTCGAGGCCGCCATCAGGGCTGAAGGCGTGGACTTGTCGCAGCCGGTGGTGAGCACGACACCATCGAACGGATAGCCATAGAGCAATTCCACCAGCCCGAGATAGGCGAGATTGCGATCGAGGGCGGCGGTCGGACGCTTGCAGTTTTCAAAGAGCGGGTGCGAGGGAAACTCGATGGGGATGCCACCGGCATCCCGGATGCCGTCGCGTACCCGCTTGGCCAGATCCAGGTGGTGGCGGTTGCACGGATTGATGTCCGAACCCGACTGGGCGATCCCGATGATCGGTCTGCCGGAGCGGAGTTCCTCCGGCGTCGTGCCGTAGTTCATGAAACGCTCAAGATACAGCGCCGTCATATCGAGGTGATCGGGATTGTCGAACCAGTCCTGTGATCGCAAGCGCCGGCCCGGCTTCTTCGTGTCAGTCATCGGTCATTCTCCCCGCGATCATTGATTTTTTCCAGGTGAAGGATG